>NZ_DGMA01000002.1:0-294920 GCF_002388205.1 Achromobacter sp. UBA4530 | reverse complement strand
CAACTTCAACTGCGAACTGCACTTCAACTGCTGACTTCAACGACTACTGCTACTGCTACTTCAACCGCCGCTGTACACCGAAAATACCGGCCTCAGGCCATGATGCCACCCGAGGCCGGCCGGGCTACAGCAAGCAGCTCACCGGCTGATCGGCGGGTACTCGAGCTCGCCGAACGTGTATTGACCGCTGGCCTTTGCTTGCGCCAGTTCCTGCTGAACTTCGGCGCGCGACTTGGCGCTGCTCGACGTTGCAACGACCGGCGGGTACTGCAGTTCGCCGAACGTGTATTGACCGCTGACCTTGGCTTGCTGCAGCTCGGCTTGCACTTCCTGCGAGCTCAGGCTGGTCTTCTGGGGCAGGGCGGGCGGATAGTCCAGCTCGCCGAACGTGTACTGGCCGCTTGCCTTCGCTGCTTGCAGTTCCGTCGCCACTTGGGCGCTGCTCTTTGCTTGCTCGACGCCGGCGGCTTGTGCGCCGAAACCGGCCAGGGCCAGGGATAGGAAAAGGGTGGTTGCTAGGGTTTTCATGGTGAGACCTCCAATTCGTCGTAAAGAGGGACCGAATCCGGCGGCACTCCGTCGTGGTTCGTTTGCTGTTCCCGATGGACTGAATTGTGCGCGCCTTCCCACCTGGGATAAACCCTTAATCCCTGAAAACATCTTTCCAAATAACCGAGTAATAGATCAGACAGATAGAATTGGCCCCATGGATGGAATGGTTAAGCCCAATCCCAGAATCATCAAACCGCAACAGCCCACCCACTATGCAAAAAAAACCCCTGCCGAGGCAGGGGCTTTTCCAAACATAGGGAGCATCAGGGTTTCTTGAAATCCCCCGCCAGCGCCGTGCTGAACCCGTCCGGACGCACATACTTGCGCAGCGCCGCGTTCACCGTCTCCGGCGTCAAGGCGGAAATCTTCTTGTCCATTTCCGCAGACCACGCGAACGTGCGGCCGCGCTCCAGGTAGTCCAGCCACGTGCTTGCCAACACGTCGTCCTGCGCCCGAGCCAGATTCCGGTAGTTCAGCAGCGCCGTAATGCCCTCCGTGATTTCCTTCTCCGAGAAACCGTCCTTCAACACGCGCGCCAGTTCCTCGTTGATCGCCTTCTCCAGCCGCTCGCGATTCTGCGGCGCGTAGATCGCGTAAATGCTCCAGCTTGCGGTCGGTTCAAACGCCGACACCGACAGCGAGCTGCGCACGTTGTACGACAGGCCTTCCGTCTCGCGCACCCGGTTCCACAAGCGCGACGTTTCCGATGCACCGAACAGGTAATTGGCCAGGTACAGCGCCGGATAGTCCGCGTCCGTATCCTGCACCTTCAACGGCATGCGCGACAGGTAGAACGCGTTGGCCTTGTCCGGCGTATCGATGTCGAACTGCTTGGCCGGTACGTCGCGGTACGGGTTCGGCACGCGGGTGTAGGCCGGCGCCTTCTTCCATCCGGCCAGTCCCGTGCGCAGCGACTTTTCCACTGCTGCCGGCTCGAAGTCACCCACCGCCGAGAACTCGATATCGCCAGCGCCGTAGAACTTGGCGTGGAACGTTGCCAGCGCCTCGCGGTTCAGGCCGCGCACGCTAGCCAGCGACTCTTCGAACGTCGGCACATAACGCAGATCGTCCGCAGGCCACGGATTGTCGTGGCGAGCCAGCGCTCGGCCGGCCAGCGCCGACGGTTCCGTCATCGCGTTCTGGATCGACGTTTCAAGCTGGCGTTGATATTCCTCGACCTGCTCCTTCGGGAAGCTGGCGTTGCGGATGATCTCCAGCGCCAGCGCCGTCAATTCCGGCAGATTCTCGCCCTTGGTCGACATCGCCACCTTCAGCGTCGTGCCGCCGCCGGAAAAGCCAAGTTCAGCCTGCAGTTTGTCCAGACGGTCCTGGATATCCTGGCGCGACAGCTTGTCCGTGCCGCGCAGCAGCAGGTCGGCCGCTGCGCTGGAATTGACGCGCTGGCCCAGCAGGTCTTTTTCGTTGCCGAACTGGATCAGCATCTGCGCCTGCACACGGCTGCCGCGCGTCGCCTTGGGCAGCAGCGCCAGTTTCACCGGACCATTCGGCAGATCAAGCGTCGTGCGTTGCGTCAGCTTGTCGATGTTGGCCGGCGAGGGATCGAACGCCGACGCAGCCTTGAAGTCCGGATCGCCCTTGTAGTCCTTGAACACCGCCGTGAGGTCCACGCGTTCCGTCTGCGGCGCACGCACCGGCTTCTCGGTCGGAATGTAGCGGCCCTCGATGCGGTTGCTCTGCACCAGATAGGTCGTCGCGGCCTTTTGCACCTCGGCCAGCGTTGCCTTGCGCGCGCGGTCGCGTTGCAGGAAGAACAGGCGCCAGTCGCCCGCGGCGATCGCTTCGGACAACGCCACGCCCACCTGCTCGGGATCGCTGTACGTCTGTTCCCACGACGTCAGCCACTTGCTGCGCGCGCGGTCCAGTTCCTGCTCCGTGAAGGGCTTCTTGTCGAGCGTCTCCAGCGTGCCCGTCATCGCCTTCATGGCGGCGTCCAGATCCTTGCCCGGCGTCAGTTGCGCGGCGAACATCGCCAGTCCCGGGTCCAGGTTTTCCATCGTGAAACCGAACACGCCCGAGGCCAGCTTGGTCGGCACCAGGGCATGGTACAGGCGGCCCGACGGGGTGTCCGCCAGGATCGTGGTCGCCAGGTCGAAAGGCACGAAGTCCGCGCTGCCGCCGGCCGGGATGTGATACATCGCCGCGACCAGCGGCGTGCCGCCGGTGCGGCGCAGCGTCACCGAGCGCTCGCCGTCCTGCGTCGGTTCCACCGTGTATTCCGGCGGCAGCTTGCGGTCGGGCTTGGGCAGCTTGCCCAGCGTGGCCTCGATGTCCGCCAGCGTCGTCTGCGGGTCGAACTTGCCCGCCACGATCAGCACGGCGTTGTCCGGCTGGTAATACTCGTGATAGAAGGCGCGCAGCTGGCCGATATCCACGTTCTCGACGTCGGAACGCGCGCCGATCGTGTTTTTGCCGTAGCTGTGCCACTGGTAGGCGGCAGCCTGCATCTTCTGCATCAGGATGCGGAACGGGTTGTTCTCGCCGCTTTCCATCTCGTTGCGGACCACGGTCATTTCCGAGTCCAGGTCTTCCTTGGCGATCAGCGAATTGACCATCGCATCGGCCTGCCAGCCGAGGTACCACTTCAGCGTCTCGGGGTTGGCCGCGAAGCTCGCGAAGTAATTGGTGCGGTCGCTGGACGTCGAGCCATTGGCCTGCAATCCGCGGCGGGAGAACTCGCCCATCGCGTTGCGGGTGGTCGACGTGCCCTTGAACAGCATGTGCTCCAACAGGTGCGCCATGCCGGTCTGGCCGTAGTTTTCGTTGCGCGAGCCCACCAGGTACGTCATGTTGACCGTGGTGGACGGCTTGGATTCGTCGGGTACCAGGAGCACCCGCAGGCCATTGGCCAGGCGGTATTCGGTGATGCCTTCGATCGAGGCGGCCTCCGTGACGCCGGCCGGCAGGCTGGCGGCTCCGGCCTGAAAGGCCAGGAAGGAGGAAAACAGCAGCACGCCTAGCGGGCGCGGCAGCTTCGACAGGGACAAGCGCATGGCGGACTATTCCTTTGGCATGGCAGAATCCGTTGGAGTGTATACGTTGGCAATGGTTCAGGCGGGCGGGAAGGGGCCTTCGCCGCCATCGCAGGACTGCCATCGCCGGCCGCCATGCTGAGGAAGTTGATATGTCCCTGAACATCGAAGTCGAAACGCCCCGCCTCGTGCTGCGGCAATGGCGCGCGGCGGACCGCAAGCCTTTCGCCGCCCTGAATGCTGACCCGCAGGTGACGCAGTTCCTGTTGCCGATGACGCCCCAGGAAAGCGATGCCCTGGCCGACAGGCTGGCCGCCGGCATTGACGAGCACGGCTGGGGCTTCTGGGCCGTGGAGGCGCCGGGCGTGGCTCCCTTCATCGGCTTCGTCGGCATCAAGCCGCTGGCGCCCACGCTGCCTTTTGCGCCTGGCGTGGAGATCGGCTGGCGTCTCGCGCAACCGTTCTGGGGACGGGGCTACGCCAGCGAAGCGGCTGATGCCGCATTGCGGGTCGGCTTTGAACAGGTGGGCGCGGAAGAAATCGTTGCCTTCACGGCGACGGACAATGTGCGCTCACGGGCCGTGATGGACCGTCTGGGCATGGCCGCCGAACCCGGATGCTTTGACCATCCGGCCGTGCCGGCGGGACACCCGCTGCGTGCACATGTGCTTTACCGGCTTGGACGTGAAGCATGGCGGCGGCGTCGGCAGGCGGGCGGCGCCAACGATGGCGCCATCTTTGCGGCGGCTTGATGCTCCGCCAAGCCGCGCCAGTGTTGATGGTGCGATGCAGCAGTTCAGTTCTCCCAGGCGATTTGAACCAATTCCGGTCGCGGGTGTAAGCTTTCAAGGACGCATTAGCTGTTGCTGACGGGATGCGCGACGGCCGTCTTAGCGGCTTCCCGTCCAACGCCAGACGCTGCTTCGACGCAGCGCCGGTGCTTGTCGTTCGCGCCTTCGCCGCCGGCATCCTGCCGGCGCATTCTTCGGAGGAACGACCCATGCTGACCGAAATCGTCACGCGTGCCTTGTCCCAACTGACCGGTAGCGCCCTCAAAGGCGACGGGATCAAAGGACAGTTTCAATACGCTTATGCCAGTGATGACGGCCAATACGTGGCCATACTTACCCATGACATGACCACCTATGTGGTGGACCTGAGTTCGCAGCGGTATTTCGCGGAGTGCGGTGGATCACCTCGCGGATTTGCCGGCCATGTGCTTGAAATGGAGGGCGCCACCGTGCGCTCCCATCCGTGGCCCGCCGCGCAAGATTTGTTCGACCTGGACATGGACGCCGACGAATTGTCGTGGCGGCAATGCCCCGGTTTGCGCCACATGAGTACAAGCGCGCATCGATCTGTGGAGAGCCGCGCCGCCTGAGAGTGGCCAGAAGCGGCAACGTTTCACTGAACCGGCGTCATCGCCGGTTTTTTTTCGTCCGCTTGATACCGGCAGGCGGCGCCATCGCTAAAATTCCCGCCATGAAAACGCCCGCCGAATTCCGCGCCCCGCAGGGCGCCACGCTGGTTGACTGCACGCACGAGCGCCACGCCGACCAGATCCTGGCCATCTTCAATGACGCCATTGCGACATCCACTGCGCTGTACGACTACAAGCCGCGGCCGCGCGAAGCGATGGACGGATGGTTCAACACCAAGCAGCAAGGCGGCTTCCCCGTCGTGGGGCTTGAGAATGCGGACGGCGAGTTGATGGCGTTTGCCAGCTACGGCACGTTTCGCGCGTTTCCCGCCTTCAAGTATTCGGTGGAACATTCCGTGTACGTGGACGGGCGCTTTCGTGGCCGCGGTCTGGGCGAAGCCATGATGGCCATCCTGATCGAGCGAGCGCGCGCCAATGGCGTGCACGTGCTGGTCGGTGGCATCGACGCCTCGAACCAGGGCAGCATCCGCCTGCATGAAAAGCTGGGGTTCGTACATGCCGGCACGATCCGCCAGGCCGGCTTCAAATTTGGACGCTGGCTCGATCTGGCGTTCTATCAGTTGACGCTGGACACGCCCCACAACCCCGTCGACGGCTGACAGCGCCAACCGCGGCGGCAGCATCGCCGCCGCGACGGCGCAACTTTTACTTCGACAGCACCCGCATCGCCTGCTCCAGGCCGGCGACCGTCACGGGATACATGCGGTCCTGCATGATGTCGCGCATCAGCGCAATGGATTGGCGGTACTGCCAGGACGCCGTGGGCTCGGGATTCAGCCAGACCGACTTGGGCCACGCGTCCAGCAGCCGGCGCATCCATTCGGCGCCCGGTTCCTTGTTGTAGTGCTCGACCGAACCCCCCGGCTGCAGAATTTCGTACGGGCTCATCGTGGCGTCGCCGACGATGATCAGGCGCCAGTCCGGGTTGTACTTGCGCAGCACGTCCCAGGTGTCGAAGCGCTCGTTCTGGCGGCGGCGGTTGCTTTGCCACAGGCTTTCGTACGGGCAGTTGTGGAAGTAATAGACCTCAAGGTTGCGGAACTCGCTGCGAGCCGCCGAGAACAGTTCCTCGACCCGGCCGATGTGGTCGTCCATGCTGCCGCCCACGTCCAGCAGCATCAGCACCTTCACCGTGTTGTGGCGCTCCGGGATCATGCGCAGGTCCAGATGCCCCGCGTTGCGCGCCGTGCTGGCGATGGTGTCGTCCAGGTCCAGTTCCAGTTCGGCGCCCTGGCGCGCGAAGCGGCGCAGGCGGCGCAGCGCCACCTTGAAATTGCGCGTGCCCAGTTCGACCTGATCGTCGTAGTCCTTGAACTGGCGCATGTCCCAGACCTTGACCGCCGTGCGGTTGCCGGCCGATGCGCCGCCCACGCGGATGCCTTCGGGATGATAGCCGCCGTTGCCGAACGGCGAGGTGCCGCCCGTTCCGATCCACTTGCTGCCGCCGGCGTGGCGTTCCTTCTGCTCGTCCAGGCGCTCCTTGAAGAGCTCCATCAGCTTGTCCCAGCCGTGCTTTTCGATGGCGGCCTTTTCTTCGGGCGACAGGCTTTTCTCGAACTGCTTGATCAGCCAGTCGAGCGGGATGTCCTTGCCCGCGGGCAGCGCGGCTTCGATGCCGCGGTAATACGCGCCGAAGGCCTTGTCGTAGCGGTCGTAGAGGGACTCGTCCTTGACCAGCGTGGCGCGCGCCAGGAAGTAGAACTCGTCCAGCGTGGGCGACATCAGGTCCTGGCGCAGCGCGTCCACCAGCGTCAGGTATTCGTTGACCGAGACGGGCAGCTTGTGCGCCCGGAGGTGATAGAAGAAGTCGATCAGCATGTGCGGGCCGCCCGTGGATGCCGGATCAGCGGCGTTGGCCGCCGCGCGTCATGGCCGCCAGGCGTTCGAGCAGATGCACGTCCTGCTCGTTCTTGAGCAGCGCGCCGGCCATCAGCGGCACGGCGGTGGCCGTGTGCGCGTCGATCTGCGCGGCCGTGACGTCTTCGGCCAGCAAGAGGCGCAGCCAATCCAGGAGTTCGGACGTGGACGGCTTTTTCTTCAGCCCGGGCGCATCGCGCAGCGAGAAGAACGTGTCCAGCGCGGCGCGCAGCACGTCCTGCTTCAAGTCGGGATAGTGGACGGCCACGATGTCGCGCATCGTCTCGCGGTCCGGGAAGCGGATGTAGTGAAAGAAGCAGCGGCGCAGGAATGCGTCAGGCAGATCCTTTTCGTTGTTGGACGTGATGATGACGAGCGGACGGTGGCGCGCGGCGATGGTCTCGCGCGTTTCGTACACATGGAATTCCATGCGGTCCAGCTCGCGCAGAAGATCATTGGGGAACTCGATGTCGGCCTTGTCGATCTCGTCGATCAGCAGCACCACCGGCTCGTGCGACTGGAACGCCTGCCACAGCGTGCCCTGCACGATGTAGTTGCGGATGTCGCGGACTTTTTCGTCACCCAACTGCGAATCGCGCAGGCGCGACACGGCGTCGTATTCGTACAGACCCTGATGCGCCTTGGTGGTGGACTTGATGTGCCATTGCAGCAGCGGCCGGCCCAGCGCGCGGGCCACTTCCTCGGCCAGCATCGTCTTGCCGGTGCCGGGTTCGCCCTTGATGAGCAGTGGGCGCTGCAAGGTAAGGGCGGCGTTCACGGCGAGCTTGAGATCGTCGGTGGCGACGTAGCTGTCGGTGCCATCGAAGCGGACTGGCTTGGCGGATGAGGCGGTCTGGGCTGCGGACATGGTCTGATGGCTTCTGTGGTTTGATTGGGATCAACACTAACGCAAGGTATTAATCCTGAGCAATTATCGTACAATCAGGCGGTTTTGCTTTGGGTTCCACCCGCAACGTGTTTGCAGAGGGCCTTTTCGTGTGAGCAGGCCCTAGTCCTTAGCCATACCAAGAAGAGTCATTCCAATGAAGTTGCGAACCTCTCTGAAGTACACGGTTTCCGTGTTGGCCACGATGGCATCCTGTGCGATCGCCGGCCAGGCTGTTGCTGCAGACGCAGCGCCGGTCGGTAATGTCCAGAATGCCCGCGACAAGGTTTCGATGTGCATCGGTTGCCATGGCATCCCTGGCTACAAGGCATCGTTTCCCGAGCTTTACCACGTTCCGATGATCGCTGGCCAAAACGCCAAGTACATCGAAACCGCCCTCAACGAGTACAAGAAAGGCGCGCGCAGCCATCCCACGATGGACGCCGTTGCCGGCAGCCTGTCCGATCAGGACATTGCCGACTTGGCCGCGTACTACTCGAATCTCAAATAAGGGGGCAAAATCATGAACCGCACCATGCTTGCCCTTGCGGGCGCGACCCTGGCTATCTGGGGCTCTGCCGCCCAGGCGCAGGATCTGGCGGCCGGCAAGGCCGTCTTCGAGAAATTCAACTGCGCGTCGTGCCACGGCGCCGACGCCAAGACGGCGGTGGATCCTGCCTATCCGACGTTGGCCGGGCAGCACGCCGACTACCTGGCGCATGCGTTGAAGGCCTACAAGCGGGGCGCCTCCGGCAGCGCCGCCACGGCCAACGTGCGCAAGAACCCGATCATGGGCGCCTTCGCCACGCAGCTTTCCGACCAGGACATTTCCAACGTGTCGGCGTGGCTGGCCACGCTGCCCAGCGATCTGGGCGTGCGCCGCTAGGACGCAACGGCTTCGGCCGACGTGAATGAAAAACCCTCGCTAGCGAGGGTTTTTTTTCTTTGGGTCAGAGGCTGGCTCGGCGGCGGATCAGGTCGATGTACGTGTCGCTGTCCAGCGGCGTGCCGAGGCGCTGCGCTTCCCAGACCACCTGGCCCAGGCATTCCATGATTTCGTGCGCGGCGTGATGCGCATCCGAGCGCGCGGTGAGCTGCTGGTAGGCCTGGCGAATGCCCGGCGGATGGTCGATTGACAATTGTTCCGCGATGGCCAGGTGCATGGACAGGTGCAGGAACGGATTGGTGCGGCCTTTTTCCACCGCGTATTCGGCCGTCATGGCGTCCGGGCTTTCGAGGTCCGCGTGGTATTCGGGATGCTCGATGATCCAGTCCAGCGCAATAGCCTCCAGCGGGGTCAGGACCTCGTTGGCGCGATGTTTGCGCCAGGTTTCAATGAAGAATTCGCGGACTTGGTCGCGGGAGGGATTGAACATTCGGGTGGGGGCCAAAAGCAGGATGTGGGCGCTTTATTTTACCGCCCCGCGCGGACCGCCGGTTTCGCCCGGCGCTTTGCGATATAGAATGGGTTGCTATCCGCCATCCGGTGTGCGGTTCGCAGGAGGCGGTATAACCCGCGGAATCGGACGCTGTCCGATCCTGGCGCGTGCAAGAAAACCACCCGGAGCAAATGGAGCATTCATGTCCTACCAACATATCAAGGTTCCCGCCGGCGGCCAGAAAATTGCGGTCAACGCCGATTTCTCGCTGAATGTGCCTGACCAGCCCATCATCCCCTTCATCGAAGGCGACGGCACGGGCGCCGACATCACCCCCGTCATGATCAAGGTCGTCGACGCGGCGGTGCAGAAGGCCTACGGCGGCAAGCGCAAGATCCATTGGATGGAAGTCTATGCCGGCGAAAAGGCCACCAAGGTCTACGGTCCTGACGTGTGGCTGCCCGACGAAACCCTGGAAGTCGTCAAAGACTACGTGGTTTCCATCAAGGGCCCGCTGACCACCCCGGTCGGCGGCGGCATCCGGTCGCTGAACGTGGCGCTGCGCCAGCAGCTTGACCTGTACGTCTGCCTGCGTCCCGTGGCGTACTTCAAGGGCGTGCCGTCCCCGGTGCGCGAACCCGAAAAAACCAACATGGTGATCTTCCGCGAGAACTCGGAAGACATCTACGCCGGCATTGAATACATGGCCGAAAGCGAGCAGGCCAAGGAGCTGATCCAGTTCCTGCAGACCAAGCTCGGCGTCAAGAAGATCCGTTTCCCGAACACCTCGTCCATCGGCATCAAGCCCGTGTCGCGCGAAGGCACCGAGCGCCTGGTGCGCAAGGCCGCGCAGTACGTCATCGACAACGACCGCACGTCGCTGACGCTGGTGCACAAGGGCAACATCATGAAGTTCACCGAAGGCGGCTTCCGCGATTGGGGCTATGAGCTCCTGCAGAAGGAATTCGGCGCGCAGCTGATCGACGGCGGTCCGTGGTGCAAGTTCAAGAATCCCAAGACCGGCCGCGAGATCATCGTCAAGGATGTGATCGCCGATGCGTTCCTGCAGCAGATCCTGCTGCGTCCGGCCGAATACGACGTCATCGCCACGCTGAACCTGAACGGCGACTACATCTCCGACGCGCTGGCCGCGCAGGTGGGCGGCATCGGCATCGCGCCGGGCGCCAACATGTCCGACTCCGTGGCCATGTTTGAAGCCACCCACGGCACGGCGCCCAAGTACGCGGGCAAGGACTACGTGAATCCCGGTTCCGAGATCCTGTCGGCGGAAATGATGCTGCGTCACATGGGCTGGACCGAAGCCGCGGATCTCATCATCTCCAGCATGGAAAAGTCGATCCAGTCCAAGAAGGTCACGTACGACTTTGCCCGTCTGCTGGAAGGGGCGACGCAGGTGTCGTGCTCGGGCTTTGGCCAGGTGATGATCGAGAACATGTAAGCCTCGGCCGGGGCTCACGCAAGGCTACCCGCCGCGCATCTGGGTTCTGATCCTGTTTCTGTGCAAAGCCCGCCCGCCGTCATGGCGGGCGGGTTTTGTCTGACCAACTGGCACGATGCTCGTGCCCAAGTCTTTCGGGTTGATTGTAGTGCCCCAACTGTATGTTTCTTTGGCCACCGGGCTGGTCCTCCTGGTTCCCGCGTTGGCCTTGACCAGTCCGGTGGGCGGGCCGGCGGTCCTGTATCTGAGCGCCCTGATCGCGTTGACCGCGATGGCGGTCAATGCGATCAAGCGGTATGAGCCGATGAATCTGCGCGAGCTGTCGCCCATATTCATCGCGTTGCTATCGCCGCTAGCCTGTATGTTCATCACGTTCGGCGCGACGGGCGTGATGAGCAGTTCGGAACTTGAAAAACTGACGCGCTTTGCGCTGGCCTTGCCGGTGCTGTGGCTACTGCTGCGGGCGCGCGAGCGTTGGCTCAAGCATGTGCAATGGAGCATTCTCGTCGGCGCGCTGGCCGGTGCGGGCATCCTCATCGTCGTCACGTCCATGTTCGACCGCAACGCCGTCGTCCAGGTCGGTGCGCGCTACAACGCGGTGGCCTTCGCAAACATGACGTTGCTGTTTGGCGGCATGACGCTGCTGACATTGGGATGGGGGCCCAGCACGCGCTGGCCGCGCCTGGAAACGGCGGTCAAGGTATTGGCCGTTTTGTTGACGGTTTATGCGACCTGGAAGTCTGAAACGCGTAGTAGCTGGATGATGTTGCCCATTCTTGGCGTGGTTGTTCTGCTGGGGCTGCGCAACTGGCAACGCCGCCACAAGATGTACTGTGCCCTGGCCATAAGCCTGACCTTGCTTGTCAGTGCCGCCGCAATCTGGACGTTCAGCAGTCGCATGCAGCAGATAGCGCATGACGTTCAAGGATTTGCGACGTCGTCG
The DNA here is from genome assembly GCF_002388205.1 of Achromobacter sp. UBA4530. Lineage (NCBI taxonomy): Bacteria > Pseudomonadati > Pseudomonadota > Betaproteobacteria > Burkholderiales > Alcaligenaceae > Achromobacter > Achromobacter sp. UBA4530. The sequence goes on along the minus strand of NZ_DGMA01000002.1, from coordinate 283,413 downwards.
AACCGCGACACGTCGTTCGGCATTCGTCTTCAGTTGTGGCATGCGTCGATTATCATGTTCGAAAAAAGTCCGATCGTGGGGATCGGGCCGAGCAAATTCCGCGAGGAGTTGCGGGTGCTGCAAGGACAGGGGATCGTGACGCAGGAAGTGGTCGATGGCTTTGGCGAACCCCACAACGATCTATTGGCGGCGCTGGCCGGTTACGGAATTTTGGGGCTCTTCAGCATTCTTGCGCTTTACCTCGTGCCGGCAGCCGTTTTCTTTCGACGCCTGGCGAGCGGTGACCGCGTGATCCGCGTGGGCGCCCAGATGGGGCTCCTGTTCTGCCTGAGCTATTGCGCCTTCAGCTTGACCGAGATGATGTTCCGCAACATGCGCAGCGTGCCTACCTACGCGCTGATCACCGTGACGTTGATTGCGCTGACAACGGCGCGTCCGGTGCGCAAGGCCCCGCCGACGTTCCAGCCCGTGGCTTGAATTCGTGCGGGCCCAGTCTGGTAACCGGGTCCAAAAAAACGCAAGGCGCGACACGCCTTGCGCTTTATTATCGGACTTAAGCTAGCTCAAAGTGACTAGTCAAATCGAATTCAAACGAAGTCGGCCATCCCCGCCAAGGAAATCAAGTCGCTGATCGAAGCGTCGGCCGACTCGGTGGCGCGCGGCAGCCAGCGGGTGGAACAGGCGAGCGCCACGATGGGAAGCGTGCTGGAATCGGCAGCCACCAGCGCGCCGCTGATGAGCGAGATCGCCACGGCGTCCGGCGAACAGAGCGCGGGCATCGAGCAGATCAACCAGACCGTGACGCATCTGGACGAAGCGACCCAGCAGAACGCCGCGCTGGTAGAGGAGTTTGCGGCGTCTGCCGCCGCGCTGCACGGTCAAGCGGGCGATCTGGCCCGCGCCGTGTCGATCTTCAGGCTGTCTGCAGCCGCTCAGCCGATGCCGGGATAAGGCTCATGGCCCGCCGCAGTTTCGCGCCCAGGTCGCGGCTGGCGGGCATCATCGGCATGCGCAGCTCGTCGGCGATGAGGCCCTGCATGGCCAGCGCGCGCTTGACCGGCGCGGGATTGGGCTCGCTGAACAGCAACCGGATCAGGGGGCGCAATGGGTCGAAGCAGTCGCGCGCGGCCTCGATGTGGCCGGCTTGTGCAAGCTGCATCATCTCGACGAAGCGCTCCGGAAACAGGTGCGCGGCAGCGGGAATGGCGCCGCGTCCGCCCGCCAGGAAGTGATCCAGCAAGGCCAGGTCCTCGCCGCAAAGGGCATTGAGGCGGCCCCGCGCATTCAAGGCGCCCAGCACGGCGGGATTGCATTCCTTGACCGCCCCGAAATTGGGCAGCGCCGCCAGCGCTTCCATGGTTTCGACCGTCATGGCGACACCTGCGCGCTTGGGGATGTTGTACAGGATGATGGGCCGCTCGGTGGCCCACGCGATCTGCCGGTAATGCCACAGGATGCCGGCCTGGGATGGCCCCAGATAGTACGGCGGGGGAACCAGGTAGCCGGCGGGTGCGTAGCGGTCCAGTCGTCGCACCGCGGCGGCCACGCCCCGCGTATCGACGCCGCCCGCGCCCAGCACCAGCGGCAGCGCATGCGCGTCGCTGGCGATGGCTTCGATCATGTCGGTTTTCTCGGGCATGCTGAGCAGGTTGCCCTCGCCGGTGGAACCAAAGAGGACCAGGCCGGCGATGCCGGCGTTGCGGTAGTAGCGGGCCAGCGCCTGTGCGGCGTCCAGGTCCACATGACCGCGGCGCAGGGGCGTCACCAGCGGCAGCCACAGGCCTTCGAATGCGGGTTTGGCAAGGGTGTCCATGGCTCATCGCTCCGTGAGGGCGGCGGCCGGGCGCGCCGTACCGAATTCAGCGCAGGGCAGGCCGCGCATGATCGCGGCCATCATGGCGTCCAGTTCGCCGCGTTCGCATTGCAGTTCGAGGGTGCTTTGGGCGTGCGCATGGTCGACCGACAGCAGGTAGACCCCGATGCGATCGCCCAGTGCGCGGTGCAAGGCCAGCCGCACGTTCAAGGCGTCCAGCGTATCGATGCGCACGGTCAGCGCGATCAGGCTGCATTGCGGCGGCGGCGCGGGCTGGGCAGCAAGGGCGGCGTCGAGGGTGGTCGGGCGGCGGTGCGATCGGGGAATCATGGCGGTGTGGGGGCGGGGCCGAAGACGGCGACCCGCGAATCCGGTGGTTGACGACGATTCCACTATAGGAATGCCGCCGTAAATCCCGCCGATAAATGCGGGGGCGCCGTATAAAAACGGCGTCAACGCCCGCCGCTGTCAGAACGTCTTGGTCACCGACAGGAGGCCCGTGGCGCGGCCCATGTCACGGCCGCGCGTGTTGGTGTAGACGGCACGGTCGGCGTTGGTGTCCAGATAGGCCAGCGAGACCGACAGCCCCTGCCCGAAGTCCTTGGTCACGCCCAGCTTCCAATCCGTGTAGGAGCCGTTATCCACATTGCGCACGATCTGGCGTCCCGCATGGACGTTGACGACGAGACCCCAGACGCCGGTATCGAAGTTGCCCGACAGGTCGAAGTATTGGCTGTACTTGCTGTCGGCAAAGCCGAACAGGTTGGTCAGCGCAAGGGAGTACTTGAACATCACCGGGCCGTAGCCGATGCCGGCGTAGAGTTCGGTGGTGTCGGGGCTGGTGTAGCCGGACGGATAGTCGCCCGGGTAGTAGTACTGCAGCACGCCCAGGTCGACGGGCACGTTGTCCGTGAGGTTGCCCTTGTAGCCGCCGTAGAAGTCCATCTCGACGGGCGCGGACACGTCGCTGTTGCTGTCGTTCAGCCAGCTGATGTTGGAGTTCCAGTTGCCCAGGTAGAAGCCGCTGGCGTGCGTGAGGTCGAAGCCGCCCTGGATGGCGGGCTGGTTGTTGGTCTGCATGAGGCCGCGATAGCGGTACTGGCTGGCGAGCGTGACGTTGGCCGTCAGCGAGTACGGCGATACGGCATCGGCGGCGCTGGGGGCGTCGGCGGCCTGTGCCGCGGGGATGAGGGAAAGCAGCGCCAGCGCGGCGAGGGTGTTGCGGGGCATGTGAAGCCTCCTGGTGTTGAGCGGACCGCAACAATAGGAGGATCGGCATAAAGCGCGAGACAAGACCCGCGCCCTGCGCGTAAAGGGCGCATCAAAAAGCGGGCTTCAAAAGGCGGGCTTTGAAATGGCGTCTATCGAAGCCGGTGTTGAACGCGTTTGCTCAGCCCGCGAAGCGATAACCTACCCCGATCTCCGTCAGCAGGAACACCGGTTGCGCCGGGTCGGCTTCGAGCTTCTGGCGCAGATGGCCCATGTAGATCCGCAGGTAGTGGTTGCTTTCGACGTGGGACGGGCCCCACACTTGCCGCAGCAGCTCACGGTGCGTCATGACCTTGCCGCGATGAGCCAGCAAGGCGGCAAGCAGGCGGTATTCCATGGCGGTCAGGTGCACGTGCTGGCCAGCGCGTTCGACCACGCGCCGCGAGAAGTCCACGCGCACGTCGCCAAACACGATCTCAGCCGCGTTGCCCGCGCCGCCGCGGCCATGCCGGCGCAGCAGCACGCGCAGGCGCGCCAGCAGTTCGCTCACGCCGAAAGGCTTGGCCAGATAATCGTCGGCGCCCGCGTCCAGCGCCGCCACCTTGTCGGCCTCGGCGCTGCGCGCGGACAGCACCAGCACCGGCACCTCGGTCCAGCCGCGCAGCTCGCGGATCAGGGTCATGCCGTCGTCGTCGGGCAGGCCAAGGTCGAGCACGATCGCGTCCGGCTGGCGGGTGCCGGCTTCGATCAGGCCGCGCTTGACCGTGTCGGCCTCGTGCACCACGCAGCCTTCGCTTTCCAGCGCCTGGCGGACGAACCGCCGGATGTTGGCGTCGTCTTCGATGATGAGGACTACGGGCTGAAAATCGAACATGTCGCGGACTCAGGCGGTTTCGGGTTGGATTGAGGGCGGGGCGCCCAGCGGCAGGCTGAAGACGAACTGCGCGCCGCTGGCCTGGCCCGGCGCGTGTTCGACCCAGATGCGGCCGTGATGGGCGGCGACGATGGCTTCGCACACGGCCAGGCCCAGGCCGACGCCGGGCGTGGCGGACTCGCGTTCGCCCCGCGTGAATTTTTCGAAGATGCGGCGCTCGGCGCCCGGCGCGACGCCCGGACCGTTGTCGGTGATGGCCACGCGCATTTCGGCATGGTGCGGCACAGTCGTGTGCGTTGCAGCCGTGTGTGTTTCAGCAGTTTGCGTTGCTGCCGCGTGCACTTCGGCCTCGTGCATCCCGGCCTCGCGTATCCCGTCTTCATGCACGTAGGCATGGATGCGCAACGTGCTGCCGGCGGGCGTGTACTTGGCCGCATTCTCCAGCAGGTTGCACAGCACGCGTTCGATCAGCACGCCGTCGCACTCCACCAGCGGCAGCGCCGACAGGGGCGAAACGTCGACCTTGCGGCCCGCCAGCGGTTCGCGCATGGCCGCCAGCGCGGCGCCGACCAGCTCCTCGATGGATTGCCACTCCATACGCAGCGGCGCGTCGCGGCTTTGCAGCCGCGCCATGTCCAGCAGGTTGACGACCAGCGCGTGCATGCGCTGCGCCTGATCGCGCATGGCGCGCACGGTGTCCTGCACGCCGTCGGGCAGCGCGTGCTGCTGGCGCATCAGCGTATCGGTCATGCCGACCAGGCTGGTCAGCGGCGTGCGCAGGTCGTGCGACACCGCGGCAAGCAGCGAGTTGCGCAGCTTTTCGGATTCCATGCTGACCACGGCCTGCTGCGCGACTTCCACGTAGTGCAGGCGTTCCAGCGCAATGGCGATGAGCGTGGCGTAGGCCTCGACCTGGCGGCGCGTGTCGGGATTCGCGTAGAGGCTGCGGCGGGGGGCATCCAGCACCAGCACGCCCCGCGTGCGCATGGGCGCCTTGAGCGGCAGGTACAGCAACGCGCTGTTCGACAGGGTGGCGGTGCCCGCGCCTGCAGGCTGGCCGTGGTCGTACACCCACTGCGCCAGCGCCGATTCCGGAGCGGTCGTGTCGCCGCTTTCGGGCGAGGCGAGTTTCAAGCGGTCGTCCAGGCCCAGGATGTAAAGCGAGCAGCGCGCGCCGAACGTGGCATGCACGAACGAGCCGGCGAGCGCGACGATCTGCTCGGGCAGCAGGGCGGACGACAGTTCGCGCGCGAATTCGTAGAGGCTGCGCGCATCGGCCTCGCGCTTGACCGAGGCCTGCGCCTGCAGCCGCAGGCCGGCGGTAAGTTGGCCGATCAGCAGCCCCACGCCCAGCAGCACGCCGAAGGTCAGCAGATACTGCACGTCAGACACGGCGAACGACGACAGCGGCTGCACGAAGAAAAAGTCGAACAGTCCCACGCTGACGACGGACGCCAGCGCGGCGGGCCCGCGCCCGTGGCGCAACGCAACTGCGGCCACCGCCAGCAGAAAGAGCATGACGATGTTGGTCTGGTGCAGCGTCGGGAACGCAAGCGCCGACAGCGCCGTGGCCACGGCGCAATAGCACAGCGCCCACGCATAACCCGCCAGCGGCCGCGCCCCGCGTTCGTCATCGGACGGGCGGGCGCGGCGTCCCAGCGTGAACGGGTCGCGTCCGGGCGGCGCCTGCGCGGGCAGGGGTGGCGCGCCCAGCCGGATGATGTCGATCTCCGGGCAGCCGGCGGCCAGCATGTCGGCAAAGCTGTGGCGCCGCCACAGCCATCCCGGCGACATGACGGCGGTAAGCAGCGCGGTCAGCGACAGCCGCAACCGCTGCCAGCCGCCCGCGCGGGTCCGGCCCACGATCGCCTTGGTAATGTTGTGGCGGCGGACGTAGCGGACGACGGCATCGACCATGTCGCCACCCGCCAGCGTTTCGGTGCGCGCGCCCAGCGCGTCGGCGAGCGCCAGGCTGTGCTGCAGCCGCTCGACGTCGGCCGCCGCGGGCGGCGCGGCGCGCGGCGTGTCGATGGTGACGACGTGCAGATCGCAATCGAGCTGCTGGCTCATGCGATGGGCGCTGCGGATCACGTAGTCGGCGTCGGTATCGGACCCGACGCAGGCGACGATGGCTTCGCGCGTGCGCCACACCGAATCTATGGCGCGGTCGCGGCGATAGGCCTGCACGTCGTCGTCCACGTGCTCGGCGGTGCGGCGCAGCGCCAGTTCGCGCAGCGCGATCAGATTGCCCTTGCGAAAGAAATTGCGGGCCGCGTGGCGCGCCTGTTCGGGCAGGTAGACCTTGCCTTCCTTCAGACGGCGCAGCAGTTCGTCGGCCGACAGGTCGACCAGCATGACCTCATCGGCCGCGTCGAACACGTCGTCGGGCACCGTTTCCCAGACGCGCACGCCGGTGATGCTGCCGACGGCCTCGTTCAGGCTGTCCAGATGCTGCACGTTCAGTGTCGTCCAGACGTCGATGCCGGCCGCCAGCAGTTCCTGGATGTCCTGCCAGCGCTTGGCGTGGCGCGAACCCGGCGCGTTGGAATGGGCCAGCTCGTCGACCAGCACGAGCGCGGGGCGGCGCAGCAGGGCGCCGTCCAGGTCGAACTCTTTGAGGGTGTGACCGCGGTAGGCCACGTCCTTGAGCGGCAGGACCGGCAGGCCGTCGAGCAGCGTGGCGGTCTCGCGGCGGCCGTGGGTTTCGACGATGCCGGCGAGCACGTCCGTGCCCTGCGCCGCCTGCGCGCGCGCCGCGGCCAGCATGGCGTAGGTCTTGCCCACGCCGGCCGACGACCCGAAGTACACGCGCAGCTTGCCGCGCTCCGCCTGGCGCTCGGCGGCGTCCAGGGTCTTCAATAGCGCGTCCGGATCGGGACGCTCGCCAGCGATGTCAGCCATGAACGCGCAAGGGAGGGGAGGAAACGGCTGGCAATACTATACGCCGCCGCATCAGCGCGCCACGCGCAGCTTGTCCAGCGCCAGGTTCAGCGTCAGCACGTTGACGGCGGGGTCGCCCAGCACGCCCAGCGACGGGGCGGCGGTGTGCGCCCGGATCAGCGCATCGACCTCGCCACGCGGCAGGTTGCGGGCGCGCGCCACGCGGTCGGCCTGGTACGCCGCGGCCGCCGGACTGATGTGCGGATCCAGCCCGCTGCCCGATGCGGTGATCAGGTCGACCGGAACGGGCGCGGCATTGTCCGGGTCGGCCGCCTTCAGGGCCGCGATGCGCGCTTCGATGGCTTCGGCCAGCGCGGGGTTGCGCGGGCCGAGATTCGAGCCGCCGGAGGCCGCCGCGTTATATGGCATGGGCGCGGTGGCCGACGGGCGGCCCCAGAAGTACTGCGGCGAGGTGAACGATTGGCCGATCCATTCCGAACCGATCACCTTGCCGTCCTGCTGGATCAGCGAGCCGGCGGCCTGGTGGGGAAACACGGCGGACGCGATGCCGGTGGTCAGGAAGGGATACGCCAGGCCGCTGATGAGCGACAGCGCGGCGAAGAGGGTCAGCGCGGGGCGCAGGATGCCGCCTTGGCGCGGCGTGGAGATTGCTGAGTTCATGAGGATTTCCTTTGCGTAGGGGCTTGATCGCGGGCGGGCATCACACCCAGCCCAACGCGGCCAGCACCATGTCGACCAGCTTGATGCCGGCAAACGGCACCAGGAGGCCGCCCAGGCCGTAGATGAGCAGGTTGCGGCGCAGGAGCACCGAGGCGCCCAGCGGGCGGTAGCGCACGCCCTTCAGGGCCAGCGGGATCAGCACCACGATGATCAGCGCATTGAAGATCACGGCCGACAGGATGGCCGAGGACGGCGTGGCCAGCCCCATGATGTTCAGCACGTCCAGCTGCGGATACACCGTGGCGAAGGCGGCGGGGATGATGGCGAAGTATTTGGCGACGTCGTTGGCCACGCTGAAGGTGGTCAGCGCGCCGCGGGTCATCAGCATCTGCTTGCCGATCTCGACGATCTCGATGAGCTTGGTCGGGTTGGAATCCAGGTCCACCATGTTGCCGGCTTCCTTGGCGGCCTGCGTGCCGGAGTTCATCGCCACCGCCACGTCGGCCTGCGCCAGCGCGGGTGCGTCGTTGGTGCCGTCGCCGGTCATTGCGACCAGACGGCCTTCCGACTGGTAGTTGCGGATGAGCTTGAGCTTGGCCTCGGGCGTGGCTTCGGCCAGGAAGTCATCGACGCCCGCTTCGGCCGCGATGGAGGCGGCGGTCAGCTTGTTGTCGCCGGTGATCATCACCGTCTTGATGCCCATGCGGCGCAGCTCGGCAAAGCGCGACTGGATGCCGGGCTTGACGATGTCCTTGAGCTCGACGACGCCCAGCGCGCGGTTGCCGTCGCTGACCATCAACGGCGTGCTGCCGCGGCGCGCAACGTCTTCGGCCAGGCGCAGAGCTTCGGCCGGCACGGTGGCGCCCTGCGCGGCAAGCCAGGCCTGGATCGCGTCGACCGCGCCCTTGCGGATCTGGCGTTCGCCCAGGTCGACGCCGCTCATGCGGGACTGCGCGGTGAACGGCACGAACTCGACGCCGGTCATGCGCGGGGCCGGCGCATGGATGGCCTTGTCCGCCAGCGCCACGATGCTGCGGCCTTCCGGCGTCTCGTCGGCCAACGACGCAAGGCGCGCGGCGTCCGCCAGTTCGCGCGCGGACACGCCGGGCGCGGGCAGGAAGGTGGAGGCCTGGCGGTTGCCGAAGGTGATGGTGCCGGTCTTGTCCAGCAGCAGCACGTCGACGTCGCCGGCCGCTTCGACGGCGCGGCCCGAGGTGGCGATCACGTTGGCGCTCATCATGCGGCTCATGCCCGCCACGCCGATGGCGGACAGGAGGCCGCCGATGGTGGTGGGGATCAGGCAGACCAGCAGCGCGACCAGCACGGTCACCGTGACGGCCGCGCCGCCGCCGGCGGCCGAGACGGCGTACAGCGAGAAGGGCATCAGCGTGACAACGACCAGCAGGAAGACCACGGTCAGGCCCACCAGCAGAATGGTCAGCGCCAGCTCGTTGGGTGTCTTCTGGCGCTTGGCGCCTTCGACCATCGAGATCATGCGGTCCAGGAAGCTCTCGCCGGGATCGGCGGCGATGCGCACGAAGATCCAGTCCGACAGCACGCGCGTGCCGCCGGTGACGGACGAGAAATCGCCGCCCGACTCGCGGATGACGGGCGCGGATTCGCCAGTGATGGCGCTTTCGTCGACCGAGGCCACGCCGGCGATGACCTGCCCGTCGCCGGGCACCGTGTCGCCGGCTTCGACCAGGACGACGTCGCCGCGGCGCAGCAGGCCTGAAGGCTGGCTGACCGCCTGGCCGCGCCATTGCGCGGGGTCGGCATCAGCCGCATCGGCGTCGCGAAAGCCTTTGAGCAGGCGCGCGTCGATGGTGGTGCGCAGGCCGCGCAGCGTGGCCGCCTGCTGCTTGCCGCGGCCTTCGGCCAGCGCCTCGGCAAAGTTGGCGAACAGCACGGTGAACCACAGCCACACGGTGATACCCAGGATGAATCCCGGCGGCGCTTCGGCCTGCCCGCGCAGGGCCATGATCCACAGCACGGTGGTGAGCAGGCTGCCCACGTAGACCACGAACATCACGGGGTTCTTGAGCTGCGCGGCGGGCGACAGCTTGCGCAGGCTGTCGACGATGGCGGGGCCGACCAGCGCGCGGGACCACATGCCGAAGGCGGGCGCCGCCTCGGGGCCGGCTGCGTCAGGCCGCGCCGTGACAGGCTGCGCGCCCGCAGCGGGCGCCCGGGCCACGCTGCCGCCCGAGCTGGTTGTTTCCATTTCAATCTTGGCCATGTTCTTTCCTAGCCTGTTGCATCAGGGTTGCAGGTGTTCCGCGACCGGGCCGAGGGCCAGCGCGGGCACGTAGGTGAGGGCGCCGACCAGCAGCACCGCGCCGATCAGCAGCGTCACGAAGAGCGGGCCGGTGGTCGGCATGCTGCCAGGGCCGGCGGGCAGCCGGCGCTTGGCGGCCAGCGAACCCGCCATGGCCAGCACCGCGACGATCACGGCGAACCGGCCAAACCACATCGCGATGCCCAGCAGCATGTTGTAGAAGGGCGTGTTCGCCGACAGCCCGGCGAAGGCGCTGCCGTTGTTGTTGGCGGCCGACGAGAGCGCGTAGAGGATTTCCGAGAAGCCGTGGATGCCCGGATTGAGCACGCCGGCCTGGCCCGCCGTCACGGACACGGCCAACGCCGTGCCGCCCAGCACGAGCAGCGGGGTGGCCAGGATGACGATGGAAACCATCTTCATGTCGAAGGCCTCGATCTTCTTGCCCAGGTACTCGGGTGTGCGCCCGATCATCAGCCCGGCGATGAAGACGCCCAGGATCGCAAAGGCCAGCATGCCGTACAGCCCCGAACCCACGCCGCCGTACACGACTTCGCCCAACTGCATCAGCAGCATGGGCGACAGGCCGCCCATCGCCGACAGCGAGTCGTGCATGCCGTTCACCGCGCCGCAGGAGGCAGCGGTGGTGACCGTCGCAAACAGCGAGGTGGCGGCGATGCCGAAGCGCGTCTCCTTGCCTTCCATGTTGCCGCCGGGCGTCACGGCCCCGGCCTGGACGGCCATCGGATTGGGCTGCTGCTCGAAGTACGCGGTGGATAGCGCGAAGACGGCAAACAGTGCCGTCATCGCCGCCAGGATCGCGATGCCCTGGCGCCGGCTGCCCACCATCTCGCCGAAGGTGAAGCACAGGGCGGCGGGGATGGCCAGGATCGCCAGCATCTGCAGGAAGTTCGACAGGGGCGTGGCGTTTTCAAAAGGGTGCGCCGAGTTGGCGTTGAAAAAGCCGCCGCCGTTGGTGCCCAGCAGCTTGATCGCTTCCTGCGACGCAACCGGCCCCATGGCAATCGTCTGTGTGCGCGTCGTGACCGGGTCGGTGACCGCCGCGCCGGCTGCGTCCAGCACGGGCTGGCCCTGCGCGTCCAGGCGCGGTGCGTCGTAGCGCACCGCTTCGACCGTCTGTACTTCCTGGTAGGCGCTGAAGTTCTGGATCACGCCCTGGCTGACCAGCGCCACTGCCAGGACCAGCGACAAGGGCAGCAGCACATACAGCGTGCAACGGACCATGTCGGCCCAGAAGTTGCCCACCGTGGCCGAACAGTGCCGCGCCAGTCCGCGGATCAGCGCGAACAGCACGGCAATGCCGGTCGCGGCGGACACGAAGTTCTGCACCGTCAGCGCCAGCATCTGCGTCAGGTAGCTCATCGTGGATTCGCCGGCGTAACCCTGCCAGTTGGTGTTGGCGACGAAGCTGATGGCGGTGTTCAGCGCGGAATCGGGCGACACGGCGCCAAGGCCCGCGGGGTTCAGCGGCAGCAGCCCCTGCACGCGTTGCAGCGCGTAGACGGCGGCAATGCCCACCAGGTTGAAGACCAGCACGGCGGCGGCATAACGCTTCCAGCCCATTTCTGCCTGCGGGTCGATGCCCGCCAGCCGGTAGATGCCGCGCTCGATCGGCCGGCCCCAGGCGGTCAGCCGGGATCGGCCGTCTTCCATGGCGATGCGGATGTAGCGGCCCAGGATGGGCGCGATCGCAAGCAGGACTGCCAGGTACAGGACCAGCAGCCCGACGAATTCGGGGGTCATCAGAATTTCTCCGGTTTGAACAGCGCGACCAGCAGGTACACGAACAGGAATGCGGCCGTCAGGCCGCTCAGCCAGTAGAGCCAGTTCATGGCTGGTCTCCGGCGGACAATGCGTCGCAGAACCGGACAAGGGCCCAAGTCAGCCCGGCCATTACGGTGAAGATGGCGATATAAATGAGATCCACGTTTTTTCTCCCCGGGAGGCTTGCTCCCTTCGAACAGGCCTGCGCGGCAGAAAGCGGACGCGCGCCGGGCAGGCGAGGTGACCCTTCAGGACACCGGCAGGTTACGGAGCGGGGGGTAAAAACGGGGTATAGCTTGGCGAGCGGGGTGTAAACGGCGCGTAAAGATGATCTGGAATGCTGTGGGTTCCATGCCCGGAATCGGGCGCTTCGCGATGCACGGACTTGGACTGCCAGCGCCATCGGCCATGATCACTAACTGAGCACTGCTCAAGTATTAGGCGGTACGATGGGCCGATTTGCCGGAAAAATCCCAATATTTAGTACGGCGACCCCAAAATGCACTCATATGGTGCACGGAATATGTAAATGAATGCTCCGTCTTAGGGCATTCCCCTAGTGTGGCATTCCCGCATCTGGTGCAGAATCTCTTCCCATGCAGGTGAGGAGACAAAGCCCTGCATGGGCAAATACCGGCGGCACCGGTACATAAAAAAAGTAAAGCAGTACTCAAAAAAAGCAAACGCACAACGGCTGGCACCAGGAAGTGCCAGCCGTTGTCGCATAAAAAGCCGGCAAATCAAGCTTCAGGGCTTTTCAAGCGCTGCGTTTGGCGATATTCAGATGGGATCTGCTTATCCACGCTATGCCGCAAACGCGCCTTACTCCGTCCCGGACATACATCACGCCCTACTGGCGCCGCAATCTGCGGCTGATCGTGCTGCTGCTCGCCGTCTGGGCGGCGCTGACTTTCATCCCCTCATACTTCGCACGCAGCCTCTCCTTTGACTTCATCGGTTGGCCCTTCGCCTTCTGGATGGCCGCCTATGGCGCTCCGCTGGCCTACCTGATCATCATCGCCGTCTACGCCCGGGTCATGAATCGCGCCGATGAGCGCGCCGACGAAACCGGGGAGCCGCGCTGATGCCGTTTTTCACCGGAGACACCCCGCAGGAGTTCCGCATCCGGCTGCGGCGCATCTATGTGCTGTACACGGCCGGCTTCGCGCTGATGATCCTGCTGATGGCGCTGGCCGAGATCCTGGGCATGCCGCGCAACTGGATCGGCTATGTGTTCCTGCTGGTCACCGTCAGCCTGTACGCCGGCATCGGCATCGTCTGCCGCACGTCCGACCAGGTCGAGTACTACGTCGCGGGCCGGCGGGTGCCGGCCATCTACAACGGCATGGCGACGGCGGCCGACTGGATGTCGGTGGCATCCTTCATCGGCGTGGCGGGCACGCTGTACCTGACCGGCTACGGGGGGCTGGCCTACATCATGGGCTGGACGGGCGGCTACGTGCTGGTGGCGATGCTGCTGGCGCCGTACCTGCGGCGCTTCGGCCAATACACCATTCCCGATTTCATGGGCGCGCGCTACGGCGGCAACCTGCCTCGGTTGGCCGGGGTCTTCTGCGCCATTCTGTGCTCGTTCACGTATCTGGTGGCCCAGATCTACGGCGTGGGCATCATCACCACCCGGATGACCGGCATCTCGTTCGAACTGGGCATCTTCGTGGCGCTAGGCGGCATGCTGGTGTGTTCGTTCCTGGGGGGCATGCGCGCGGTCACGTGGACGCAGGTCGGGCAGTACATCATCCTGGTGATCGCGTATCTCGTGCCGGTGATCTGGCTGTCGGTCAAGCACACCAACATGCCGTTGCCGCAACTGTCGGGCGGGGCCGTGCTGCAGCAGGTGACTGAAAAAGAGGTCTACCTGCAGAACGATCCTTCGGAGATCGAGGTGCGCAGGATCTGGCAGCAGCGCGCCGACGAAATGGGGCGCCGCCTGCAGGCGCTGCCCGAGTCGTGGACGCTGGAAAAGGACAAGCTGCGCAGCCGGCTGGCCCAGTTGAACGCGGGCGATGCGCCCATGGTCGAGATCCGGTCGGCCGAGCGCGAACTGGCCGCCTATCCGCCGACCGTCGAGGATGCGCGCGCCACGTGGTCGCAGGCCAAGGCGACCTTCGAGGCCCGGGCCGCGCCGCCCACGCCACATGCCGAGCCGTTCCCTGCGAAGGACGCCGAGGAACGCAGCAACATGCGCATCAACTTCCTGGCGATGGTGCTGTGCCTGATGCTGGGCACCGCGGGCATGCCGCACATCCTGATGCGCTCCTACACGACGCCGTCCGTCATTGAGGCGCGCAAATCGGTGTGCTGGTCGCTGCTGTTCATCCTGCTGTTGTATTTCATGGCGCCCGCGCTGGCGCTGCTGGTCAAGTTCGAGATCTATACGCAGGTCGTTGGATCGAACTTCCTCAGCCTGCCCAACTGGGTGCATGCCTGGAGCGCGGTCGACACCAATCTGCTCGACGTCAGCGACATCAACCGCGACGGCGTCGTGCAGCTCAGCGAAATCAGCATGGGGGCGGACGTGGTGGTGCTGGCCATGCCAGAGATCGGCGGGCTGCCTTATGTGATTTCGGGGCTGGTTGCTGCGGGCGGGCTGGCGGCGGCGCTGTCCACGGCCGACGGCCTGTTGCTGACGCTGTCCAATTCCCTGTCGCACGACATGTGGTATCGCGTCGTGTCGCCGCGCATGTCGGCGGCGCGGCGGGTGATGGTGTCCAAGATCCTGCTGCTGGTGGTGGCGTTTGGCGCGGCGTGGGTCGCGGCGCGCAAGCCCGCGGACATCCTGTTCATGGTGTCGGCCGCATTTTCGTTCGCGGCCTCGTCGTTCTTTCCGGCGCTGGTCATGGGCGTGTTCTGGCGGCGCGCGAACAAATGGGGCGCCACACTGGGGATGGCGGCCGGGCTGGCCGTGACGTTCGCCTACATGACGCACACGCATCCGTGGCTGCGGGAATCGGTGCTCGGCATCGCGCGCACGCAGCCGGTGGATCTGTGGTGGGGCATTCAGCCCATCGCGGCTGGGGTGTTTGGCGCGCCGGTGGCGTTCCTGACGATCGTGGTGGTGTCGCTGCTGACGCCGCCGCCCGATCGGGCCACGTTGGCGCTGGTGGACTACCTGCGCAATCCGGACGCGCGCCACCCGCAGCCGGACAACACCTAGGGGGCGGGGCAGGCGGCCGGACTGCGGTCTTGGGGATCGGCGCAGGCGGCCCAGGCGGCGCCGGGCATCGCCTGCAACAGCGTCAGGACCTGACCCGGCGCCCATAGCCATTGCACACCGCCGGGCGCGCGGCCCGCTGCCTTCCAGATACGTTGGCGGGCGTCGGCGCTAAGGTCGAAGCGCCCATTGGCGCCGCTGTTGCCGCTGGCCAGCACGGACGAAGGATCGCGCTTGGCGTCGTAGACATCGGCGTCGCCGCGCGGCTGCACGATGGCCCAGTCGTAGTGATGGGAGTCCAACGCCGGCGGCTGCCAGCCAGCGCCGGGCAGCACGAGGATCGGGTGTTCGCCCTGGATGGCGCGGTATGGCAATGCCGCCTGCGCGCTCAGGCCGTCTTCAGTGTCGCGGACCGGCCGCAGGTAGCGCTGGGCGGCTCCGCCTTTTGCGTCATGCACGATGATCTCGTTCGCCTCGCCGGTTTCGGGCGCGTGGTGGATGGTCCGTAACAGGCGGCCTGCGGCGTCATGCACGTAGCGCACTTGCGGGCGCGTGGCGCCGTCGCAGGCGCCGTCGGCCAGTTCCGCCAGCCAGCCATTGGCGTCGTAACGCAGGCAATGCCGCACCGGGCGATTCTGCCGGCCGTCCCAGGCGCGGGAGCGGAGGTCATAGCCGGTCAGCCTGCCGGCCGCGTCGTAGCGAAAGCGGGTTTCGTTGTCTGGCGGCGGCAGGGCGGGGCCGGGCTGGGCGCGCGCCTCATCCACCGTGTGCGGGCTGTATTGGGCGATGCCGCAAAGATGCTGGCGGCCGTCTACGCCGTGTTCGAAGCGCAGCACGGTGACGCCGATGCGCGCGCCGGGTTCGGCTGCATAGACGGACCAGTCCACGCGTTCGGCCCACAGGACCGGTGTGGCGCGCGGGCCGTCTGGCACCTGGACAGGGGGCAGCCAGCTCCGGATGCGGGAGCCGTCTTTGCCCAGCAACGTGTTGGTGTCGTCGAGCCGGACGTCGGCGACGACGGTCAGCTTGTCGCCCGCGGCCAGCGGCTGGCACAGGGCCAGCGCAAGCCTCGGCGCCGCGGAAAGCGCGGCAAGGGCAAGCAGGTGCAGGACGCAATCAGTTCGCGGCATTGTGCAGCCATGCAACGAGGCCCCACAACTCGGCGCTGACACCGCCCAGCCTCAGCGTCCCGTCGCGCGACTCCATCAGCAGGAAGGGATAGGCCTTGCGCTCGAAGGTGCCGGCGGGCGGCAGTCGGTAGGGGGTGAAGTGGCCGGACGACAGCAGGTAGGTGTTGGTCATGTCGCCCACGTCCACATGCAGATACCAGACGATCAGATCCGTGCCTTTGAACGCGGCATCGGATTCGGGATACGTGCCGCCTTGGCCGGCGGGAATGCCGCTGGCCAGCACGCCCAGGAAGACCGAGCGCGGTCCGTATTGCGGGCGGTAGTCGCCGTCGCCGGATTGGCGGGTGAAGGCCTGCCGGATGAAGCCGGCGGCTCGCGAACCGGGCACCACGGATTTGTCGAACATCGCATCGAGCTGCGCGTCGTTCAACGGGCCCCGCGCGGCGGCCAGCCGGTCCATGTCCTGCGTGAAGACGGTCAGCCAGGCCCGGTAGCGCTTGAGCTCGGCCGCGCGGTCAAAGTCGTGGGCGAATGCGCTGCCGGCGAATAGGCAGGCCAGGCACAGGAAGGCCGCCAGCGCGCGGCGCAACGAGCCCTGCGCGAGGAAGCCCTGCGCCAGGAAGCCCTGCGCCAGGAAGCCCTGCGCCAAAAAGCACCGCGCGAGGACCGCGGCGACGGCCGTCAATGCGAGACGGATTTGGAGAAAACGTTCATCACCACTACTCCGGCGATGATGAGGCCGATGCCAATGAGCGCGGGGGTGTCCAGATGCTGCTTGAACAGCACCGCGCCCACGATGGAGATCAGCACGATGCCGACGCCGGACCAGATCGCGTAGGCAATGCCCACGGGGATCTCGCGCAGGGTCAGCGACAGGAAATAGAACGAGATCAGGTAGCCGAAGACGGTAATGACGGACGGCACCAGCCGCGTGAAGCCTTCGGACCCCTTGAGGGCGCTGGTGGCGAAGATCTCGGCGACGATCGCCACGCCCAGGTACAGCCATTTCATTTGCGCGGACCCTCAGACTGCCGCAGCAGCACCAGCAGGGCGCCCGCGCCGCCTTCGCGTTCGGGGGCCTCGGAAAACGCCATGACCTCGGCCTTCTGGACCAGCCACGTGCGCGCCTTGTCCTTCAGGACCGGCTCCAGGCCTTCCGAGTTGTAGCCCTTGCCGTGCACGATGCGCACGCAGCGGATGCCGTGTTCCTGGCATTCGTCCAGGAACGACAGCAAGGCATGGCGGGCCTGCTCGACGCGCAGGCCATGCAGGTCGAGTTCAGCCCCGGCGCGCCATTGGCCGCGGCGCAGGTTGCGCGCGGTGTCGGGCGCCACATCGCCGCGCACGAAGGCGGTGCCGCCTTCGGACAGCAGATGCGTGATCTCGCCGCCGTCCGAGACACCGGCATCGGCGCGGCTGGGCGTTTCGCCCAGCGCGTTGGCGCGGCGCAGGGCGGGCGCGGGTTCCGCGGGGGGCTTGTGCGTGACGCGTTCCGTGTGCCGGATCGGCGTGACGGACTTCATCGAACGCTTGAACGCCGCCAGATCGTCCTCGGGGGGCGATGCCGCGCGCGCCGGCGCTGCTGCCGCCCGTTGCGGGGCAAGGGCGGCGCGCTCGCGTTCTTCCTGCAGGTCTTTCTTCAGGCGTTTCAGGTCGGCCACGCCGACCTTATTGCCCCGCATTCTCCAACCACCGTTGGGCGTCCAGGGCGGCCATGCAGCCCGTGCCGGCGCTGGTGATGGCTTGGCGGTAGACGTGATCCTGCACGTCGCCGGCGGCAAACACGCCGGGCACCGAGGTCATGGTGGCCATGCCGGACAGGCCGCTCTTGGTGACGATGTAGCCGTCCTTCATCTCGAGCTGGCCCTGGAAGATTTCCGTGTTGGGCTGGTGGCCGATGGCGATGAACGCGCCGGTGACGGCCATGTCTTCAGTCGCGCCGGTGTCCACGTGGCGAACACGCACGCCGGTCACGCCGCTGTCGTCGCCCAGCACTTCTTCCAGCGTGTGGAAGAGCTTGAGCTCCATGTTGCCGTTTTCGACCTTGCTCATGAGCTTGTCGACCAGGATGGGCTCGGCGCGGAACTTGTCGCGGCGGTGGATCAGGGTGACCTTGCGGCAGATGTTGGACAGGTACAGGGCTTCCTCGACGGCGGTATTGCCGCCACCGACCACGACCACGTCCTGGTTGCGGTAGAAGAAACCGTCGCAGGTGGCGCAGCCGGACACGCCGCGGCCCATGAAGGACTGTTCGGACGGCAGGCCCAGGTATTTGGCCGAGGCGCCGGTCGCGATGATCAGGGCGTCGCAGGTGTAGACCTTGCCGGTGTCGCCGGTCAGGGTGAAGGGGCGCTTGGAGAGGTCGACCTTGGCGATATGGTCGAACAGCATTTCCGTGTTGAAGCGTTCGGCATGCTTCTGGAAGCGCTGCATCAGGTCGGGGCCCTGCACGCCATCTGCGTCGGCCGGCCAATTGTCGACGTCCGTGGTGGTCATGAGCTGGCCGCCCTGGGCCAAACCTGTAACAAGAACAGGGTTAAGATTGGCGCGTGCCGCATAGACGGCCGCCGTGTAACCGGCGGGGCCGGAACCGAGTATCAAAACTTTAGCGTGCGTAGGCGTGGACATGGGCAGGTATCTTTAGGGTAACGCCCAATTATAATGAGCCGCATGCCGCGTATCTCGACTGCTTCTCCGCGCGCCTCGCGCAACACCCGCAACGGACCTTCGCCGCTGCAAACGCGCATTTCCGCGCTGTTGCGTGAAGCCCGCTGGATCCTATTTGCCGCCCTGGCGGCCTGGCTTACCCTGGTGCTCGCCACCTGGAGCGCGTCCGACCCTGGCTGGTCGCACTCGGTTCCGGGCGATGTCGTGCGCAACCAGGGGGGACGCCTGGGCGCCTATCTGGCCGACATCCTCCTCTATCTATTCGGTTTTTCCGCCTGGTGGTGGGTCATCCTGCTGCTGCACCGCGTCCGCGCCGGTTATCGGCGGCTGGCCGCGCAGTTGCGCGTCGCCAACAGCAAGCAGCCCGAAGTGCTGCCGCGTGTCCATTGGGAAGAGGGCATCGGCTTCTTTCTGCTGATGGTGGGCTCGCTGGGCATGGAAGCCCTGCGCCTGGCCAGCCGCGGCACGCATCTGCCGGGCGCCTCGGAAACGGCCAGCGGCGCTGGCGGGGTCATCGGCCAGATGCTGGCCGGCCTGATCGGCAGCAGCATCGGCTTTACCGGCGCCACGCTGGCATTCCTGGTCATGCTCGCAATCGGGCTCAGCCTGTTTTTCTCGTTCTCGTGGTTGGCGGTGGCCGAGCGCGTCGGTTCCTGGCTGGAAGGCCTGGTCCGCAAGATGCGCAATTCCTATACGGCGCGTCAGGACCGCAAGGTCGGCGAAGTCGCCAAGGCCGTGCGCACCGAACAGGTCGTGGCCAAGCAGGAAAAGCTGGTCCACGAGCAGCCGGTGCGTATTGAACCGGCCATCACCGTGGTGCCCAAGTCCGAGCGCGTCGAAAAGGAAAAGCAGCAATCGCTGTTCTTCCCGCCCACCGGCGGCGCCGAAGGCGACCTGCCCACCCTCGGTCTGCTTGATCCCCCCCTGAACAACCAGGAAACCGTCTCGGCCGAGACCATCGAATTCACCTCGCGCCTGATCGAAAAGAAGCTGGCCGACTTCGGCGTGTCGGTCACCGTGGTCGCGGCGCAGGCCGGCCCCGTCATCACCCGCTACGAGATCGAACCGGCCACCGGCGTGAAGGGCAGCCAGATCGTCAACCTGGCCAAGGACCTGGCGCGGGCGCTCAGTCTGGTCAGCATTCGCGTGGTCGAGACCATTCCTGGCAAAAACCTGATGGGGCTGGAACTGCCCAATCCGCGCCGCCAGATGGTGCGCCTGTCCGAGATCCTGGGTTCGCAGACCTATCACGCCAGCCATTCCGTCGTGACCATGGCGCTGGGCAAGGATATCGCCGGCAACCCGGTGGTGGCCGATCTGGCCAAGATGCCTCACCTGCTGGTGGCGGGCACGACCGGCTCGGGCAAGTCCGTCGGGATCAACGCGATGATCCTGTCGCTGCTGTACAAGGCCGACGCCTCGCACACCCGCCTGATCCTGATCGATCCCAAGATGCTCGAAATGAGCGTCTACGAAGGCATCCCGCATTTGCTGGCGCCGGTCGTCACCGACATGCGCCAGGCGTCCAACGCGCTGAACTGGTGCGTGGGCGAAATGGAAAAGCGCTATCGCCTCATGAGCAAGATGGGCGTGCGCAACCTGGCCGGCTACAACACCAAGATCCGCGACGCGATCAAGCGCGAGGAGCCGATCCCCAATCCGTTCTCGCTGACGCCCGACCAGCCCGAGCCTCTGTCGCCGCTGCCGACCATCGTGGTCGTCATCGACGAGCTGGCCGACCTGATGATGGTCGTCGGCAAGAAGATCGAAGAACTCATCGCCCGTCTGGCGCAGAAAGCGCGCGCAGCCGGCATCCACCTTATCCTGGCCACGCAGCGTCCCAGCGTGGACGTAATCACCGGTCTCATCAAGGCCAATATTCCGACCCGCATCGCGTTCCAGGTGTCGTCCAAGATCGACTCCCGCACCATTCTTGACCAGATGGGCGCGGAAACCCTGCTGGGTCAGGGCGACATGCTGTACATGCCGCCGGGCACGGGCCTGCCGGTGCGCGTGCACGGCGCGTTCTGCAGCGACGACGAAGTCCATCGCGTGGTCGAGAGCCTGAAGTCGCAGGGTGAACCCAATTACGTCGAGGGCCTCCTGGAAGGCGGTCTGGACGGCGACGGCGCCGAGGGCGCCAGCAGCGTCACGGGCATCGGCGGCGACGCGGAATCCGACCCGATGTACGACCAGGCCTGCGAAGTCGTGCTCAAGCACCGCCGCGCGTCGATCTCGCTGGTGCAGCGTCACCTGCGGATTGGTTACAACCGTGCGGCCCGGTTACTCGAGCAGATGGAGCAATCGGGTATGGTGTCGGCGATGCAATCCAATGGGAACCGCGAGATCCTGGTTCCCGCAGCCGCCGCCCGAGAGGAAGCATGATGAAGACGTTTCGCCACCTGGCCGCTGTTGCGGTCCTGGGCCTGTCGCCGACTTTGGTGCTGGCCGCCAGTGCGCAGGAGCAATTGCGCGCTTTCGTGAGCACGGTCACCTCGGCCACCGGGTCGTTCTCGCAGTACACCGTGAACGATCAGGGCCGGACGCAGCCCGCGCAGACCGGGGTGTTCTCGTTCCAGCGGCCCGGCAAGTTCAAGTGGGCGGTGCAAAAGCCTTATGAGCAGTTGGTGATTTCCGACGGCCGTCAGGTGTTCCAGTACGACCCGGACCTGGCGCAGGTCACCGAGCGCAAGGTCGACGCCGCCATCGGCACGTCGCCTGCGGCCATTCTTTTCGGCTCCGGGTCGCTTGAGCAATCGTTCGACGTATCGGCGTTGCCCGCCAAGGACGGCGTGGACTGGCTGCGCGCCAAGCCGCGCACGGCCGACGCCGGGTTCTCGCGCGTGGACATCGGCATGAAGAACAACCTGCCGGTGCGTGTGGAGCTGCTGGATTCGTTCGGCCAGACCACTCGCGTCGACCTGTCTGGCATTCAGGCCAATCCGCAATTGCCCGCCAAGGAATTCCAGTTCACCGCGCCCAAGGGCGTGGATGTGGTGAAGATGTAGCGCGGTGCTGGCTCCAGCCCAATGCAGAATGCCCGCTGAAAACCGGGCATTTTCTTTTTGACGGCGGAGTCAGACACCTTCCGTTAGCATGCGCCCCGCCGCCGGGCCGCCCCAAGGCGGGGCAGCCCCCTTGGGGGGCAGCTAGACCACGTTAGTGGTCGCGGCGTGGGGGCTCCTATACGCCACGCAATCGACTTCCACTTTCGCATCCACGACCAGACTCGACTGCACGCAGGCACGCGCCGGCGGATTCGCGCCGAAATACTCCTTGAACACCTTGTTGAACGACGCGAAATCCCGCGCGTCGTCCAGCCAGACGCCGCAGCGCACGACGTGTTCGGGACCGTAGCCGGCTTCCTGCAGGATCGCCAGCACCTGCTGGATGGCCTTGTGGCTTTGCGCGACGATGCCGCCTTCGATCACTTCGCCGTTGTCCATCGGCACCTGGCCGGACACATACAGCCAGCCGTCCGCAGCGACGGCGCGGGCGAAGGGCATGTGCGAGCCGCCCTGGCCGGTGCCACCGGCCACGCCGTAGCGGGTGATGCCGTTGTTGTCGGGAGTGGGGGTAGCGCTCATGGGATGGTTCTCCTTGAAGATGTCCGGATGCCGCCGCAGTCAGGCGGCCGAAAGATCGGGGTAAGACTTTCGCAGGTCGCCGCTGCGCGGCAGCCAACGGCCGGCGCGCACGCCGGTGGCCTGGCCCTTGCGGTAGGACAGGACGCCATTGACCCACACCGCCTCGATGCCCGCCGCAGTCTGTACGGGCTCAGCGAAAGTGGCGCTGTCGATGACGGTGTCGGGGTTGAACAGCACCAAGTCAGCGTGATAACCCT
The DNA here is from genome assembly GCF_002388205.1 of Achromobacter sp. UBA4530. NCBI lineage: Bacteria > Pseudomonadati > Pseudomonadota > Betaproteobacteria > Burkholderiales > Alcaligenaceae > Achromobacter > Achromobacter sp. UBA4530. The sequence goes on along the minus strand of NZ_DGMA01000002.1, from coordinate 261,083 downwards.
CGCGCACGAAGCCGCGCTCGGCCAGGCCGAAGCGGGCGGCAGACAGGCCGGTCATCTTGTGCACGGCCTGGGCCAGCGGAAACAGGCCCACGTCGCGGCTGTAATGACCCAGCACGCGGGGAAAGGCGCCCCACAAGCGCGGATGCGGCATGGGATCGTTCGGCAGGCCGTCTGATCCGACCATCGTGAGGCGGTGCGACAGCACGCGTCGCACGTCGTCCTCGTGCATGTTGTGATACACCGCACCGGCCGGTTGCAGCCGCTTTGCCGCCTCCAGCAAGGTCACGCCCCAGTCGGCCGCGATGGCCGCGAGCTTGCGGCGCGCCTGTTCCGGATGCGGCTCGGACCACGTGATGTCGATGTCGAATTCGTCAGTGACCTGCTTCAGATCCAGCGTCGACGAACTGGCCGAGTACGGATAGCAGTCGCAACCCACGTGCTGCATGCGCCCCGCGTTTTCCAGCGCGAACAGCACCTCTTTCGTGCGGCCCCAGTTGCCGGCCCCCGCGCATTTCAGGTGCGACACCACCACCGGCACGCGCGCATGCAGGGCGATGTCGAAGGCTTCCTGCATGGCCTCCAGGATGGCGGCGAACTCCGAGCGCAGATGCGTCGTGTACAGCGCGCCGAACTCGTCCAACGCCTCGGCCAGCAGCTTGACCTCGGCCGTATCCGCCTCGAACGCCGACGCATAGGCCAGGCCCGTGCTCAGGCCGATCGCGCCGTGCGCCAACGCATCGCGCAACTGTTCGCGCATCGCCAGCACTTCTTCCCGCGTCGCCGCCCGGTCCAGCCGGTCCATGTGATTGCTGCGCAAGGCGGTATGCCCGACCAGCGCGGCCACGTTGACGGCGGGCTGCGCGGCTTCGATGGCGCGGGTGTAGTCGGCAAAGGTGGTGTAGCGGAAGTCCTCGCGCTTGCCCAGCAGGTTCATCGGGTCGGGCGGATCGCCGCGCAGCGTCACCGGCGAGGCGCTGATGCCGCAATTGCCCACGACTACCGTCGTCACGCCCTGCGACAGCTTGGGCAGCATGTCCGGCGTGCGGATGACGTTGGTGTCGTCGTGCGTGTGGACGTCGATGAAGCCGGGCGCCAGCGCCAGGTCGGTGCCGTCGATGATCTGGCGCGCAGGGGCGCCGGGCAGGTCGCCGATGGCGGCAATGCGGCCGCCTTCCAGCGCCACGCTGGCGCGGATTTCCGGGCCGCCGGAGCCGTCCAGAATCCGGACGTTGCCTATGAGGGTGTCGTACATCTTGGTTTCCAGATCAATCGCCCAGCGGCAGGCGGTTCGGCCCGCCGCGGTGCTCGTCCAGCGCCAGCTTGATGCGGCGCAGGCGTTCGCGGTTTTCTTCCTGGTTCAGCATGGCCAGTTCGGTCGACAGCAGGTCGATGGCCAGCATCATCGCGTAGCGCGAGGCGGAGGGCTTGTAGATGAAGTCGGTTTCGTCGGTGCGGATGGGCAGGACGACGTCGGCCAGTTTCGCCAGTTCGGACGAGGCGTCCGTGATGGCGACGATGCTGGCGCGGTACTGCTTCACGATGCGCGCGGCGCCCACAATTTCAGGCGTGAGTCCCGAGGCCGACAGCACCAGCACGGCGTCGCGCTCGTCCAGGGTTGCCGCCACCATGCGCAGCAGCACGGCGTCGCTGTAGACGGCGATGGGATAGCCCAGCCGCACCAGGCGCGACTGCACTTCCTGCGCCAGCACCGCGGATGCGCCGCCCATGCCGAAGACATAGATCATGCGTGCGCCATCGACGATGGACGCGGCCGCTTCGAACAGCTGCTCGGTGAAGGCCGGCAGGTGCGCGCGCAGCGTGCTTTCGATGTCGGCGTAGATGCGGGCGTAAAACGTGCTTTCTTCGGCCGGCGCGCTGGGATCCAGAAAGCGGCTGCCCACCGTGCTGGCCTGCGCCAGCTTCATCTTCAGGTCGCGCGTGTCGTCGCAGCCCACCGTGCGCGCAAAGCGCGAGATGGTGGCGATGCTGACGCCGGCCTTGGCGGCAAGCTGGTCTACCGTGGCGCTGGCGCTCCAGATGATGTCGTCCAGAATGGCGTCGGCCACCTTGCGTTCGGTCACGCTCAATGCGTCCCGCCGACTGCGTATCTGGAAGACGATGTCGCGGATGATGTTCATGTGTGATTCCTGGATCAATTCGGGCGGGCTCAGGCCGCGAGCGCGGGGTCGTCGAGGCGGATGCAGGACACGTAGTGGTCCGCGCTGACGCCGACGGCCGGCGGCACGGCCGCGGCACAGGCGTCGATGGCGTGCGGGCAGCGCGTGCGGAACACGCAGCCGGAAGGCGGGTTCACCGGGCTCGGGATATCGCCCTTCAGGAGGATACGCGAACGCGGGGCGCGCGGATCCGGCACGGGCGCGGCGGATAGCAGGGCGCGCGTGTAGGGATGGCGGGGGCGGGCGTAGACCTCGCTGGTTGGCCCGCGCTCCATGACGCGGCCCAGGTACATCACCACGACGTCGTCGCACAGGTAATCCACCACGGCAAGGTCGTGCGCCACGAACAGCATGGTCAGGCCCAGGTCGCGTTGCAGGTCCTGCAGCAGGTTCAGCACCTGCGCCTGCACCGACACGTCCAGCGCGGATACGGGTTCATCGGCCACGATGAAGTCGGGCTCAACCGCCAGCGCGCGCGCGATGCCGATGCGCTGGCGCTGGCCGCCGGAAAATTCGTGCGGATAGCGGCGGCTGTGGTCCGCATTCAGGCCCACGCGTTCCAGCAGTTCGCCGATCCGCTCGGCGCGGCGGTTCTGCGCCAGCTTGTGCGTGTCCAGCGCCTCGCCCAGGATCTCGGCCACCGTCATGCGCGGATTCAGGCTGGCGTACGGGTCCTGGAACACGATCTGCATGCGGCGGCGCCACGGCAGCATCTGCTTTTCATTGAGCGTGGTGATGTCCTGTCCGTCGAACACGATGCGGCCGGCAGTGGGGGCAAACAGGCGCAGCAACGCGCGGCCGGTGGTGGTCTTGCCGGAACCGGATTCGCCGACGAGGCCGACGATGGTGTTGCGCGGCACGTCGAAGCTCACGCCGTCCACGGCGCGCACGACGGGGGCGTTGCGCGCCTGCGAGGTCGGAAAGTGGACCTTCAGGTCGTCGATGCGCACCAGCGGCTCGGCGGCGCGGGGAGTCGGAATGCTCGTCATATCGGGTTCACCTTGATGCAGCGGGCGCGGTGTTCGGCCTGCACCGTCACTAGGTCGGGAACGCCCGCGCGGCAGTCGTCCGCGGCCAGCGGGCAACGCGGCGCGAACGTGCAGCCTGCCGGCAGCGACAGCACGCTGGGCACGTTGCCGGGAATGGCGCGCAGGCGCTCACCGGATGCCAGCAGCGCGGCGGTCGGCAGACAGGACAGCAGGCCGCGGGTGTAGGGATGCGTGGGCTTTTCGAACAGGTCATAGACGCCGGCGTCCTCGACCACGCGACCCGCGTACATAACGGCCACGCGATGCGCGATCTCGGCCACCACGCCCAGGTTGTGCGTGATGAAGAGGATGCTCATGTTCATCTCGGCCTGCAGGCGGCGCAGCAGGTCCAGGATCTGCGCTTGCACCGTCACGTCCAGCGCCGTCGTGGGTTCGTCGGCGATCAGCACCGCGGGATTGCACGCCAGGGCCAGCGCAATCATCACGCGCTGGCGCATGCCGCCCGACATCTGGTGCGGGTATTCGTTGACGCGGCGGTCGGCCGCCGGAATCTCGACGCGCTCCAGCATCTCGCGGGCGCGCTTCAATGCCGCGGCGCGCGAGCCGCCTTCGTGCTGCAGCACCGCTTCGGCAATCTGGTCGCCCACGGTGTACAGCGGGTTCAGGCTGGTCATGGGCTCCTGGAAGATCATCGCGATCTCGGCGCCGCGGATGCGTTGCAGCGTGGCCGGCGTGGCGTGCGCCAGATCGTGCTGGACGCCCTGGCGGTCGCGGAACAGGATCCTGCCGGCCTCGATGCGGCCGGCCGGTTTGGGCAAGAGCCCCATGATGGACAGGCTGGTCACGGATTTGCCGGAGCCGGATTCGCCGACGATGGCCAGCGTTTCGCCGCGGGCCAGGTCAAAGGTGACGCCGTCCACCGACTTGGCGATGCCGTCGCGGCTGTGGAACCAGGTTTTCAGGCCTTCCACCGACAGCACGATGTCTCGGGTGCTTGCGGTCATGTTTACAGCTCCTTGCGCAGGCGCGGATCGAGAACGTCGCGCAGGCCGTCGCCCACCAGTTGCAGCGACAGCACGGACAGCACGATGGCGATGCCGGGAAAGATCATGATCCAGTCGGCCGAGCCCATGTACTGCTGGCCGGCGTTGATCATGGTGCCCCAGGTCGGAATGTCGGGCGACACGCCCACGCCCAGGAACGACAGGCCCGCCTCGGCCAGGATCGCGTACGCGAAGATGAAGGTACCCTGCACCAGGATGGGAGACACCAGGTTGCGCAGCACGTGCACGGTGACGATGCGCCACGTGGGCACGCCCAGCGCGCGGGCCGCTTCCACGAAGGGCAGCTCGCGGATCACCAGTGTCGAGGCCCGCACGATGCGCGCCAGGCGCGGCGTGTACACGATGCCCAGCGCGATCACCACGTTGACCAGCGACGGCCCCAGCGCGGCCACCAGCGAGATCGCCAGCAGGATGTCCGGGAATGCCATCATCGCGTCGATCAGCCGCGACACGAACTTGTCGGCGGTGCGGAAGAACCCGGCGATCAGTCCCAGCGCAATGCCCAGCACGCTGGACAGGATGACAACGGAAAAGCCCACCATCAGCGACAGCCGTCCGCCGTGGATGACGCGGCTGAAAACGTCGCGGCCGAAGTCGTCGGTGCCGAACCAGTGCGCGGCGCCCGGCGCCTTCAGGCGGTTCATGATGGACAGCTTGAACGGATCGTAGGGGCTGATCCACGGCGCCAGCAGCGCGGCGGCCGCCAGCACGACGATCACGATGAGGCTGATCAGCACCGTCTTGCGCGACACCAGCAGGCGCAGGACCTGCCAGCGGTCCGAGCCGGGATTCATGGAAGTTGCAGTCGTCATGTCGATGGCTCAGTAACGCACGCGGGGGTCGACCACCAGATACAGCAGGTCGATGAACAAATTGATCAGCACATAGATGGCCGCGATGATCAGCAGCGCGCCCTGGATGACCGGATAATCCCGCCGCAGCACGGCCGACACCACCAGGCTGCCCACGCCGGGCAGGCCGAACACGGTCTCGGTCACCACCGCGCCGCTGATGAGCAGCGCCGTGGTCAGGCCCAGCACCGTCAGGATCGGAATCAGCGCGTTGCGCACCGCGTGCTTCAGGATGACCTTGCGTTCCGGCAGGCCCTTGGCGCGCGCCGTGCGCACGTAGTCGTCGCGCAGCACGTCCAGCATGCTGGCGCGGATGAAGCGGGTGATCAGCGCCGAATTCACCAGTCCCAGCACGACCGCAGGCAGGATCAGGTGCGACAGGCGCGTGGCGAGCGAGGCGTCGGGGCCGCCATAGCCGGCCACCGGCAGCCAGCCCAGCTTCACGGAGAACACCTGCATCAGCAGCAGCCCCAGCCAGAAGCTGGGCACGCTGGACGTGAACATCGAGAACGACAGCACCGATTGGTCCAGCGTCGTACCGCGCTTGACCGCCGACAGAATGCCGACCGGCAGCGCGATGGCGCTGGCGATCAATAGCGACATCAGCGTCAGCAGGATCGTCGGTTCGGCGCGGTCAGCCAGCGCCGCCAGCACCGGCTTGTTCATAAAGATGGACTGGCCCAGGTCGCCCTGGAGCAGCTTGCCCAGCCACGACACGTACTGCATCGCCACGGGCTGGTCCAGCCCCAGCTGCGCGCGCAGGGCGGCGATGTCCTGCTGGCTGGCCTGCGGGCCGAGCATCACGGCGGCCGGGTCGCCGGGCGTGAGGCGGATGATGACGAACACGATGGTCGCGACGATGAACATCACGGCCACCAGCCCGACCAGCCGATTCAAGAGATAACGCAACACGGTGGAGTCCTGGAAATCATTCTCGTGGGCGCGAGCGGATCGCGCGGTCTGCGGTGGCGGGCGGCAGCGGCCGCCCGCCAGGGCAGGGGCTTACTTGGCCGCCTTCCAGGCGTTCCAGAAGTACGGCCACGGCACCGCCTGCGTGCCTTGCAGCGATGGCGAGCGCGCAGCCTGCGCGTTGAAGTCGCCCACCTTGATGAACGGCACTTCGTCGTACACGGCCTGCTGCACATCGGCCCAGCGCTTGACGCGCTCTTCCTGCGACCCGGCCTGGTTGAAGGCGTCCAGCACCTGATTGCGGCGCGGCGTGTCCCACCAGCCCGGCGCGTCCTTGGACGGGAAGTCGATCAGCGCGGGTTCAGGCAGGAAGGGGCTGTGGGTAATGAAGATGTCCCACACGGCCGGATCCTGGCGGCGCTGCGTCAGCGTGGCCCAATCCACGACCTGCATGTCCACTGTGAAGCCGGCGGCCTTCAGGTATTCGGCGGCAACCAGCGCCATCTTGTAATGGAACTCGTACTGCTGACTGGTCAGGATGCGGATCTTGCGGTCCTGCACGTTGGCGCTGTCGACAAGCTTCTTGGCCGCCGCGGCGTCGCCCTTGTTGTAGACCTTGCCGCCCAGCGACGTGGCCCACGGGAAGCCTTCCGGATACAGGTCGCCGTTGAGCTTGTAGAAGTTCTTGTCGCCGAACGCGGCGAACAGCATGTCTTCTTCGTTCAGGGCCAGCTGCACCGCCTGGCGCACGGCCTGGTTCGACATGATGCCCTGCTTGGTGTTGAGCACCAGGCGCGGCCAGCCGAAGGGCTTGAGCATGACCGGATCGGAGCGGCCGTTCTTCAGCTTGGGCAGCGACTCCACCGGCAGCGAGTCCACGTAGTCGAACTGGCCTGCCACCGCGCTTTCCACGCGGGTATTGGCGTTGCTGACCGGCACGAAGCGGATCTCGTCCAGGTATTGCTTGCGCGCGCCGCCGTAGCCGTTGGGCTCGCCTTCGCGCTGCTTGTAGCCGTCAAAGCGCACCAGCTGCACGTACTGGTCGGGCACGCGGGCCTTGAGCTGATAGGGGCCGGTGCCGACGAATTCGGTCAGGGACGGCGCGATCTTGCCCTTGGGCATGACGACCGCGGCGCTGTTGTTCATGGCCAGCAGCGCGGTCAGCGGCGCGTACGGTTGCTTGAGCGTGATGCGGATCGTGTTGGCGTCCGGCGCCTCGATGCCGCTGATGATCTTGGCGGCCATCTTGCCGCGCGTGGCGGTCTCGGTCCAGCGCTTCAGCGACGCCAGCACGTCCGACGAATCCATCTTCGAGCCGTCATGGAACGTGATGCCCTGGCGCAGCGGGATCGTATAGACCAGCCCGTCGGCCGACACTTCCGGCATCTTGTCGGCCAGCAGCGGCGTCAGGTTCCACTTGGCGTCAAAGGTGTACAGCGTCTCGAAAAAGTGCTGGGTCAGGATGCCAACCAGGTCGGCCGTGCTGGTCATCGGATCCAGCGTCGGCGGCTCGCCGATGGTGGCGACAGAGATCGTGCCTCCCTTGACCGGCGTGGCACAGAGGGCGGGGGGCGACAAAGCGGTCAAGCCAATTGCGCCGGCCGCGAGCAGGCTCTTCAGCCCACCGCCTCGCCGGGAGGTACGGAAGTTCATGATTCTCTCTCCAGAGGAACAGAAACAGGTTGTCGCGTGAAATCGGATGCGCGCCGGTGCCCGGATGCTGCGGTCCCCTTTGGGCCTGGCGCGGTGCCGCGGGCTGGGGGACTAGAAGAAGGTCTCGGCTACGCCGGTGACGCCGTAGTGCTCGTTCACCAGCAGCACCTGACGCCATTTGTCGAACGTCAGGCAGGGATGCGAAATGTCGAAGGCGATCATGTCGCCGACCTGGATGTCGTCGCCGTCGCTCACCTGCATGAAGGCGTGCTGGTCCATCATCGCGGACAGCTTCCAGTGCGACGGCGCGGCGCCGGGCTGCACCGAGCCGGGCCGGTACAGCAGGGCGGGAGTGGGCAGGCCCGCGTCGAAGGCGGCGTCGCGCTTGCCCATCGCGATGATGGCGCGGCCGGGTTCGGGCAGCGACTGCACGTAGGCCCAGACCTGCAAGGCGGGCTGCAAGCCGGGCTCCATCTTGCGCGCCACCGGGTTCTGCGCATTGATGCGCTCGGCCGCGGTACGGTAGATGCCCACGTCGTGCGACAGGTAGCAACCCGGACGCAGCACCACTTCCAGGGCGCCGCCGATGTCCAGTTGCGAAAATTCCTCGGCGACCACATCGAACCAGGCCGAACCGGCGCCGGAGATGATGGCCGGACCGTTCTTGCGCAGCCGGCCCGCGGCCGCCAGGCCGCGCAGCGCATCGGTGGCGCGGCGCAGAAACGCGCGGATGGCGCCTTCTTCCTGTAGTACGCCTTCGTAGACTTCGATGCCGGCCAGCGCCAGGCCGGGCCAGCGGGCGATCTCGTCGGCCACGGCCTGCAACTGTGCGTCATCGCGCACGCCGGTGCGTCCGCCGGCCGGACCCAGTTCGATCAGCACGGGCAGCACCTTGCCCTCGTCGCCGAAGAACTTGCCCAGTTGCGCGGCGTTGGCGACCGAATCCACGATGCAGAAGAACGTAAAGGCGGGATCCTGCAACAGTCGCGCGATGATGGCCATGTTTGCGCGGCCCACGAGCTGGTTGGCCATCAGCACCCGGCGCACGCCGTGCTGGTAGGCCGCCAGCACCTGCGGCGCGGTGGCCAGGGTGATGCCCCAGGCGCCGTTGTCGATCTGGCGCTTGAACAGCGCCGGGCTCATCGTCGTCTTGCCGTGCGGCGCCAGCTTGACGTGATAGGCCTCCATGAACTGCTGCATCCACTGCAGGTTGTGGCGCACACGCGCTTCGTACAGCACGGCCACCGGCAGGCTCACGTCTTCGTTCAGCAGATTCCAGTTCAGCGCCGCCACGTCGGCCGTGGTACAGGACTCGGGAAACGCGCCCAGGCCTTTGCCGTTCACGTCCAGCGGCGCTGCGGGGGAGGAGGAGTTGGTCATGGCGGCGGTCCGGTATGGAAAATATTTACGTCAAAACTGGTTTTTTTCATTATCGTGAAAGAAATTTACAAGCGGGAGCTAGGAGTTTCCCGTAGCCCCGGCCGCGCCGACGGTGGGAAAATAGGTCCATGCTGCGCGCCCCACAGGGCGCGCCCGTGCTTCGACAAAGGAAAAGCCATGCTGAAAGTCGCCCTGGGCCAGTTCGCCGTCAGCCGCGTCTGGGAAGAAAACGCGCAGGTCTGCGTGGACCTGATGGAACGCGCCCGCGCCGGCGGGGCGGGGCTGCTGGTTCTGCCCGAAGGCATCCTGGCCCGCGACATCACTGACCCGCAGATCGTGCTCAAGGCCGCGCAGCCGCTGGATGGCCCGTTCATCACGCGTCTGCTCGACGCCAGCCGCGGTTCGGACCTGGCCACGATGATGTGCGTCCACGTGCCGACGGGCGAGGGCCGCGTCTGGAACACGCTGGTCACCATCCGCGACGGCCAGATCCTTTCGCAGTACCGCAAGCTGCACCTGTACGACGCCTTCACCATGAAGGAGTCCACCAATGTCACCCCCGGCACCGACATCCCTCCGTTGCTGGATATCGGCGGTCTGCGCGTGGGCCTCATGACCTGCTACGACGTGCGCTTTCCCGAACTGGCCCGCCGGCTGGCGCTGGACGGCGCCGACCTGCTCGTGCTCCCGGCCGCCTGGGTGCGCGGTCCGCTCAAGGAAATGCACTGGGAGGTCCTGGTGACCGCGCGGGCGTTGGAAAACACCTGCTACGTCGCCGCCACTGGCGAATGCGGCGAACGCAATATCGGGTGCAGCATGGTCGTGGATCCGCTGGGGGTGGTCACGGCGCGGGCCGGCGAAGCGCCTGCGTTGGTCTTTGCGGACATTGACCCCGAACGGCTGGCCCATGCCCGCAAGGTCTTGCCCGTGCTGGCCAACCGACGGTTCGGTCCGCCCGAACTGGCGTAGGCCTGGCGTGCTGCCGCCGAGCGGGGCGGCTGGCAGGCAAGGGGGCCGAGCCGGACATGGTGTAATGCAGGCTTGAAATCCTTGCTGTATTCCTTCATCTGCTGCCAATGAGCAACGATCTCTTCGCGGCCGATCCTGCGCATCGGCCTTACGTTCCCCTGGCCGAACGCCTGCGTCCCCGCACCCTGGCCGACGTGGTCGGCCAGTCGCATCTGCTGGGACCCGACAAGCCGCTGCGCGTCGCCTTCGAATCCGGCCGTCCGCACTCCATGATCTTCTGGGGGCCGCCGGGCGTGGGCAAGACCACGCTGGCGCGTCTGATGGCCGACGGCTTTGACGCGCAGTTCATCGCCATCTCGGCCGTGCTTGGCGGCGTGAAGGACATCCGCGACGCCGTGACGGTGGCGCAGATCGCGCAGGGCCAGGGCCGCCGCACGATCCTTTTCGTTGACGAGGTTCACCGCTTCAACAAGGCGCAGCAGGATGCTTTCCTGCCGTATGTCGAAAGCGGGCTGTTCACGTTCATTGGCGCGACCACTGAAAACCCTTCGTTCGAAGTCAATTCGGCCTTGCTGTCACGGGCACGCGTCTACGTGCTGCAATCGCTGACGGCCGAAGAGCTGCAGCAGCTGGTCGACCGCGCCGTGCAGGCGCTCAACGAAGGACAAGACGACGGCGCGGCGATCCGCATCGAACCCGACGCGCGCGAGCAGCTTGCCGCCTGGGCCGATGGCGATGCGCGCCGGCTGATCAGCGCGGTGGAAGTCGTGGCCGAATCGGCGCAGTCCGCCGGACGCGACACGGTGGATGCGGCCTGGCTGGAAATCTCCCTGTCGCAGAACCTGCGGCGCTTCGACAAGGGCGGCGACGCCTTCTACGACCAGATCAGCGCGCTGCACAAGTCGGTGCGCGGCTCCAATCCGGACGCGGCGCTGTACTGGTTCTGCCGCATGATCGACGGCGGCGCCGATCCCAAGTACCTATCGCGGCGCCTGGTGCGCATGGCGGTCGAAGACATCGGCCTGGCCGACCCCCGCGCTACGGACCTGGCGGTGAACGGCGCCGACATCTACGAACGTCTCGGTTCCCCCGAAGGCGAGCTCGCGCTGGCGCAGGCTGTGGTCTACATGGCGTGTGCCGCCAAGTCCAACGCCGTCTACAACGCGTACAACCAGGCCCGCAAGTTCGCGGCGGAACACGGCAGCGCGCCGGTGCCCATCCACCTGCGCAACGCGCCGACCAAACTGATGAAACAGCTGGGCCACGGCAAGGCCTATCGCTATGCGCACGACGAGCCCCACGGCTACGCCGCGGGCGAGCAATATTTCCCTGACGGACTCAAGCCTTCCTTCTATCGGCCGACCGATCGTGGCCTGGAGGCTAAAATCCAGCAGAAGCTGGCATTCCTGCGCGAGCTGGACGCGCAGGAACGCGCCAAGAACCGGTGACGGGCAAAGTCCCGCCACCTTTTTTGCAACCTCACCGACCTCACCATGCTAGACCCGATACTGCTGCGCAAAGACCTGCAAACCGTCGTAGACCGCCTGAAGACCCGCGGCGTCGCCTTCGACACGGAACGGTTCAACGACCTGGAGTCTCGCCGCAAGGCCGTCCAGACCGAGACCGAGTCCCTGCAAGCCCGCCGCAATGCGCTGGCCAAGCAGATCGGCCAACTGAAGGCCAAGGGCGAGGACGCCAGCGCCGTCATGGCGGAATCGCAAGCCGTGCCCGAGCGCCTGAAGCAGCTCGAGGAAGAGCTGGCCGCGCTGCAGCAGCCGCTCAACGACCTGCTGATGTCGGTGCCGAACCTGCCGCACGCCAGCGTGCCGCTGGGCGAATCCGCCGATGACAACGTCGAGGTGCGCCGCTGGCTGCCTGGCGAAGCGGGCGCTGACGGCAACCCGCCTGCGCTGACCTTCGAGGCGCGCGATCACGTGTCGCTGGGCGAACCGCTGGGCCTGGACTTCGACATGGCCGCCAAGCTGTCGGGCGCGCGCTTTTCGTTCATGCGCGGCCCCATCGCTCGCCTGCACCGCGCGCTGGCGCAGTTCATGCTGGACCTGCAAACCGGCACCCACGGCTATACCGAGTGCTACACCCCCTACATCGTCAATGCCTCGACGCTGTACGGCACGGGTCAGTTGCCCAAGTTCAAGGACGACATGTTCGCGGTCTCCAAGGGCGGCGGCGATGACGATCCCAAGGTCGACGACCAGGGCAAGCCGTATGTGCGTGAAGACCAGTACCTGATCTCCACGTCGGAAATCACGCTGACCAGCGTGGCCAGCGGCGCGATCCAGGCAGCCGCCGATCTGCCGCTCAAGCTCACTGCCCACACGCCGTGCTTCCGCTCCGAAGCCGGCAGCGGCGGCCGCGACACCCGCGGCATGATCCGTCAACACCAGTTCGACAAGGTTGAAATGGTGCAGATCACGCAGCCGGACCAGTCGTACGACGCGCTGGAAGAAATGGTCGGCCATGCCGAGCGCGTGCTGCAGTTGCTGAATCTGCCTTACCGCGTCGTGCTGCTGTGCACGGGCGACATGGGCTTTGGTTCGGCCAAGACCTATGACCTGGAAGTCTGGCTGCCGGCGCAAAACACCTGGCGCGAGATCTCGTCGGTGTCCAACTGCGAAACCTTCCAGGCCCGCCGCATGCAGGCGCGTTTCCGCAATGCCCAAGGCAAGCCGGAATACGTGCACACGCTGAACGGTTCGGGATTGGCGGTGGGCCGTGCGCTGGTCGCCGTGCTGGAAAATCACCAGCAGGCCGACGGCAGTGTGCTGATTCCGGAAGCGCTGCAGCCGTACATGGGTGGTATTTCGGTACTCAAGCCCTGATATTGCCGCACGTCCATCGGCCATATGGCTGATAAAAAGACGGAGCCTTCGGGCTCCGTTTTTTTTTATCATTGCCGACATATTCCTGTCGTTTTGGAACGCTATCTTGCTCGCGTGAGTGCTTGATTTTTGATGTGAGCAATTGTGTATTTGGCATAAAAGGGCCGGATAGTTACGGCACAATACACCGGCGTTCTACACGCTTCATTCACTTATATAACAAGGAGTTGTCCATGACTTCAAGAATGATTGGAGATTTTCGTGTGAGATGCTCTGTGGCAAAGGAAGACGAGCAGGGCTATCGGGTGCAAATATGGACCCGCCGAATTGGCGGTACCGCACCCGAAAAATGCTGGACCGTGCCGGGACAGCCGCCCTTCGCTGAATTGCACGAAGCAGAACAGGAAAGCCGTCATCTGTTTCAGGGCATCAATGGTGTGCGTTTCAACGGTGAACCGGAGTTTGCTCATGCGTCCGCATAATGGTTGGTGGCGGGCGTCCAGTGCGCCGCGCCGCTGGATTGATCTCGTTCAGGAATCGCCGCGTTGGGCCGATGAAAAGGCCAAACCGGTATTGCAACAACCGGCCTCGCTGGCCGCAAAACCCGTCCAGGCCCCCGCTGCCTGACAGGTCGTCGCGCGGGGCACCGGACATTGCCCCGACGAAAAAAGGCCACTCGCAAGAGTGGCCTTTGCTTTTTGCCGCCGGGCATATTCAGTGACGGTCGCGCCCATGTCCATGGCCGTGGCCGCGGTAATGGCCGTGGCGGGGCCCCGGGCCTCGCCATTCGCGGCGGTCGTAATAGCGGCCGCCACCGTAATACACCGGCCCCGGGTAAACGACGGGCGGCGCGACATAAACCGGTGCAGGACGGTAATACACCGGCGGGGGCGGTGCGACGTACACCGGCGCCGGCGCCACATAGACCGGTGCGGGGTAGACGACGCCTGGAACACCGATGGAGATACCAACGTCCACGCGGGCCAGAGCGACGCTGGAAATCAGCAGACCTGCGGCACCGACACCTGCAATAAGCCATTTTTTCATCTTGCACCTGCCTGCTGCGAGACGCAGCAAAGTTGAGTATTCGTTGGTGCTATTTTCGGCGGTTTGCGCAAGCTATTCGTAAGCATCCCGGCCGCAATGGCGACAATCCGCAACCGCCCCCTTTTTCAAGCGGGTGCGCCTGCTGCACTGCGGCAGCGGGCGCCCGCTCTGGGGAGTTCGCGATTGAAGTCGATTGAAATAGGATGGAATTAACTGAAGCGGAGGGTTGGAGTTACAGCTGGACACTAACTCCAGGCGTGCAGCCGTACCGGTGTTGTTGCGGCACACCAGCCGGCTAGTAGTCCGACTTGTTGTAAGGCGTCGTCTGGCGGTATTCGACCACCCACACCCAGGGATTGGCCGCCCACGCATGTGCGCCATAACGTTCGCACCACATCAGCGCGAACGCAGTCTGCAGAGGCACGCCCGGCAATAGCGCGGAACTCTGATAAAGCGACTGCGTGCCTTCGGCACGCGCGTCGGCCTCGGTCAGGTTCTGTAGCCGCTGAATGCGTACGCCCACGACGACGGCGCTGGCAAAAGGCGAGCCCGCTTCATCAGCCAGGATGATGGTTTCGCCCGATTTGCCATAGGGGCACCTGACCCAGCTCGAAGTCTTGCGCAATTCGGAAGGCTTATCCGGTGACGGTCCCATGGCCACCCATCTTCCGGAATCCGCGGCGTCCGCATACCAGACCGTAGTGAACTTGGACGGCTGCGGCTTGAGGATGCGCCGGCTTTGCACCTTGGCGCCATCCAGAATGGCTTGCTTGAGCGGTTCGCTGAATTGAAGTAACTGCCGTTTCATGTGCTAGCTGTATCCCTCGCGATGAACGCTTGCGCGCTTATTGCTGTTATGGCCGGGGCCGGCACGTGCCACCTGCTTGAGACTTGCTCAAGCTCCGCATGCGGAGTATGACGTGTCACGACTTACCTGTCAGGTAGGGCGCTTCATATGTGTTGTCTTTTTGAAAACGCCTGGGCGTTATTTGTATACTCGACCAATGACTACCGACCTCCACAATCTCAAGCCCGGTTACTACTGGTACACCATGGCCAACGACCCGCTGGCCGTCATCCATATTCATGAAGACGGCGGCGCCACGCTCATGGGCACGGACTATCGCATCGGCGCCGAAGGCGTCGCCGACATGGTCCGGCAAGGCGAACGTTTCTTCTGGATCGAGCCGCCTCAAGTCTGAGATGGCGGATCTGCTCCTCAAGAACGTCTGCACGGCACAAGGCGAGGGCGTTGACGTCCTGGTGCGCGGCGGCCGCATCCTGCGGATCGGACCGGGTCTCGATGCCGATCCCGGCGTAAACGTCGAAGACGGCGGGGGCGCCTTGCTGCTGCCCGCCCTCATCGAGGGCCACACCCATCTGGACAAGACGACCTGGGGTTCCGCCTGGTACGTGAACAAGGTCGGACCGTCCCTCACCGATCGCATCGACAACGAACGCAACTGGCGCGCCGCCACGGCACATGACGCCGCCAGCCACTCGCACGCATTGGCGCTCGCATTTCTGCGGGCGGGCACGACGCGGATCCGCACCCACGTTGACGTCGACACCGACGCCGGGTTGAAGCATCTGGAAGGCGTGCATGCCACGCGGCAGGCGCTGGCCGGCCGCGTCGAAATCCAGACGGTGGCCTTTCCGCAATCCGGTCTCTTGGCCCGTGCCGGCACGGCCGAGCTGCTGGACCAGGCACTTGCCGGCGGGGCGGACGTGCTGGGCGGACTGGACCCATCCGCCATCGACCGCGACCCCGTGAAATCCCTGGACGTGCTGTTCGGCCTGGCCGACAAGCATGGCAAACCGGTCGACATTCATCTGCACGAACCCGGCGAACTCGGCGCCTTCACGCTGGAGCTGATCCTCGACCGGGTGCAGGCGCTGGACATGAAAGGCAAGGTCGTGATCAGCCACGCATTCTGTCTGGGCGCCCTCGATGCCGCTCGTTTGAACGGGCTGCTTCGGCGGCTGGCGTTGCTGGACGTGGCCCTGCTGACCACCGCGCCGGCGTCGAGGCCAGTGCCCGCAGTGCGGGCCTGCCGCGAGGCGGCCGTGACGCTGTTCGGCGGCAACGACGGCATCCGGGACACCTGGACGCCGTACGGCAGCCCGGACATGCTGGAACGCGCCGCGCTGATCGGGCTGCGCAACGATCTGCGCCGCGACGACGAGATCGAGTGGGCGTTTGAATGCGTGACCCGCGCGGCAGCCCGCGCCTGCGGGTTTGCGGATTACGGCCTGGCCCCCGGCGCGCGCGCCGACCTGGTGCTGGCCGACGCCAGTTGCATTGCCCAAGCCGTGGTGCAGCGCACGCCCCGGCGCCTGGTGGTGTCCAGCGGCGTGGTCGTGGCGCGCAACGGCGAAGACGCCATCGCCTAGCGGGCGCGCTGCGCGGCCGCGGCGCCCAGGCCGAGTTGCGACTCGGCCAATTCCACAAACGCCCGCATCAATTCCGAACGCACGCCGGAGCGCAACCAGATCGCGCCCACCGTCCTGACCGGACAAGGCTCGGGCAGCGGCCAGCGTTTGACGTGCGCGGACGGCGTGCCCGTACAGGCCCAATCGGGCAGCAGCGCGACCCCCAACCCTTCGGCGACCAGTTTGGCAATGGATTCGATGCCGTCCAGTTCAAAGCGGACGCGCGGACGCAGGCTGCGCGCGCGCAGGTAGTCGTCCGCCATCTTGCCGCCCACCACGCTGCGGTCGTAGCAGATATACGGCTCCCGTGCGATGACGGCCAAGGGGTCGTCGACCTTCATGTCGGCGGGGGTGACCAGCACCAGCGGTTCGTGCCGCAAATCGCGCCACGCGCACGTTTTGGGAATGGGAAACAGCGGGTGCACCAGCAGCGCGCCGTCCAGTTCGCCCGACAGCACCTTGCTGTACAGCAGCGTGGTCGGCGCCGGTTCTATGTAGATCTCGATGCCCGGATGCCGGGTCACCCACGTGCGCAGCACCGGCGGCATGATGCCGGTCAAGGCGGTGGGGGTGGCGCCCAGCCGCAAGGGGCCGGCCGGCAGGTCCGTGTCCGACGCGGCCGAGCGCAGGTCACGCACGTCGCGCAGGATGGCGCGCGCGCGTTCCAGGATGCGCACGCCGGCGGGCGTGGGTTTGACCGTGCGGCCCGAGCGCGCAATCAGCGCGCTGCCCACGTCCGCCTCCAGCGCGCGCAACCGCTGCTGCACCGTGGCCGGTGTCAGCCCCTGATGCCGGGCGGCCTGGGCGATGGAGCCGAGT
Source organism: Achromobacter sp. UBA4530 (assembly GCF_002388205.1). Lineage (NCBI taxonomy): Bacteria > Pseudomonadati > Pseudomonadota > Betaproteobacteria > Burkholderiales > Alcaligenaceae > Achromobacter > Achromobacter sp. UBA4530. The sequence continues at coordinate 243,952 of NZ_DGMA01000002.1, read as the reverse complement.
TCCACCACGTGCACATAGGTCTGTAGAAAGCGCGAATCCAAAGCCGCGTGCCCTTCTCGGAAAATGGTTTTTCCATATTCTAAAGATGCGTGAAGATAATTGTTGTTTTCTTTGGTCCGGAGAAGAATACGTCCAGGCGATCAGGCAGCGCGCGGCGCGCCGATCGGTCCAGTCGATTTCACTGCTTTCAAGGAGCCACCCGTGCCCATCATTGAATCCATAGACGTATGCGCCGCGGCGGTGCCTCTGGATAAGGTCACCTCGTTTTCCAACCGTACCGTTTCCACCCGCCACTACGGCCTGGTCAAGGTGCGTTCCACCGATGGCGTAGAAGGTATCGGGTTCTGCTATGTCGGCAGCGCCGGCGGCGCAATCTTCGAGGCCGCCGTCCAGAGCCTCTTGGGTCCCGTGCTGCTCGGCAAGGATTCGCACGCGGTCGAAGGGTTGTGGCAATCCATGTATCAGGAAGCGCTGTTGCAAGGCCGGCAAGGCACGGTGATGCGCGCGTTGAGCGCGCTGGACATCGCACTGTGGGACCTGAACGCTAAGACGGCGGGCCTGCCCCTGCACAAGTTCCTGGGCGCGGTCGAGCTGGAATCCGTGCAGGCCTACGCCAGCGGCGGCTACTACCTCGATGGCAAGACCCCGCAGCATCTCGGCGAGGAAATGGCCAGCTACGTGGCCAAGGGGTTTGGCGCCGTCAAGATGAAGACCGGCCGCCTGTCGCCGCGCGAGGAAGAAGCGCGCCTGAGGGCCGCGCGCGAAGCCGTGGGCCCGGACGTCGAGCTGATGATGGACTGCAATAACGCCTGGCAGGACGTGACGCAGGCCATGCAATACATCCGCCGCTTCGAACAATACGAGCCGTACTTCATCGAAGAACCGTTCGGTCCGGATGACATCGACAGCCACGCCAAGCTGGCGCGCCTGACGCATCTGCCGATAGCCACCGCCGAGATCGGCTACGGCCGCTGGTATCACAAGGAACTGCTGGACAAGGGCGCGGCGGGCATCCTGCAGACGGATGCGGCGGTTTGCGGCGGCATCACCGAATGGAAGCGTATCGCCGCCACCGCAGCCAGCTACGGCGTGGTCGTGTGCCCGCACTGGTTCCACGACGTGCATGCGCCGCTGGTCGCGGCCACGCCCAATGCGCGCTACGTCGAATTCTTCTGGGATGACCAGGTCCTGAACTTCCGCAAGCTGGTCGACCGCCAACTGACCCACAAGCAGGGCCGCGTGATTCTGCATCAGGAGCCGGGTCTGGGGTTCGGCTTTGACGAGCGCATGGTTGAACGCTTCGGCAAGTGGACGCGCGTCGCCCGTTAGGCCCGTCTTCCATTAGGCCCGTCTTCCATTAGGCTCGTCGACCGGCGCCGCGCAAAGGTTGCATACCGTGCACATGCGGCAGCGGCGCCGGTTCATGCAGGCGTAGTACCCGAAGGTCCGCATCCAGGCCGCGTCAGACGGCCGGATGCAACAGCGGCAGGCAGTTCCACATAACCAGTTGCCGGCCGTCGGACCGGCGCGCGAGGAGACAACGATGCAACGTAGGCAATTCATGACCAGCGCCGCGGCGCTGGGGGCGGCCCTTGTGCTGCCGTCGGCGGCGCGGGCGCAGGACATGCCCTCCGGGCCGGTGAAGATCGTGGTGGGGTTTCCCGCGGGCGGCGGCACGGACGTGCTGGCCCGGCTGCTGGGGCAGAAGCTCGGCGTGCTGTGGAATATGCCCGTCATCGTCGAAAACCGCGCGGGTGCGGCGGGCATCATTGCGGCCGAGCAGGTCGCCCGCCAGCCCGGCGACGGCAACACGCTGCTGATGGCGCACGTGAACAGCCATGGCATCGCGCCCGGCCTGCAGCCTAAGCTGGCGTATTCGGTGGACAAGGACTTCACGCCCATCGCGCTGGTCGGCAAGACGCCCACCATTTTGATCGGCGGCGCCAGCCAGCCGGCCAAGACGTTGCCCGAACTCGTCCAGCTATGCCGCGCGCAGCCCGGCAAGATCGTGTTCGGATCTGCGGGCAGCGGATCCGCGCAGCATCTGGCGCTGGAAATCTTCAAGGCGCGCGCCGGCATCGACGTGCTGCACGTGCCGTACAAGGGATCGGCGCCGCTGATGAACGACCTGCTGGGCGGCCACGTGCAATATTGCTTCGAGGGAATGACCACCGCCACGCCGCTGATCCAGTCCGGCAAGGTCATCGCGCTGGCCCAGACGCTGCAGAAGCGTTCCAAGAGCCAGCCCAATGTGCCGACGGTGGCCGAGCAGGGCTATCCGGGATTCGAGGCCAGCATCTGGTTCGGTATGGTCGGCCCGGGCGGTATGCCTGCCGCCATGGTCCAGCGCATGAACCGCGACATCGACCAGGTGCTGGCGATGCCGGACGTGCAGGAGAAACTGGCGCAGGTGGGCGCGGAAGACGGCGGCGGGGGCGTGCAGCGCTTTGCCGAATTCATGAAGAGCGAACAGCAGAAGTACGCGAAGACAATCCAGGACGCGAAGATCGTGGCGGAGGGGTAGCGCTTACCGCGCCTCAGGATCCACCCAGCCCGCCGTCGCCGAGATCGAGCGGGCTTTTTCGCTGAGCAGGCGCGCGGTTTCGGATTCCAGGTCGTCGTCCACCGCGCCGACCGGTCCCATCAGTGTGATGGCGGCCTTCATTTCGCCCAGCATGTCGAAGATGGGCGCGGACAACGACGTGAAATGCGGCAGCAGCGCGTGGCGGCAGCGGCTGATGTGGTGCTTCTGCACTTCGTCGCGAATGGCCTGCACGTCCGCCATCGTGTAGGCATTGCCGGCGGTGCCGCCGTGGCTTTCGGGCACGGATGAGGCCAGCTCCTGTTCCAGCAGCTCGCGGGTCAGCGCATCGGGCAGGTGCGCCAGGAAATTTCGGCCCAGCGCGGACGACAGCAGCGGCATCACCGTGCCCACGCGCAATTCGAGCAGCGGCCGGCTGCGGCTGCCTTCGACGCGGTAGACAATCGTGGGGCCCTTGTTGCCCCACACGCCCAGGAACACCGTGTGACCCGTGGCCGCGGCCACCTCGGCCATGATCGGGCGCGCCGTCGTGAACACGTCGAATTGCTCCAGCGCGGCCAGCCCCAGCCGCAACGCATACGGACCCAGGCCGTAGTGGCCGGTGTCGGCGTGCTGCTGCACCACGCCCACTTTCTGGAAGCTCACCAGGTAGTAGTGGACGTTGGGCACCGTCAGCGCACAGGCGTCCGCGATTTCCTTGAGCGGCATCGGGCGGCCGGTCTTGCGGATGACGTCCAGGATCCGGAACCCCACCTCGATCGACTGGATGCCCCTGCGCGCCGTGGCCGGCGCCTGTTCCGAATTCTTCTCAACCTTGCCGGCGGGCCTTGCCATTGCTGCCTCCACAGTGTGCGTGGCGGCAGTGTAGCAGCGGCCTTTTCCCCGCTTTTCCAGACCGCGCCGGGTTTCCCCTAGCTTTTTCCCGTGCCGGCTTAGCTTTGATAATAGTTAATGCGTACAGCACTATCAATCTAAAACGACAGGGGAAAGCAAGCATGGAAGCAAATGTCGCAATGCCCAGGCTCGACGCCGGGCCGACGCTGAGCCGCAAGGAAGAACGTCAGGTCGTGGTCGCCTCGACGCTGGGCACGCTGTTCGAGTGGTATGACTTTTTCATCTACGGAACGCTGGCTGTCTTCATGAGCCAGGTCCTCTTTCCGCAGGACAACCCCACCGTCGCGCTCTTGGCCGCACTGGGCGCACTGGCCGTGGGCTTCATCATCCGGCCGCTGGGCGCGGTGATGTTCGGCTATCTGGGCGACAAGCTGGGCCGCAAATACACCTTCCTGATCACCGTCGTCATGATGGGCGGCGCCACCGTGCTGATCGGCTGCCTGCCGACCTATGAAACGGCGGGCCACCTGTCCTGGATCCTGCTGCTGACGCTGCGGGTCGTGCAGGGCCTGGCGGTGGGCGGCGAATACGGCGGCGCGGTGATCTACGTTGCCGAACACTGCGAACCGCGGCGCCGGGGGCTCCTGACCGGATGGATCCAGATCACCTCGTCGGCCGGCCTGATCCTGTCGCTGGTCGTCATCCTGCTCGTCCAGGCCTCGATGAGCGCCGAGGACTTCCGCCAGTGGGGCTGGCGTCTGCCGTTCATCCTGTCGATCGTGATGCTGGCCATTTCGATCTACGTGCGCGCCAAGCTGCACGAATCGCCCGTCTTCACGCGCATGAAGCAGCAGAACCGCCTGTCGAAGAACCCGGTCAAGGAAACGTTTGGCCAATGGCCCAGCCTGCGCCTCGTGCTGCTGGCGCTGATCGGCGTCACCGCCGGCCAGGGCGCCACCTATTTCACCGGGCAGTTCTACGTGATGATCTTCCTGCAGCAGGCCGTGCAGCTTGATCAGACCACTGTCTACCGGCTGATCCTGATCGGCTTCATCATCGGCGCGCCGACCTTTGTGCTGTTCGGCTGGCTGTCGGACAAGGTGGGCCGCAAGTGGATCATGATGGCCGGCCTGTTCATCGGCGCCGTGGGTTACCACGCGATGTTCAACGTGCTGCTCAATGCCGGCAATCCGGCGCTGGCGCAGGCCATGCAGACCACGCCGGTCCGCGTGCATGCCGACACCAGCGGCGGCGCGTGCGACTTCGGATTGCAGGCCGCCATGATCGGCAGCCATGCCGACCACAAGAAGGTGTGCGTGCAGGCCAAGAAATTCCTGGTCGGCAAGGGCATCAACTTTGAATATGCCGCGCCGATCCCGGGGCAGGAAATTGCGATGAGCGTGGGCGGCGCCACCGTCAACGGCTTTGACCGCGCCGCCTACGCCAAGGCGCTGACGGCGGCCGGCTATCCGGAGAAGGCGGATCCCGCGCGCATCGACCGCGCCACGATCATCCTGATCCTGGTGCTGATGACGGCCGTCGTCGCGATGGTCTATGGCCCGGTCGCGTCCTATCTGGTTGAATTGTTCCCGGCGCGCATCCGCTACACGGCGCTGTCGTTTCCGTATCACATCGGCGCGGGCATTTTTGGCGGTATCGTGCCCTTTACCGCCACGTACCTGGCGCAGGCCAGCGGCAATATCTTCGGCGGCCTGATGTACCCGGTGGCGGTGATGGTGGTCGTGGGCGTCATCGGCAGCCTGCTGCTGCCCAACACGCGTGCGAAGGCCATCGACGAAGATCCGGCCCACTGACAACAACGAGACAAAAAGGAAGCGAGCATAGATATGTCCATGCAAAAGACCTTCAAGGCCGCCGTCATCCAGGCGGCGTCCATTCCCACCGACAGCATGGCTTGCGCCGAAAAGGCCGCCGCGCTGATCCGGCAGGCGGCCGAGCAGGGCGCCCGGGTACAGGTGTTTCCCGAAGCCTTCCTGGGGGGATATCCCAAGGGCAATTCCTTCGGCGCTCCCATCGGGATGCGCAAGCCCGAAGGCCGTGACGCCTTTGCCGCCTATCATCAGCAGGCCATCCGCCTGGACGGCGAGGAGGTCGCGCTGGTGGCGCAGGCCGCGGCCGACACCGACAGCTTCGTGGTGATGGGCTGCATCGAGGCCGACGGCGGTACGCTGTACTGCACCGTGCTGTATTTCAACGGCCAGGCCGGCCTGGCGGGCAAGCATCGCAAGCTGATGCCGACCGCTGGGGAACGCCTGATCTGGGGTTTCGGCGACGGGTCCACCATGCCCGTCATCGACACCCCCTACGGCAAGATCGGCGCGGTGATCTGCTGGGAAAACTACATGCCCATGCTGCGCATGTACATGTACAGCCAGGGCGTCGCGCTGTATTGCGCACCCACGGCGGACGATCGCGACACCTGGGTGCCCAGCATGCGCCACATTGCGCTGGAAGGGCGCTGCTACGTGCTGACCGCGTGCCAGCACCTGCGCCGCAGCGCCTACCCCGAGGACTTCGAATGCGCGTTGGGCGACGCGCCGGACACGGTCCTGATGCGCGGCGGCAGCGCCATCATCGGCCCGCTGGGCGAGGTGCTGGCCGGTCCGGATTTCTCGGACGAGACCATCCTGTACGCCGACATCGAACCCAACCAGATCCTGCGCGGCAAGTACGACTTCGACGTGTCCGGGCACTACGCCCGCCCCGACGTCTTCCAGCTTCAGGTGGACACCCGCGAAAAGCGCGCGGTCTCGGCTACCGGCGCCGCCGCCGGGCAGCAGGAGGTCTGATCGATGCATTTTGATTTCAACGCCTTGCCGGCGCAGACGGTCTACAACATCCTCACCTCGACCGTCACGCCGCGTCCGATCGCGTGGGTCACCACCGTGTCGGGCAAAGGCGTCGTGAACGCCGCGCCGTTCAGTTTCTTCAACGTGATGGGGCATCAGCCGCCGACGGTCGCGATCGGCCTGATGCGCCATGCTGGCGGGGAATTCAAGGACACCGGCGCCAACATCATCGAGAACGGCGAGTTCGTGGTGAATCTGGTGCCGGAATCCCTGGTCCGCGAGATGAACCAGACCTGCGCCGATTACCCGGCGGACGTGGACGAAATGGCCGCGGCCGGTTTGACCGCGCTGCCCGCCACCCATGTGCGACCGCCCCGCATCCAGGGCAGTCCGGTGTCGCTCGAGTGTGTCAGCCAGGCAACGGTGGTGACCGGTCCGCGACAGATTGTGGTTATCGGGCGCGTGCTGGGCGCGCATGTCGAAGACGCCTATGTGCGGGACGCCGAACGCGGGCATGTGGATACGCCGGCGCTGGGCCTTATTGCCCGCATGCACGGCGGCGGCTGGTACGCGCGCAGTACGGACACCTTCCAGCTTGCGCGGCCGACGTCGCCGACCTGAGTTTCCGCGGCCTTCGGGCCGTTTTTCTTGCCTGGATTTTCCCGTTGATTCGGTCAGCGAAAGCGGCTTTTTTACAACGCTGCCGACGCCTTTAAGGCAATGCGAGGAGGTTGCGTCAATAACGCCTTCATTTCCCCCGATGCCGCCCAAATCCGGACTGCTAGCATCCGTTCGACCGTCGCGAGAACCCTCGAAAATCCGAACTCTCCGCCGGCAATTTCAGACACAACGGACACCATTATTGGGGGCGGATAACCAGGGGCTTGCGAGCATCTGGCTTGAATTGGCGGCGGCGCAATCCCGCCGCCAAGGCATCCGCCCGAGCACGCATTCACACCGCCCTGGAAGTCGCCGGAGGCAGTATGAAAAACATGAAGCTTGGAACCCGCCTTGCGGGTGGTTTCGCCATCTTGCTGGCCATGATCATGGTCATGTGCATTGTCGGGCTGGTCAGCCTGGCCAACATCAACGAATCGGTCGAAACGCTGACGCAGCGATCCCTCACAAAGGAACGCCTGATCAACGACTGGGCGCGCAACATCCAGTCAGGCGTCACCCGGACCACCGCCATCGCCAAGAGTGCTGACGCCAGCCTGGCAGGCTTCTTCGCCGAGGAAGCCGCGGCATCGACCCGCAACTCGTCGGCCTTGCAGCAGAAGATCGAGCCCTTGATCGAAAGCGACGAGGAAAAGGTGCTTTGGCAAGGCATTGGCAAGGCGCGCAGCGAATACCTGCGCACCCGTGACGGCATCTTCAAGGCCAAGCAGGAAGGCAACGTGGACGCCGCCAACAAGATCTTCACGCAGGAGTTCTTGCCAGCGACGCGCCAGTTCATTGACAACATCAATCGCCTGTCCGAATTGCAGCGCGCCGATATCGACGCGCGCGCCGCAGAAATCGAAGCGTCTTACGGCAACGCGAATCTGTGGATGATCGTGATCGGCTCCATCGCGGTGGTCTGCGGCCTCTTAATGTCCGTGCTGTTGACGCGCAGCATCACCCGCCCGCTGTCCGACGCCGTGCGCGTCGCGCGCACGGTTGCGGCAAACGACCTGACCAGCACCATCGTCGTGCGCTCGCGCGACGAGATCGGCCAGTTGATGGCGGCGCTGGAATCCATGAACGCCAACCTGGCCAGCACGGTCGCCCGGATCCGCACCGGCGTGGACAGCATCGCGTCCGCCTCCGGCGAGATCGCGGCAGGCAACACCGACCTGTCCTCGCGCACCGAGCAGCAGGCTGCGTCGCTGGAGGAAACCGCCGCCTCGATGGAGCAGCTGTCGTCTACCGTGAAGCAGAATGCCGACAGCGCCAAGCAGGCCAACCAGCTTGCCGCGGCGGCCTCGGAAACCGCGTCGCGCGGCGGCGCCACTGTGTCCGAAGTCGTCAGCACCATGAACGCGATCTCCGCCAGCTCGGTGAAGATCTCGGACATCGTGTCGGTGATCGACGGCATCGCGTTCCAGACCAACATCCTGGCGCTCAACGCCGCGGTGGAAGCCGCCCGTGCCGGCGAGCAGGGCAAGGGCTTTGCGGTCGTGGCCGCCGAGGTGCGCACGCTCGCGCAGCGCAGCGCGCAGGCCGCCAAGGAGATCAAGGTCCTGATCGAAGACACCGTGCAGAAGATCGGCCAGGGCTCGGGCAGCGCCGAACGCGCCGGCGCGACGATGCAGGAAATTGTTAGTTCGGTGCAACGCGTGACCGACATCATGGGCGAAATCGCGGCGGCCTCGGCCGAGCAGGCGGATGGCATTGAACAAGTCAACCGTGCCGTGTCGCAGATGGACGAGGTGACCCAGCAGAACGCGGCGTTGGTGGAAGAGGCTGCGGCGGCTGCGGGCTCGATGCAGGATCAGTCGGCGGATCTGACGCGGGCGGTGAGCGCATTCAGGTTGCCGGGCGGTGCGGAGCGGGTGTTGGCGGTCGAGGCGGTGTCGTCCGTCCAGGCCGGCGGGTCGCAGGCGTCGTTGCGGTTGGCCGCTTATTGAGCATGCGGCACGGCGTGAATACGCCGTGCAAAGAAAAAAGCCCCTGATTTCTCAGGGGCTTCATTCTTCAATACTTGGCGGAGAGGGTGGGATTCGAACCCACGGTACGGGGATACCGTACGCCTGATTTCGAGTCAGGTACATTCGACCACTCTGCCACCTCTCCGTGGCTGGGTTCCGCATCGGTGAAGTTTCGGTTTAACAAGACTTCACTAAAAGATCCCTGGTCGGAAGGATCTTCGTTGTCGGAGCAGCGAAGCCCGCAATTCTACAGGATTTTTTTCTTTTGTGTAAAGGGGTGAAAAAAAGAACGGGTAAAAGGACCACAGCGGGTTTCATCCGGCTTTCAGCCGGCGCAATCTTTGGCCAGAATTCACCCCATTCCGCCCTCTGCGCATTCCATGGACCTCATCCTCATCCTTCTGCTCGCGGCCGTGCTTTGCGTGCCCATCACGCAAAGACTGGGGCTGGGCGCCATTCCGGGCTACCTGATCGCGGGCGTTCTCGTCGGACCGTCGTGCTTCAAGCTGGTCACGAACGTGGACACGATGATCGGCGTGTCGCAGTGGGGCGTCGTGATGATGCTGTTCATCATCGGGCTGGAACTGTCGCCCAAACGCCTGTGGGCGATGCGCAACGAAGTCTTCATCCTGGGCACCCTGCAGATGCTGGTCTGCGGCCTGCTGCTGGGGGTGGTGTTCGGCGCGGCGCTGCGGCATCTGGCGGGCATGGAGTGGCAGGCGGCGGTGTTGTGCGGTCTGTCGCTGGCGCTGTCGTCCACGGCGGTGGCGCTGCGGTTGCTGGACGAGCGTCAGTTGACCCGCACGCCGCTGGGCCGATCGGCGCTGGGCGTGCTGCTGTTCCAGGACATGGCGGCGATTCCGATGCTGGTCGCGGCCGGATTGCTGGGGTCGGACGGGACCTCCGCACCGTCCTTCAAAGAAGCGCTGGTGGCCGTGGCGGTCGTGGCGCTGGCCTACCGGCTGCGTCTGCTGGGCTGGGCGGCGAAGGCGGAATTGAACGAACTCTTTACCGCCGCGGCGCTGCTGATGGTGGTGGGCGCAGCTCAATTGTTCGACTACGCGGGCCTGTCGGCGGGCCTGGGCGGATTCCTGGTGGGCGTGTTGATGGCCGAGTCGCGCTACCGGCATGAACTGGAAAAAGCGATCGACCCGTTCAAAGGGTTGCTTCTGGGCCTGTTCTTCGTGGCCATCGGCATGTCCATCAACCTCAAGGTCGTGGCCCATCACTGGATGTTCATCTGCGCGGGCGTCGCGGCGTTGCTGGCGGTGAAGGCCGTCATCCTTTATGGATTCGCGCGCTTTCTGGGGCTGCCGCGCTATCACCGGCTGCTGTTTGCGCTGGTGCTGGCCCAGGGCGGCGAGTTCAGCTTCGCCATCTTCAACGAAGCCTGGGACAACCATCTGGTGAACCTGGAGCAGCGCGACGTGCTGTCGGTGATCGTCGCGGTGTCGATGGGCGTGGTGCCGGTGCTGATCAAGGTGCTAGAGCGCGTGCCGGAGAAATACGGCGGCATGGCGGGCCTGCCTGTGACGGACGCGTTGCCGGTCACAGACACTGCGCCGTCTGCCGACGCCGCGCCGTCGTCCTCCTCGGACAAGCCGCCCACCGCTTGACCCCGCAGCGGGTAAGGGCATGGCATGATTGGCGGCTTGCCGGGCAGCTACACTTGAAGCCCGTTTCGTTTCCCCACGCCAGCTCACAGGAGAAAGCTCATGCTCAAAGGAAAAGTAGCGCTTGTCACCGGTTCCACCAGCGGCATCGGCCTGGGTATCGCCACGGCCTTCGCCGAGCAGGGCGCCGATATCGTCCTGAACGGTTTTGGCGACGCGGCCGAAATCGAGAAGCTGCGCGCGGAGCTTGCCGCCAAGCATGGCGTGAAGGTCATCTACGACGGCGCGGATCTCTCCAAGGGCGCCGCTGTGCGCGAGCTGGTCGAAAACACCGTCCGCCAGCTTGGTCGCATCGACATCCTGGTCAACAACGCGGGTATCCAGCACACCGCGTTGATCGAAGACTTTCCGGCCGAAAAGTGGGATGCCATCCTGGCGCTGAATCTGTCCGCCGTGTTCCACGGCACCGCCGCCGCCTTGCCGCACATGAAGAAGCAGGGTTCGGGCCGAATCATCAACATCGCGTCCGCGCACGGCCTGGTGGCATCGGCCAGCAAGTCGGCCTACGTGGCCGCCAAGCATGGCGTCGTGGGATTCACCAAGGTCACGGCGCTGGAAACGGCCGGGCAGGGCATCACCGCCAACGCCATCTGCCCGGGCTGGGTGCGCACCCCGCTCGTCGAAAAGCAGATCACCGCGCTGGCTGAAAAGAATGGCGTGGACCAGGAAGCCGCTGCCCGCGACCTGCTCAGCGAAAAGCAGCCGTCGCTGCAATTCGTGACGCCGGAACAACTGGGCGGCACCGCCGTGTTCCTGGCCTCGGACGCCGCTGCGCAAATCACCGGCACGACCGTCTCCGTCGATGGCGGCTGGACGGCGCGCTAAACAAGGAATTTCTGAATGCTGTTGTTGCTTTCCCCCGCCAAGAAGCTGGACTACGACTCGCCGCTGCACGTCGAGACGCATACCCAGCCGATGTTCGTGGATCAGGCCGCCGGCCTGATCAAGGTCCTGAAGACCAAGACCGCCGAGGACATCTCGGACCTGATGAGCCTGAGCCCGGCCCTGTCCGAGCTGAATGTCCAGCGCTACGCGCACTGGAAGCGCAGCTTCACGCAGGCCAACTCGCGCCAGGCCGTGCTGGCCTTCAACGGCGACGTCTACGAAGGCCTGGACGCCGCCACCCTGTCGGCCAAGCAGCTCGACTGGGCGCAGGAGCACGTTGCCATCCTGAGCGGCCTGTACGGCGTGCTTCGCCCGTTAGACCTGATGCAGCCGTACCGCCTGGAAATGGGCACGCGGCTGGAGAACCCCAAGGGCAAGAACCTGTACGAGTACTGGGGCAGCACCATCGCGGACTACCTGAACGAGCGCCAGGCCGGCCAGAAGTCGCCGGTCGTCATCAACCTGGCCTCCGAGGAATACTTCAAGTCCGTCGATCAGAAGGTCCTGAAGGCGCGGGTGGTGCAATGCGTGTTCCAGGACTGGAAGAACGGCGCCTGGAAGATCATCAGTTTTCACGCCAAGCGCGCGCGCGGCCTGATGGCGCGTTACGCCATCCAGCACAAGGTTGCCAAGCCGGAAGGGCTGCAGGGGTTTGATCTGGAAGGCTACGCGTACGACGCGTCGGCGTCGTCGGCGGACAAGCTGGTGTTTCGCCGCAAGCTAGATTGACGAAGTCGGCGGCGGGGGAAGGTGTCAGACACCTGGTTGGGACCTCGCCCTTTCACAAAAAATGCCGGCCTGGCATCTCCGCCAGGCTGGCATTTTTTGCCCGTCGAATCGACGAACGGCGGCTTACGACGCCGCGGCCGCCACCGGCGGCGCATGCAGCGGATCGGCCAGCGCCTGCAGTTCCTGGCGGATCATGTGCGTGGCCTTGAGCATCTGCTTCACGGGATAGACCAGCGCAGCCTGATCGCCCGCAGTGTCGAACTGCGTGGGCAGGTCCAGCGGCACGCGCGGGCTGTTTTCATCCAGCAGCACGGTCATGCCGTCCAGCGCCTGCCGGACCGGCTCGGGCGTGGCGGGCAGCGCCGCCAGAATCGGAATTGCCGCGGTAATTTGCGAGGCCAGCACGTGGTTCTGGATCAACAGATTGTTCAGCTCCGGCACGTCCACTTGATGCGACTTGGGCTCGCTCATCATGCGGTAGAACGCCTCGGCGAAATTGCTGAAGGCGATGTGCACGTTCTTGCGCGCCAGGCGCCAGGCCAGGTCGGCATCGGTGACGGCGGGCGTGTCGGTGGCAGCCGCGCCCACGGGGGCGCCGTGCGCCTGCATGGCTTCGACGTAACGCAGGCCGGCCAGCAGATACTCGCGGTTGGCGCGGGTTGCGGCCGAAGCCAGCGGCTTCAGGTAACGCGCCTCCCACCACGGCAGGATGTAGCTGCAGACCAGCGCGAGCGCGCAGCCCAGCAGCGTGTCGATGGCGCGTTCGCCGATCACCGACATGGACACGGTGCCCGGCGACACGAAATGGAACACCAGCACCACGAATAGCGTATTGAAAATGGCGCTGGCCATGTAGTTGAGCTGCACCATGCTGTTGCCCATGATGCAGGCGCCCAGCAGGACGGCGAACAGGACGCTGGGCTCGTCGGTCACGTTGAACAGCAGCAGCGCGGCGATGCAGCCGATCAGGGTGCCCATCAGCCGCCAGCCATTGCGCTGGCGCGTCAGCGCAAAGCCAGGCTTCATGATGATGACGATGGTCAGCATGATCCAGTAGTTGTGCGCCGAGAACTCGGGCGATAGCCAGCGGCTGGCCAGCGTCATGGCGATCGCGGCAGCGGCCGTCACGCGCAGCGCATAGCGGAAGTGCGGGGAATCCAGCCGCAGGTTGCTGGTTAAGAGGCCAAAGCGGAATTCCTGGCGCGAAATGAACCGCGTCAGCGACTTGTTGATGCGCAGCACGTCGGTGGGCTTGGCGTCGGGCGAGGCCGCCGTGTGATCGGCCAGCCGGTCCACGATGCGCGCCGAATTGCGCAGGCGCCGCAGCACCTGCACTATCAGCGCCAGCATCTCCGGGTCGCGTTCGCCCAGGCCTTGCTGCTTGAGTTGCTCGATCTCGTACTCGATGGCGCGTAGCTCCGCCTTGGCGCTGCTTCGGTATTGCACCTTGCGACCGCGCGACACGTCCAGCGCGATGCGGTTCAGTTCCAGCGACATCTTCACCAGCGCGTCGCGCATGAACATCAGGCAGTCGTTGCCGGCCAGCGTGCGGCGCAGCGCGGCGTAGTCGGTATGCGTGGCAACCAGCGTGTCCAGCAACTGCAGCATGTCCACGAACATGTTCCAGATCATCACGCGCTGGCGGTCGCCCAGGCCTTTGCCGCGGGGCAGGGCGCGCAGCACCATGTCGCGGGCCGCCTGGTGCTTTTCGGTCATGACGGACTGGCGTTGGATCAGGTTTCGGTAGGCCTCGTCCAGATCGGCGGTTTCGTCGTAGAAGTTTGCGCGCGCGGCCACGTAGTCGGCGGTGGCAAACAGCGCGACGGACATGGCCTGTTGCTCTTCACGCAGCCAGAACAGGCGCGAAAACCCCAGGCTGAACGCCACATAGAACAGCGCGCCGCCCAGCGTGGCGGCGGCATGGGCCAGCACTTCTTGCGGCGCCAGCGGCGAGTGCATGGTCAGCGTCATCAGCAGAAGGCCCGCAAAGCCGATCAGGCCGCCGCGCTTGCCGAACACGGTGAACATCGAATAGACGAAGCACTGCGCAATGACGGCCAGCCAGATCAGCACCGGATGCGAGGACGCCAGCCCCGTGATGATGACGGTGATCGTGCCCAGCGCCGCGCCGCCCAGCATTTCGTTGGTGCGGTGCCGCTGCGGACCGCCCGGCTGGTCGATGATGGCCAGGCATTGCGCACCGAAGGTCGCTACCAGCCCGGTCGTGTAATTGCCGAAGAGGCCGCCCAGCACCAGCACGGGCAACAGCATGCCGACCCCCTGGCGCACCCCTCCGAAGAAGTAGTGGCTATAGAGAAATCGGCGAATGCTGGCAATGCGTAAATCCATGGGCGGCGGCTCGGTTCTGGACGACGCAACAAGTATAGAGAGGGCATCGCGTGTTTTGGGGCCGGATAGTGACCGAACCTTCCACGCAACGGTCGGCAAAAGCCGATTTGCCACCTTTGACGCAACGCGGTAAATTGCTCCACTTGCTTCGGTCTGCCTATCCGATACCGGAGCGTTGATGCGAACGGCCAGGGTCACATCCCAGCCGTTGTGCAGCAAGTCTCACCTGCCGTTGGCCGCGCCACAAGCGTGTGTTGCCAAGGCTTCCATTTCGACCTCCAGCGTCCCCCAGGGGCGTTTGCACTGCGTTCTGTCGAGCGTGTGCCGGGTCGGCAAGGTGTCCGGGTGGCGTGGCTCCGTGAGCCGCTAAGCGCCGGATCATGTTGTCGTAACCGGTATGGGTTCAGTTGCCGCCGTATCCGGGCGCGCAGCAGTCAGGGTTGCAGGGCCGGTTTTGAAAGGAACTACAACATGGAAATGAATGGCGCCGATATCGTCGTGCGCTGCCTGGCCGATGAAGGCGTGGAACACGTTTTCGGCTACCCTGGCGGCGCGGTGCTCTACATCTACGACGCAATCTTCAAGCAAGACAAATTCCAGCATATCCTGGTTCGTCACGAGCAAGCTGCCGTGCACGCGGCCGATGCCTACTCGCGCTCGTCGCAAAAGGTCGGCGTCTGCATCGTGACCAGCGGTCCGGGCGTGACCAATGCCGTCACCGGCATTGCCACCGCCTACATGGACTCCATCCCGATGGTCATCATCAGCGGGCAGGTGCCCACTGCAGCCATTGGCGAAGACGCTTTCCAGGAATGCGACACCGTCGGCATCACGCGTCCCTGCGTCAAGCACAACTTCCTTGTGCGCGACGTGAAGGACCTGGCCGAAACCATGCGCCGCGCGTTCTATATTGCGCGCACGGGCCGTCCCGGTCCGGTGCTGGTGGATATCCCCAAGGACATCACCGTCGCGCAGTGCAAGTACGTGCCGCCCAAGGGCGAGATCTCGATGCGTTCCTACGCGCCCGTCAACAAGGGCCACCAGGGACAGATCAAGAAGGCCGTGCAGATGCTGCTGGCCGCCGAGCGCCCCATGATCTACACGGGCGGCGGCGTCATCCTGTCGAACGCCGCGCCCGAGCTCAACAAGCTCGTGACGCAACTGGGCGCGCCTTGCACCAGCACCCTGATGGGTCTGGGCGGCTTCCCGGCCAGCAGCGGCCAGTTCGTGGGCATGCCCGGCATGCACGGCACGTACGAGGCCAACATGGCCATGCAGCACTGCGACGTGCTGCTTGCCATCGGCGCCCGCTTCGATGACCGCGTGATCGGTAATCCCAAGCACTTTGCGCAGAACGCCCGCAAGATCATCCATATCGACATCGATCCCTCGTCGATCTCCAAGCGCGTGCGCGTGGATGTCCCGATCGTGGGCAACGTCAAGGACGTTCTGGCCGATCTCAGCGCGCAGTTCGAGATCGCCGCCGCCGAGCACAAGCCGGCCTCGCTCGCCAAATGGTGGGACCAGGTCGAGACGTGGCGCGGCAAGGAATGCCTGAAGTTCGCCAACTCGGACGAGGTCATCAAGCCGCAGTACGTGGTGGAAAAGCTCTGGGAAGTGACCGGCGGCGACGCCTTCGTCACCTCGGACGTCGGTCAGCACCAGATGTGGGCCGCCCAGTACTACAAGTTCGACAAGCCGCGCCGCTGGATCAACTCCGGCGGCCTGGGCACCATGGGTGTGGGCCTGCCGTACGCCATGGGCGTGCAGATGGCCAATCCGGGCAAGGACATCGCCGTGATCACCGGCGAGGCCTCGATCCAGATGAACATCCAGGAACTGTCGACCTGCCACCAGTACCGCCTGACGCCCAAGATCGTCTGCCTGAACAACCGGTTCCTGGGCATGGTGCGCCAATGGCAACAGATCGACTACGGCTCGCGTTATTCCGAGTCGTACATGGATTCGCTGCCCGATTTCGTCAAGGTCGCCGAGGCCTATGGTCACGTGGGCTTGCGCATCGAGCGTCCCGCCGACGTCGAACCGGCGCTGCGCGAAGCGTTTGGCAAGCACAAGGAGCGCCTGGTCTTCCTGGACTTCATCACCGACCGCACCGAAAACGTGTGGCCGATGGTCAAGGCCGGCCGCGGGCTGACTGAAATGCTGCTCGGCTCTGAAGACCTGTAAGGAGGCCCCGCAATGAAGCACGTGATTTCCGTCCTCCTCGAAAACGAACCCGGCGCGCTGTCGCGCGTGGTGGGCCTGTTTTCGGCGCGGGGCTACAACATCGAAACCCTGACCGTGGCGCCCACCGAGGATTCCACGCTGTCGCGCATGACCATCGTCACGACCGGTTCGGACGAGGTCATCGAACAGATCACCAAGCATTTGAACCGCCTGGTCGATGTCGTGAAGGTGGTGGACCTGACCGAAGGCGCCCACATCGAGCGCGAGCTGATGCTCGTGAAGGTGCGCGCCGTCGGCAAGGAACGCGAGGAAATGAAGCGCATGGCGGATATCTTCCGCGGCCGCATCATCGACGTCACCGACAAGTCCTACACCATCGAATTGACCGGGGTGCAGGAAAAAGTACAGGCCTTCCTCGAGGCCCTGGACCGCAGTGCCATCCTTGAAACCGTGCGCACCGGCGTGTCCGGCATCGGACGCGGTGAACGGATTTTGAAGATTTGACCGGCCTTCCAGGCCTGCCTCACCCTACATCTGAATCAAACGAATATCCAAATACTGGAATCTGGAGCACAACATGAAAGTTTTCTACGACAAAGACTGCGATCTGTCCCTCATCAAAGGCAAGACCGTTGCCATCATCGGCTACGGTTCGCAAGGTCACGCGCACGCGCTGAACCTGCATGAGTCGGGCGTGAAGGTCATCGTCGGCCTGCGCAAGGGCGGCGCCTCGTGGAACAAGGCCGCCAACGCCGGCCTGGAAGTCAAGGAAGTCGCGGAAGCCGTCAAGTCGGCCGACATCGTCATGATGCTGCTGCCCGACGAGAACATCGCTTCGGTCTACAACAACGAAGTCCACGGCAACATCAAGGCGGGCGCCGCCCTGGCGTTTGCCCACGGTTTCAACGTGCACTACGGCCAGGTCGTGCCGCGCGAAGACATCGACGTCATCATGATCGCCCCGAAGGCCCCCGGCCACACGGTGCGCAACACGTACAAGCAGGGTGGCGGCGTGCCCCACCTGGTGGCCGTGTACCAGGACAAGTCGGGCGCCGCGCGTGACGTGGCCCTGTCGTACGCCAGCGCCAACGGCGGCGGCCGTGCCGGCATCATCGAAACCAACTTCCGCGAAGAAACCGAAACCGACCTGTTCGGCGAACAGGCCGTGCTGTGCGGCGGTACCGTCGAACTGATCAAGGCCGGTTTCGACACGCTGGTGGAAGCCGGCTACGCGCCCGAAATGGCTTACTTCGAGTGCCTGCACGAACTGAAGCTGATCGTCGACCTGATCTACGAAGGCGGCATCGCCAACATGAACTACTCGATTTCGAACAACGCCGAATTCGGCGAGTACGAAACGGGCCCGAAGATCGTCACGGACGAAACCCGCAAGGCCATGCGCCAGTGCCTGACGGACATCCAGACCGGCGAATACGCCAAGAAGTTCATCCTGGAAAACGCCGCCGGCGCCCCGACCCTGACCTCGCGCCGCCGCATCAACGCGGAATCGCAGATCGAGCAAGTGGGCGGCAAGCTGCGCGCCATGATGCCCTGGATCGCCGCCAACAAGCTGGTGGACAAGTCCAAGAACTGATCCCCACGGCAGGCGGGGCGCGGCCCCGCCCGTCAGGATCGAAGCGGCATGCCTTTCATGGGCATGCCGCTTTTTTCTTATTTTTTGGCCTTTTCGCAGCCATTTGGGCGCTTTGGCGCCAAATGGGGACGGGCATGATCCTTGCTGTAGCCCGCAAGCAGGGCCAGATAGGTTAACCTTTCAAAGTCCGTCGTAAGTTATTGAGACCATGCCCAATTTTTCCATGCGCGATTCCGAGAACCGCCACCGGAGCATTTACCTGCTCCCCAACGCGTTCACCACCGCCGCTTTGTTTGCCGGGTTCTACGCCGTTGTGCAGGCCATGAACGACCGCTTCGAAGTCGCCGCCATCGCCATTTTTGTCGCCATGGTGCTGGACGGCATGGACGGCCGGGTGGCCCGTCTGACCAACACGCAGTCCGCATTTGGCGAGCAATACGACTCGCTGTCCGACATGACGTCGTTCGGTGTGGCGCCGGCGCTGGTCATGTATGAATGGATCCTGAACGACCTGGGCCGCTGGGGCTGGCTGGCGGCTTTCGTCTATGTGTCCGGCGCGGCGTTGCGGCTGGCGCGTTTCAACACCAATATCGCCGTCGTGGACAAACGTTTCTTCCAGGGATTGCCCAGCCCGGCCGCAGCTGCGCTGGTGGCGGGTTTCGTCTGGCTGGCCGTGGACAACAAACTGCCCATCCATGACAGCCTGATGGCCTGGGTGGCGTTCACGCTGACCATGTACGCCGGCATCACCATGGTGTCGAATGCGCCGTTCTTCAGCGGCAAGAGCTTCGCCCTGGGCCGCAGCGTGCCGTTCTGGGGCATCCTGCTTGTCGTTGCGGTGTTCGTGTTCGTGTCCAGCGATCCTCCCGTTGTCCTGTTTGGCCTGTTCGTGCTGTACGGCCTGTCGGGCTGGGTCACCTGGCTGTGGCGCTGGAACAAGGTGCGCCGTCTGCAGCAGGAGCGACGCGGTCATTCGTCCTGACGTCCAGACGCCGCCAACAAAAAACCCGCCATCGCAGAGATTGGCGGGTTTTTTGTTCCGGGTGGTGCTACCAGAAGTTGAACCGGTCGTCGTCGTACATGGGGTCTGGTCCGGGGTGGAAGTGGGTGACCTTGCTGCCGTCGCGGCTCATGTACACGTACATCAGGGAATTCCAGACGCTGTTTTCCTTATAGCGATACGACCAGACGACCTCGCGCTTTTCGCCCAGGCCAGCCTGTTCGATACGAGCTGGCGGGCCGAACTCGCAGCGCACCCGATCCGGCCCCCAATCTCCGGTCTCCAGCACTTTGAAGTGCGCGTCGGTCAGAAGCGGCATCACCCGGTCGACCCGGCCATCGGGGCCGACGTTCGCGCCCCAGGCGTACTGGCCCATGGGCTGCTGCGTCCAGATCACCCGGCGGCCGCCATTGGCCTGGGGGCATTCGAAGTTGGGCGCGCCGAACTGCGCCTGAACTTGCGAAAGCGGGGTGCCGGGCGGCACCTCGGTCATGTTGGCGCAGGCGGCCAGTCCGGCCAGTGCGATCGAGGCCAGGGTCACGCGGGCCGTTCTGTATAAGCTGATCATGTCCATGCTCCTTCGGGTGCGCACTGCGGCTTGGCCGGCCCTCGCGGCGGGCCCGGTCTTCTTGCTGGGGTAATTCTAGCGAATCAGCTATAATCGCCGAGCTTTATCAAATGTATTGATTCTGCAAGATCCTTTGCGCCAGCCGCCGGCGGCTTGTCGCAGTACCCGCAACATGGCGCCAAGCCTCATGTGCCGGTCCTGCCCGATCCCGCCAATGGCAGCAGTGAGAAAGCGAATTCAAGCCTGGCTCGCGCAAAATTTTCCAAACCACGTCAGGGCGCCTCGGCCCTGTCGCATGTCCGAAGAGGTCATCAATGTCTGTAGCTGACATCAAGAAATCCGATATCGTTGCGCAATTCCAACGCGCTCAGGGCGATACCGGCTCCCCCGAAGTTCAGGTGGCTCTGCTCACCGCCCGTATCAACGAGCTGACCGGTCACTTCAAAGAACACATGAAGGATCATCACTCGCGCCGCGGTCTGCTGCGTATGGTCAGCCGTCGCCGCAAGCTGCTCGACTATCTCAAGGGCCGCAATCCCGATTCGTACCGCGCACTGATCGAAAAACTCGGTCTGCGCAAGTGATCGACGGGGCTGGCTCCCCATGACGCAACCGTGGTCGGTGCGACGCATGTCGCAGCGGCCACGGTTTTTCATTTGTAAGGAATAATCGTCATGTTCAACAAAGTGACTAAATCGTTCCAGTACGGCCAGCACACGGTCGTCCTGGAAACTGGCGAAATCGCTCGCCAGGCCTCCGGCGCCGTTGTGGTGTCGATCGAGGACACCGTCGTCCTGGCCACCGTCGTGGCTGCCAAGAAGGCCAAGCCGGGTCAGACGTTCTTCCCGCTGACCGTCGACTACATCGAAAAGACCTACGCCGCCGGCCGTATTCCGGGCGGGTTCTTCAAGCGCGAAGGCAAGCCCTCCGAAAAGGAAACGCTGACGTCGCGCCTGATCGACCGTCCGCTGCGTCCGCTGTTCCCTGAAGACTTCTACAACGAAGTCCAGGTGGTCCTGCACACGCTGTCGGTCAATCCTGAAATCGATCCCGACATCGCCGCCATGATCGGCGCCTCGGCCGCACTGGCCATCTCGGGCATCCCGTTCAATGGCCCGATCGGCGCCGCGCGCGTGGGTTACATCGATGGTCAATACACCATCAATCCGACCGCATCGGAACTGAAGTCCTCCAAGCTGAACCTGGTTGTCGCCGGTACGGAAAACGCCGTGCTGATGGTCGAATCGGAAGCTGACCAGCTGTCCGAAGAAGTCATGTTGGGCGGCGTGGTCTACGGCCACCAGCAAATGCAGACCGTCATCAACGCCATTCACGACCTCGTGAAGGATGCTGGCAAGCCCGATTGGGATTGGCAGGCTCCCGCCAAGGACGAGGCCCTGATCGCCGCGGTCACCGCCGCCGCCCAGGAAGGCCTGAACGCCGCCTACCAGATCCGCGAAAAGCAGGCCCGCACCGCCAAGCTGCGTGAAGTGTCGGCCGAGGTGTCGGCCAAGCTGGCTGCCGCCGCTGCCGAAAAGGGCGAATCGGCTCCCGACGCCGTCACGGTCGACAACATCATGTTCTCGCTGGAATCGGCCATCGTCCGTGGCCAGATCCTGAACGGCGAACCGCGCATCGACGGCCGCGACACCCGCACCGTCCGTCCGATCAGCGTGCGTCTGGGCGTGCTGCCCCGCGCGCACGGCAGCGCCCTGTTCACCCGTGGTGAAACCCAGGCGCTGGTCGTGGCCACGCTGGGCACCAAGCAAGACGAACAGATCATCGACGCGCTCATGGGCGAGTACCGTGACCGCTTCATGATGCACTACAACATGCCTCCGTTCGCCACCGGCGAAACCGGCCGCATTGGTGTGCCGAAGCGCCGCGAAATCGGCCACGGCCGTCTGGCCAAGCGCTCGCTGGTGCCGCTCCTGCCGGCTCCGGAAGACTTCCAGTACACGATCCGCCTCGTGTCGGAAATCACCGAATCCAACGGCTCCTCGTCGATGGCCTCGGTCTGCGGCGGCTCGCTCGCCATGATGGACGCTGGTGTGCCCATCAAGGATCACGTGGCCGGCGTGGCCATGGGCCTGATCCTGGACGGCGGCAAGTTTGCCGTGCTGACGGACATCCTGGGCGACGAAGATCACCTGGGCGACATGGACTTCAAGGTTGCGGGCACCGAAAACGGCGTTACCGCACTGCAGATGGACATCAAGATCCAGGGCATCACCAAGGAAATCATGCAGGTTGCGCTGGACCAGGCCCGCGAAGGCCGTCTGCACATCCTCGGCAAGATGAAGGACGCCCTGGACGGTTCGCGCGGCGAGCTGTCGGCGTTCGCGCCGCGCATGCTGACCATCAAGATCAACCCCGAGAAGATCCGTGACGTGATCGGCAAGGGCGGCGCCACCATCCGCGCGCTGACCGAAGAAACCGGCACGCAGATCGACATCTCCGACGACGGCACGATCGTGATCGCCAGCGTCGACGAAGCGCAGGCCAAGGAAGCCCAGCGCCGCATCGTCGAGCTGACCGCCGACGTCGAAGTGGGCCAGATCTACGAAGGCTCGGTCCTGCGTCTGCTGGACTTCGGCGCCATCGTGCAAGTGCTGCCGGGCCGCGACGGTCTGCTGCACATCTCCGAAATCGCCAACTACCGCATCGCGAACATCAACGATGTGCTGAAGGTCGGCCAGCAAGTCCGCGTCAAGGTCATCGAGGCCGACGACAAGGGCCGTCTGCGCCTGTCCATCAAGGCAATCGGTGGCATCGAGCAGCAGCAAGCCGCTGCCGCTCCCGAAGCTGCCCCCCAATCGGAACCGCAAGCTGAATAAGCCTGCAGCCTCCTGATTGAAAAGCGGCGCCTCATCCGAGGCGCCGTTTTTTTTGCCTGGCGCGGCTGAACGTGAGGGGGATGGGTCGCTGCTCCCCAGTTCGTCCGCCTTCCTGTAAAGTCTTGCGCGAGAGACGCGCCGCCGGGTGCAATGGCGCGCTTCACGCTTGATCGAAGGGGGCATACGGATGAACAAGGCATGACGGCGTGGCCGATAACCGCAGTCACCGCAGCGCTGTTGGCGGCGCTGTTGACCGGCTGCATGTCGCCCCCCGGGGCGGGCCAGCGTGGCCCCAAGGGCGAGGACATGACGGCGGACCAGTTCGCGCAGACGGACTTCAACCGGACGGTCACGCTCGAGGTACGCGACAACCTGACCAGCCTGTATTCGTTGCTGGACAAGCTGTACCGCCGCAATCCTCGGGAATGGCGCAAGACCGGTGCGCCGGACTTGGCGACGGCGGTGAACCGCGTCAAGCATTCCATCGAAGTCCGCGTGCCGCCGAGAGATCTGAGCGGGCTGCGCGACATCCAGATCCTAGCAGTTGCCCTGGATCCCAATTATCCGGGCGACCGGGTCGGCGCCTTCATCTACGGGCTTGCGGACACCATCATCGCCGCGCACAACGGCAAGACGCGTCTGTACGCGACAGACGCCCTGGACGGCCAGCGGGTCTACAATGCCGCACGGAACGTCGAGGCCGCGGCCTGGCTGCTGGCCACGCGCCGCAACAACCAGGGCGAATTGCTGTTGCTGGCCAACGAAATTTCCCCGACCGCCACGAATCTCAGCTTCGAGCGCGAGTTCGGCGCCATCATCGGCCGGCTGGACCTGATCGCCAACCTGCTCGGCGAGAACTCCCGGCGCATCGGCATCAACTACGCCCAGGGCCTTTTGCTGTTCAACTTCCTGCCTGTGCGTTAACCGGATTTCCATCGTGATCGATATCGCATCCATCCAGGCCGCCCGCGAAAAGCTGCGCGGCCAGGTCCTGAAGACCCCGTTCACCCTGTCCCGCACGCTGTCCGACATTTTCGGCGCCGAGATCTGGCTGAAATTCGAGAACCTGCAGTTCACCGCATCCTTCAAGGAGCGCGGGGCGCTGAACCGCATGCTCACGCTGTCGGACGAGGAGCGCGCCAAGGGCGTGATCGCGGTGTCGGCGGGCAACCACGCGCAAGGCGTGGCCTACCATGCCCAGCGCATGGGCGTGCCGGCGGTGATCGTCATGCCGCGCTTCACGCCGACGGTGAAGGTCGCCAACACGCGGCGCTTCGGCGCTGAAGTCGTTCTGGCAGGCGACACCTTTGACGATGCCAAGGCGCGCGGCTACGAGCTGGCTCGCGAACGCGGCCTCATCATGATCCACCCCTACGACGACGAAGCCGTCATGGCGGGGCAGGGGACCGTCGCGCTTGAAATGCTGGAAGACCAGCCCAAGCTGGACACCCTGGTCATCGCCATCGGCGGCGGCGGGCTAATCTCCGGCATCTCCACCGCCGCCAAGGCCGTGAACCCCGACATCGAGATCGTGGGCGTGCAGACCGAGCGCTTTCCGGCCATGTACGCGGCCGTCAAGGGCGTCACCATGCCGCCGGGGCAGTACACCATCGCCGAGGGCATCGCCGTCAAATCGCCAGGCGATCTGACGCTGGCGGTCGTGCAACGACTGGTCGACCGCATCGAACTGGTCAGCGAAGCGGACATCGAGCACGCCATCGTCGTGCTGCTGGAAATTGAAAAGACCGTCGTGGAAGGCGCCGGCGCCGCGGGCCTGGCCGCCTTGCTGCGCGCGCAGGAAGAGGGCAGCGACCGCTACAAGGGCAAGCGCATCGGGCTGGTGCTGACGGGCGGCAACATCGACCCGCTGATGCTGGGCGAGCTGATCGAGCGCGGCATGGTGCGGGCCGGGCGGCTGGCGCGGATCCGCGTCGACCTGCGTGACCTGCCCGGGGCGCTGGCCCATGCCACCAAACTGATTGCCGACGCGCAGGCCAACATTACAGAAGTGCACCACCAACGCGCGTTCACATCGCTGCCCGTGCGCAATGTCGAGGTGGATTTCGTGCTCCAGACGCGCGGTCCCGAGCACATCCAGGAAGTGATCGACATCCTGAACGCGGCCGGATTTGCCGCCAGCAACCACGACCACTGACCTGCCGGGCGGCATTAGGACGCCGCCAGATTCTTTCAATATCCTGTCAGAAAACTGTCGCTCCGGCCGAACTTCGGCCGGAGCGATTTTGCTTTGATGGTCGGATTGAAGGCGCCCCGAGCAGGCCCTGCATCTGCTGCTCTGAGGCTCGCCCGAGGGACGATTTGGAGCCGTCCTTCTCACAAAAAGTGCGTCCGCATATTTCTCCGCTGACCACCTTGTGATCGGACGTGGAACTTTTTGCGCGAGCCTCAACTTCCGCGAAAACACGGTTTTTAAAGGGAATTTCTGCGATTTCTGCAGCGTGTTCGCCTTTGTTTTGGACGAAATCTGTCCATTGAGTGGTCGCGGGATATCCCCAGGGAAGTCATGGTTCCTACCGATATGAGATATGTCGGCCCACGATTTAATATCCCGCGTTCATGTCGTTGCCGTCCTTTGGGGAGGCTGCGTTGAACGAGAAATGCTTGCGCCTGAAGTCATGTTTTTGGGGCCGCAGCAGATTAGGGAGAAAGCAGATTGATAAAAAACAGACAGGATTTCTGGTCTGGCGTCATGTTCATCGTGGTGGGGGGAGGCTTTGCGTTGCAGGCGACCCAATATTCCATGGGCAGCGCGGCGCGCATGGGCCCCGGTTACTTTCCGTTCTGGCTCGGCATCGTGCTGGCGCTGATGGGCGCGACGGTGCTGATGAGCGCCTTGTCCCCCCGCGCCGAGAAAACGACCATCGGCCGCTATGACTTCCGCATTCTTTTTCTCGTCGTCGGGTCCGTGTTCCTGTACGGCTTTTCCCTGCGTTATCTCGGCCTCTACCTCTCGGTGTTCCTGCTTGTCCTGATCAGCAGCGTCGCCAGCCACGAATTCAACTGGAAGGTTGCCGTCGCCAACGGCCTGTTCCTCGTGGCGTTCTCCTACCTCGCGTTCATTCGCGGGTTGGGCCTGATTTTTCCGCTGTGGCCCAGCGTGCTGACCAACTGAGGTACCGGACATGGAATTGCTTCAAAACCTGATGCTGGGCTTTTCGGTGGCTTTCACCCCCGAAAACCTGACTTATGCATTCATCGGCTGCCTGCTGGGCACGCTGGTCGGGGTGCTGCCGGGACTGGGTCCCGTGCCGACCATCGCCATGCTGCTGCCCATCACCTACGTGCTGCCGCCAACCGCCGGCCTCATCATGCTGGCTGGCATCTACTACGGCACGCAGTACGGCGGGTCGACGACAGCCATCCTGGTGAACCTGCCGGGCGAGACCTCGGCGGTGGTGACCGTGCTGGACGGGCACCAGATGGCGAGAAACGGACGGGCGGGCGCCGCACTGTCGCTGGCGGCCATCGGCTCGTTCTTCGCGGGCAGTGTCGCCACCGTGCTGATCGCCGCCTTCGCGCCGCCGCTGGCCGAAGTGGCATTCGCGTTCGGCCCGGCCGAATACTTCTCGCTGATGGCGCTGGGCCTGATCGGCGCCGTGGTGCTGGCGTCGGGCTCGCTGCCCAAGGCGATCTGCATGATCCTGCTCGGCCTGCTGCTGGGCATGGTGGGCACCGACGTGAACTCGGGCGTGGCGCGCTATGACTTCAGCATCCCCGAACTGCAGGACGGCATCGACTTTGCCATCGTCGCCATGGGCGTCTTCGGCCTGTCGGAAATCATGAGCAACCTGGAGCTCAAGGAGAACCGGGTCGAGATCACCGACAAGGTCGGTTCGCTGTATCCCAGCCGCCAGGAATTTCGCGAAGCCGCGCCCGCCATCGTGCGCGGCACGGCGCTGGGTTCGGCGCTGGGCATCCTGCCGGGTGGCGGTTCCGTGCTGTCGGCGTTTGCGTCCTACACGCTGGAAAAGAAGCTCTCGAAAGAGCCGCAGCGCTTCGGCAAGGGCCACCCCGCCGGGCTGGCCGGTCCCGAATCCGCCAACAACGCGGGCGCGCAGACCTCCTTCATTCCGCTGCTGACGCTGGGTATCCCGGGCAACGCGGTGATGGCGCTGATGGTGGGCGCGATGACCATCCACAATATCCAGCCGGGACCGCAAGTCATGTCCAGCCACCCCGAGCTGTTCTGGGGCCTGATCGCCTCGATGTGGATCGGCAACCTGATGCTCGTGGTGCTGAACCTGCCGCTGATCGGCATCTGGGTGAAGCTGCTGCGCGTCCCGTACCGCATGCTGTTCCCGGCGATCCTGGTCTTCTGCACGATCGGGGTGTATTCGTTGAACTACAACGCCTTCGACATCTTCATGTTCGCCATCTTCGGCATCATCGGCTACGTGTGGAGCAAGCTTGGCTGCGAAGGCGCGCCGCTCCTGCTTGGCCTGGTGCTGGGGCCCATGATGGAAGAGAACTTCCGCCGGGCACTCCTTCTGTCGCGCGGCGAGTTCTCCACCTTTGTCACGCGTCCGCTGTCGGCCACGCTGCTGGCGCTTGCCGCGATCCTGCTGGTGCTGGTTGCGATGCCCGCGCTGCGCAAGAAGCGCGAAGAGGCTTTCGTCGAGGTCGATTGACGTAACGGTAACGGTTGGCTCCGGGTCTGGTTCGGCGAAAGCCGGCCAGGCCCCTTTTTTCTTGGCGGCTTCTTATTGCCTGCCTTATTTCCGCCGGCTTATTGCCGCCGCTTTCATCGCCAAGCGGTCTATTGACGCGCCACCAGGTTCTTCAGACCGTACAGCCGTTCGCGATGCAGGGTCGCAGTCAGCGGCTCCGGCTCGCGGCCCAGCGCGACGTAGTCGGCGGGAATCTGCGCAATCGCGTCCTGCATGTTTTCAGACCCCGCGTGCCACCACTGCACCAGCATCCGGTCCGGGTTGTAGACGTCCAGCCCCTGGCGTCGCAGCTCGGATCGATTGAAATCCTTCAGGTTCCACGTCAGCACCTGCACGGTCGGCGTCTGAGGCAGCCCGCAGCGCGCGCGCCGCGCCAACCCGGCCGCAATCACGTGGAAATCCTTCGGATCGCTGTAGCGCAGCGACGCTTCATAGACCTGCGTGTCCGATTCCATGGCCGCCGGAAACCGCGCGTTCATGTCTGCCCAGAATTCCGCCATCACCTCCGGCGGAATGTCCCAGATGCGGCAGGCGTTGCGGCGCCATTCCTCGCCGATGCGTTCGGTCCATACGGGCTGGAACACGCCGGCCTCGGCCAGGCGCAGCAACAGGCGGCGCAGGATGCCGGACATAAGGACGCACGCGTCCAGGACGATGAACGGGGGAGAGGCGGGGAGGGAGGTCAAGATCGGTTCGGTCGCTGGCCCGGGCAACGCGCACGAATGGTGCGGCGATGGTCGCCGGGCGGGCGGGAAATATGAGGCGAGGCAGAAGAATAGTGGTTTTTTCTGTGGTCTGCCGAGCGGGTGATCTGTTCAGGAGGTCGTCCGGCACCAGAAGGTTTCGGTCGTCGGGACCCTGTTGGGTACCGCTGAGGAAAGGTCGGGCCATCGGGGTGGCCGTCAGCATGTCTGCCGGAAACGGAACCAGCATCTCGCGGCTGTGGGCGGCCGATGCGGTCAGCCAATCGCCATAGGCGCCTTCCGGCAGGATGACCACCATGCGCTTTTCCGTGTTGGGCTGGTGATAGCGGCTGAACAGGGGATCGTGGTCGGCGTTGATGGTGAGCATGGTGTAGCTCTCCTGCCATTGCCCCGCCGCATCGCGATAACGGTCCCACAAGCCCGCGATGCCCAATGGCTTGCCGTCGGCGCGGGTGAAACGGGTGGCCACGGCCTTGCCGGACGTCCAGTCCGGCTCGAAGATCGCGTCGGCGGGAATGATGCAGTGCTGCGCGCGGCGCCAGGCGTTGCCGAACGTGTACGAGCCCGCGGCGGTCTCCGCGCGGGCATTGAAGGTAGACAGCTTGCCTGCCCGTTCCAGGCCGCCTGAACGCGTCATGGCGCTGATCAGTCCCCAGCGGCCCGCCGCGGCCTCACGATCAGGAACGGCATCGTCGCCGGCGTCATGCTCAGGCGGACGCCGCACGAACACCCCTTCGTAGCGGGGCCACATGTCGTACTTGCCGATGGCGGCGGGTCTGGTGCGCACGCCGAATTTCTGCAGCAGCAGTTCGGCGTCCTTGAGCGTCTGGTAGTGCGAACACATGCACGGGCTCCCGGAATGACGGGGAGGCGCGGTGTGGCGCCTCCGGGGTATCCAAGCTTGCCGTGTGGGCGTGCGATTTGTCCAGCGTGAGGGGACTGCGAGAAGGCGTGGCGAGCAGGGCGCTCATGCGGCGCGGGGCGACAGATGCTGAAAAGGAAGCTCGAGAGCTTCCTTTTTTCATTATGCGGCGACCATCTTCTTGATCGGTGCCGGAGGTCCGGGTTCTTCCCGGGCGCCTTGTGTTATGCCGCTGCTACCGCTGGTGATGGCGCGCAAACCGGAGTCCGTGAGGGTGAGCTGTCGTACCGTGATCTTGGCATCCGGTTTCGAGATGACCGTTGCCTCTTTTACGAAAGTCCAACGTGAGCGCGGGGTGGCAGTTGTCATGTCAATACCTTTTCGTGACGAAATCGCTGATGGCTTCGCAGCCGGCGCCAACTATTTCCATTACATCGTCACGGGCGAACAATGCACGGTCACTTGAATCGAAGTAGATCACGCCCACTGCATGCTGTCGAGAAGCGTCCAGGACAGGAATGGCTAATGCGGAATATCGCCCCGGCGTGAGTCTGCGAGCTTGTGCCGTAGTGTACCCCCAGGCATCAACGAGCTCATCTCTCAATTGTTCGTCCGTCGCGGTTTCGCTCGACATATCAAATGGGGTCTTATTGCGGATGGCTTTGCCGGTGATGCCCGCGTTCACCGGAAACGTTCGGCCAACCCCTTCGCCGCTTCCGCCTGCATAGTTGATGATCTGCTCGATCTCAGTCGGATCGTTGACAGGTGGGACGACTCGATGAAAGGTTGCCCGCAAGTCCGACCCGCATTCTCGGGTGGCGCATTGCTTGGCGAGCATATGGTGTACGGTGGACACCGCAGCATACAGCCCTTCGTGGACGGCGGCGGGGCTGTCTTTGGTATCCTCCCCTCGAGCTACGCTGACGCGAACCATGAGGGCGGCAATAAGCCAAACGAACGCAAGAGCGGCGCAACCGAAAAGGAAGTAATCAGGCTTTGGCTCATGCCACAGCTTTATCGCCGCAATGCCGGCCGCGAATATAGGCGGCACGTTATACAGGAGTTCACGCGGCCAGCGCTTCTCGAGCAGCCGTCGCTTTTTGGCGCCGGGGATTTCTTTCAGGCGCATAGGGTTCCCTCCTGTTCGGACCCGTCGGGTGGCAGGTGACCGATTCTGCGAGGTAAGTCTAGCTTGGCTGTTATCGCGGTAGCCAAGGCTCAACAAAAATCAGACAGAGTCGCGCATAACGCTTGCCGAGCATTGGTGCCAGTGGGCATGCGAAACAATCATGAACAGTTTCGGGAGGCGCGTGGCGTTGCGGCCCCTGACGGGCACAGCGAACGCCAAGGAAGGCGGCGCAGAAATGGCGTCCTGCCTTGGATCGTGATGCAGAGGGGTGGTGCCCGAGACCGGAATCGAACCGGTACGGCCGCGAGGCCGAGGGATTTTCTTACCACTTCGGCTTTCGCCGCCAGCACAGGCTTGCTGTTCGTGGTCTGGAGCACGCCTTCACCATAGCCCTTTCGGCCTTAGGTGCCCGCCGTCTGCTCTCTACACCTTCCCCGATATGTCATCGGGGCTTGGCTCGGCGTTAGCGCGGAACGGGTCCAGGGCCTTCGCCGAGTTTGACGGGCTTCACCTTTGGAGTTTCCTCCAGAGGGCTCAAATTTGTTCAAGTCCCTTGTGTCTACCAATTTCACCACTCGGGCGATGCGCGTCCCGCGAGGGGCCGGCAGCGGGCGAGACTATACCACCTTGGCAGCGGGGATATTGGCGGCGCGCGCTGGTGACGGGTAATCGCGACAGGAACTGGACCGGCGGGCGGGTAAACCCCGATCCCTGCGCGGCGGGACTACGGACGACACTTTGCGCCATGAAGCCCAGCCCGCCCGCCCTGCCGTCCCGCGACATCGACCCCGTTTCCCTGCGCCTGTTCCTGGCCGCGCTGGAGGAAGGCAGCCTTGCGCGCGCCGCCGCCCGCGAGAACATCGTGCCGTCGGCCGTCAGCAAGCGCATGTCGGAAATGGAAGACGCGTTTGGCGTGCCGCTGCTCGAGCGCGGCGTGAAGGGCGTGCAGCCGACGCCGGCCGGCGATGCGCTGGCCGCGCACGTGCGCCGCGTGCTGGAGGATATGGACCGCATGCACCGCGACATGGCGGGATTTGCAACCGGGATACGCGGGCATATCCGGCTGGCCGTCAGTTTTGCCGCCTTGTCGGGCGACCTGCCGGCGCAGATCCAGTCCTTCCGGCGCGCGAATCCGCAAATCGATATCTCGCTGGAAGAGGACACCACGCAGACGGCGTTTCGCGCCGTGCTGGAAGGGCGGGCGGACGTGGCGGCCGGTTCCGACTTCGGACACGAAGGCCTGCAGGTGTTTCCCTTTGGCCATTGCGAACTGGCGGCGGTGGTGCCGGGCCGGCATCTGCTGGCTGACCGCGAGACGCTCGGTTATGCACAGCTGCTGCCGTTCGAGCAGATCGAGCTGAACCGCGATAACGGCATCAGCAGCGTATTCGATCAGGCGGCGCGCGAGGCGGGTATGACGCGCCGCATCAGCGCGCGTGTCAGTTCGCACGAGACCATTTGTCTGCTGGTGTCGCGCGGCATGGGCGTGGCGGTGGTGCCGCATTATCTGAAGCCGCGACTGGCGCACCTGGACATTCGCTTCATTCCGCTGGAAGGGCCTTGGTCCAGCACGCCGCTGTGCATTGCGGTGCGGGATCCGGAAGCGCTGTCGCCGGCTGCGCGTGCGCTGCTCGCGCATCTGGGCGTGCTGGGGGATTGACGCCCTCAGGGCTAACCCGGACGTTCCGAAACGAGAATGCCCCCGTGCTGAAAGACCGCTACCCGCCGGTGCCGCCCGCCCGCGATGATGCAGACATGCCGGCGCGGCGCGGACAAGTTTCCGAGGCTGACGCCGCGCTCCCATTGAACAGGCTGGCAAGAGGAACCGCAGATGACAGCAGCACCGGCTTCACCCTTCATGGACAGCACCGAACTGCCGCTGCGCGGCATCAAGGTCCTGGAACTGTCTCACATGATCATGGGGCCGGCCGCCGGCCTGTCGCTGGCGGACCTGGGCGCGGACGTCATCAAGGTCGAACCGATCGACGGCGACCGCACGCGGCGCTTGAAGGGATCCGGCAGCGGCTACTTTCCGGTCTTCAACCGCAATAAGCAGAGTCTTGCGATCGACCTGAAGTCGCCGGAAGGCCAGGAGGTCGTGCGCAAGCTGGCGCTGCAGACCGACATGATCGTGGAGAACTTCCGCGATGGCAGCCTGGCGCAGTACGGACTCGATTACGAATCGCTGTCGGCTGAGAACCCGGGGCTGATCTATGTGTCGCTCAAGGGCTTTCTGTCCGGTCCCTACAAGCACCGCACCGCGCTGGACGAGGTGGTGCAGATGATGGGCGGGCTGGCCTACATCAACGGCGGCGCGGACACGCCGCAGCGGGTGGCGGCGTCGGTCAACGACATCCTGGGCGGCACGTTCGGCGTGGTGGGCGCGTTGGCCGCGCTGCACGACCGCCACGCCACCGGCCGCGGGCGCCATGTGCGGTCCGGCCTCTTTGAAAACAATCTGCTGCTGGTTGCACAGTTCATCGCGCAGTTCCAATTGACGGGCACGGCACCCAAGCCGATGGGCGCCGAGCGCAAGCCGCCATGGGGCGTGTACGACGTCTTCGAAACCGCCGATGGTCGCGTGTTCGTCGCGGTGGTGGGCGATGCGCAATGGCGCAACTTCGCGCAGAAATTCCTGCCGCCCGAATGGGCCGCGGATCCGCGCCTGGCGACCGCCATCGACCGCGAGGCCGCACGGTCGTGGCTGGTGCCGGGCGTCGGTGAAATCCTGAAAACCTGGAAAACCGACGAACTGTGCGCCGCGCTGGAGGAAGCCAATCTGTCGTATGGCCCGATCCGCCAGCCGCACGATCTGCTTGATGATGCGCATCTGAACGCGGGCGGCGCGCTGCTGCCGACCCGGCTGCCGGACGGCGGCGAGATCTCGGCCGCCGCGCTGCCCATCGAGTTCGATGGCCGCAAGGCGGGCAAGCGGTTCGATCCGCCCACCCAAGGCGCGCAGACGCACGCCATTCTTCAAGGCCTGGGCCTGGATGCCGCGCGCATCGACGCCTTGCGCACGGCGGGAGTGATTGCATGACGCCAGGGCGTTAGCGCCCGATTTCTGTCGAGGCGGCGTCAGACCGCCAAGACATCCATCAAAGAGGAGACACCCATGATCCGCAAACTCGTTGCGCTGGCTGCACTGGCCGTCGCATGTACCGCCACTGCGCAGGACTATCCGAACAAACCCATCCGCATCATCATCCCGTCCACGCCGGGCGGCGGCACCGACTACATCGGCCGCCTGATGAGCACCAAGCTGCACGAGCTGAACGGCTGGGCGGTCGTGCCCGAGAACAAGCCCGGCGCCGGCACCGCGCTGGGCTTGGCCGAAGCGGCGCGCTCGCCCGCGCAGGGCTATGACCTGGTGATCGGCCAGTCCGACAACGTCACGCTGATTCCGCTGCTGATGAAAGTGGCCTACGACCCGGTCAAGGATCTGACGCCGGTAGCGCTGGTGGCCACGACGCCGATGGTGCTGCTGGTGGCGGAGGCCTCGCCCTACAAGACGCTGCCTCAGGTGATCGAAGCGGCCAAGAAGGCGCCCAACCAGATTTCGTACGGCACGTCGGGCACCGGCGGGGGCGTGCACATCGCAATGGAAATGCTGCAGCACGAAGCCGGCTTCAAGATGCAGCACGTGCCGTACAAGGGTTCCGCGCCGGCGCTGGCCGACCTGATGGGCGGGCATCTGCAGTTCGCGGGCTCGTCGATCTCGTCGGCGGCCACGCTGATCAAGTCGGGCAAGGTGCGCGCGCTGGCGGTGACCTCGCCCAAGCGCAACCCGGCCTTGCCGGACGTGCCGACCGTGGCGGAGCTGGGATACAAGGACTTCAGCGTGGTGACCTACTACGGCGTGCTGGCCCCGGCCAAGACGCCCGACGCCATCGTGACGCGGCTGAACAGCGACTTCAACAAGCTGCTGGCGCGCCAGGATGTGAAGGACGCGCTGGCGGCGCAGGGACTCGAGACCGACCCTGTATCCAGCGCACAGTTTGCCGCGCTGATCCAGTCGGACATCGGCAAGGCGCAGCAGACCATCAAGAGCGCCGGCATCGTCATTCAGCAATAAGACACGGGAACGCACATGAACCAGGAAGTCAGGCTTTGCGAGGTCGGGCCGCGCGACGGGTTGCAGATGGCCAAGGGCATGATGCCGGGCGCCGACAAGCTGCGCTGGATCCGGCAACTGGCCGATGCCGGGCTGCGCGAGATCGAAGTGGGCAGTTTCGTGTCGCCGCGACTCGTGCCGCAGATGGCGGACACGGGCGACATCCTGCCCGAAGTGCTGAAGATCGACGGGCTGACCGTGTGCGCGCTGGCGTGCAATCTGAAGGGCGCCATCGCCGCCTACGAGGCCGGTGCGCACGTGCTGGCGTTTCCCGTGTCGGTCAGCGACACGCACAGCCGCGCCAATGTGGGCAAGGGCACCGACGCGCAGGTCGACATGCTGGCCGCCATCGTCGACTGGGTGCGTTCGCAGGCGCGGCCGATGCGTATCGACGCCGCCGTCGCCACCGCGTTCGGGTGTTCGATGGAAGGCGAGGTGCCGGTGCGGCGGGTGGCCGAGGTCGCGGCCGCGGTGGCGCGCGTGGGCGCCGATGAAATCGCGCTGGCCGATACCGTGGGCTATGCGCACCCCGGGCGCGTGCGCGAGGCGGTGCGTGCCGCGCAAGACGCCGTGGGCGCGCGGCTGACCAAGCTGCATCTGCACGACACGATGGGGTTGGGCCTGGCGAATGCGCTGGCCGGGTTGGACGAAGGCATCCGCGCCTTCGATTCCTGCCTGGGCGGGCTGGGCGGTTGCCCGTTTGCGCCGGGGGCGTCGGGCAACATCGTCACCGAAGATCTGGTGTTCATGCTGGAAAGCATGGGGTACCGCACGGGCGTTGACCTGACCCGCTTGCTGGCGGCGCGGCCCCTGCTGGCAGAATCATTGCCGCAGGAAAGCCTGCGCAGCGGCGTGGCCGCCGCCGGCATTCCCGGCACCTACGCGGCCACCGCTTAGGTCAGCGATACACCAGGACGGGCAGGGTGGTGTGCGCCAGCACCTTCTGCGTCTGGCTGCCCAGCAGCAGCGCGGCCATGCCCCCACGGCCGTGCGAAGACATGGCAATCAGGTCGCAGTTGCGCGTCATGGCCACGTCGACGATCACCTGATAAGGCGAGTCGCTCTCGCGCATTTCCGTGACGCAGGCCACGCTGGCGGTGCTGGCCTTGCCGGCGGCTTCGGACAGATACGAGCTGGCCAGCTCGCGCGCCTGGTTTTCGTAGATGCCGCGCATGCCTTCAAGCTGCACGGATTCCATGGAGGGCATCTCGAACGGGCTGTATACGGTCAGGACCGTGACGCTGGCGTCCAACGCACGCGCAAGCGCAAGGGCTTGTTCCAGGCCGGAATTGGCCAGGCTGGATCCGTCGATGGGGATGAGTATGTGCTTGTACATGGCAACCTCCAGAGGGAATCTGCGTCCATGGTACGCCCGTTGGGGTCGGCCCGTTTGGGTCGGCCCGTTTGGGACGGCCCGTGGAGGACGGCCCGTGGAGGACGGCCCGTGGAGGACGGCCCGTGCGTGGAGGACGGCCCATTTGGGACGGTTGCCTCTGAATCTGGCGGAAGCGGTGAGATTCGAACTCACGAACGGTTGCCCGTTGCCGGTTTTCAAGACCGGTGCAATCGACCACTCTGCCACGCTTCCGGGGTGTTGCCAGTACTGCCGGCGATTTTGCCTGCCGGATTGCCCGCAGTGCCGCCAGTCTATTGCGGCCGCCAGGCAAACATTCTGCCCGAACGGAATCACGATATGCCGCAAAGGGCGCAATAATAATCCATTTGCTGCAAAGGAGGCACGCGATGCACGCTGTTGAAATCACCCGCCCCGGTGGCCCCGAAGTCCTCGTCCCCGTGGAGCGCCCCACGCCCGAGGCCGGCGCCGGCGAAGTTCTGATCAAAGTGACCGCTGCGGGCATCAACCGCCCCGACGTGTTCCAGCGCAAGGGCAACTACGCCCCGCCGCGCGGCGCGTCCGACCTGCCGGGTTTGGAAGTGGCCGGTGAAATCGTCGGCGGCGACGTGGCCGGCAGCGGCTTTGCCGTGGGCGACAAGGTCTGCGCCCTGGTCGCGGGCGGCGGCTATGCCGAATACTGCGTCGCGCCTGTGGCGCAATGCCTGCCGATTCCCAAAGGCCTGTCCGACATCGAGGCCGCCGGCCTGCCGGAAACCTATTTCACCGTGTGGAGCAACGTGTTCGACCGCGGCCGCCTGTCCGAAGGCGAGGCGCTGCTGGTCCATGGCGGCGCCAGCGGCATCGGCACCACGGCCATCCAGTTGGCCCGTGCGATGGGTCACAAGGTCTACGCGACGGTCGGTAGCGACGATCGCGCCCGTGCCGTCGAGGCGCTGGGCGCCGACAAGGGCATCAACTACAAGACGCAGGACTTCGTGAAGGAAGTGCTGGACGCCACCGGCGGACGCGGCGTCGACGTGATCCTGGACATGGTGGCCGGCGATTACATCGCCCGGGACATGCAGTGCCTGGCCGATGACGGCCGTATCGTCATCATCGCGCAGCTTGGCGGCTCGCACGCCAATGTGGATACCGCCCAGGTCATGCGCCGTCGCCTGACCATCACCGGTTCCACCCTGCGGCCCCGTCCGGTCGCCTTCAAGGGCGCCATCGCCCGCGCTCTGCGCGAGCAGGCCTGGCCGCTGCTGGAAAAAGGGGCCATCAAGCCCATCGTCCACGCCACGTTCCCGCTGGCCGAGGCCTCCAAGGCGCACGCCATGATGGAAGGCGGGGAAAACATCGGCAAAATCATCCTGACCATGTAAGAAACGCGCGGCGTTCGGCGTATCGCCGCGCAACAGGATACAATCTCGGGTTTCGCCTGGAATTTTTTCCAGGCAGGCCCGTGGGCGGTTGCTGCACAAGTCCCCTGTATCAGGACCTGCAGGCTCACCCCCTCACTCCCAATCGTCAGACAAATTCGCCATGACTTCAGTCGAAAACCGCGCCCGCCTCGTGCTGGGCAACTGGAAGATGCACGGCAACCTTGCCGAGAACGCCGCGTTGCTGACCGAGCTTCGTGCCGCGGATGCGGCGGGCCACTGCGAAATCGGCATCTGTGTTCCGTTTCCCTACCTGGCGCAGGCTGCATCGGCCCTGACCGGCAGCAGCGTGTCCTGGGGCGCGCAAGACGTCAGCGCGCACGACAAGGGCGCGTACACGGGTGAAGTTTCCGGTTCGATGCTGAAGGAATTCGGTTGCCGCTGGGCGCTGGCCGGCCACTCCGAGCGCCGCGTCCTGCACGGCGAAACCGACGAGATCGTGGCCGCCAAGGCCCAGGCCGCGCTGGCCGCCGGCCTGACCCCCGTGGTCTGCGTCGGGGAATCCCTGGCCGACCGCGAAGCCGGCAACACGCTGGCCGTGATCGAACGGCAGCTCAAGCCCGTGCTGGCGTTGGGCGCCGATGCGGTTTCCCGCATGGTTCTCGCCTATGAGCCCGTCTGGGCCATCGGCACGGGCCGCACCGCCTCGCCGGAGCAAGCCCAGGAAGTCCACGGCGCCATCCGCGCCGCCCTGCGCGCGCTCGGCGCCGCGCAAGTTCAGGTGCTGTACGGCGGCAGCGTCAAAGCCGCCAACGCCTCCAGTTTGTTCGCCATGACTGATATCGACGGAGCCCTGGTCGGCGGCGCGTCGCTCGTGGCCGAAGAGTTTTTGCGAATTGCCGCCATCTAAGTTTCCGTTCCGGAGTCTGTAATGCCCCTGATGCTCAAAATTCTGCTGGCCGTCCAAGTGATCTCGGCGCTGGCTATCATCGTCCTGGTCCTGCTTCAGCAGGGCAAAGGCGCCGACATGGGCTCCGCTTTCGGTAGCGGCTCGTCGGGCAGCCTGTTCGGCGCCACCGGTGCGGCCAACTTCCTGTCGCGCGCCACCAAGTGGGCCGCGGTCGTGTTCTTTGCCTCCACCGCTGGTCTGGCCTACTTCAGCCACAAGGGCACCGCTGGCCCCGCCGTGGATTCCGGCGTGATGCAAAGCTTCCCGGCCGACCGTTCGGTCCCGCAAGCGCCGGGTTCCTCGGTGCCGTCCACGCCGGGCGCCTCGTCCGTCCCGGGTGCATCGTCCGTGCCCGCCACGCCGGCGCCCGCCCAGCCCGACACCTCCGTGCCGACGGCTCCGGCTGCCCCGGCCGCCCCGGCTGGCGACAAGCCGGCGGCCGCGCCCGCCGCCCCGGCAAAGTAAGGCACAGCAGCAGAAAGGCCGGCGTAAGCCGGCTTTTTTTATGCTTGCCGCATTGAAGCGACCTGCCTGGAAAAGCCATGGAAAAGCGATTGATGCCGTCGATGATGGCGCTGCAGTGTTTCGAGGCGGTGGCGCGGCACATGAGCTTCACGCGCGCGGCCGAGGAACTGCACATGACGCAGAGCGCGATCAGCAAGCAGATCGCGCAACTGGAGGCCCTGCTGCGCAACCCGCTGTTCCTGCGCGTGCGCCGCCGGCTGCAACTGACGCCCGCGGGCGCGCTGTACCAGTCCGAGGTCAGGGCAATTCTGAATCAGATCGACGTGGCTTCGCGCGACATTCTGACCTATGGCAGCGAGACTCAGGTGCTCACCATCGGCACCCAGCCCACCTTCGGGTCTCGCTGGCTGATCCCGCGGCTGCAGCGCTTCATGGCTGCGCATCCGGAAATCCAGTTGAAGGTGCGCAGCGAAACCCATCCGTTCGATCTGATGCAGGCCAAGATCGACATATCGCTTTTCTTCGGCCATGGCGCGCTGCCCGGCGCGCAGTGCGTGGAACTCTTCGAGGCTGACGTCGTGCCGGTGTGCTCGCCCGCCATCCTGCACGGCGGCAAGCTGGCCAGCCTTGCCGACCTGAGCCGGCAGACGCTGATCCAGTGCGCCTCCCGCCCGGAGGCCTGGCACGACTACTTTTCCCATCAGCAATTCCAGTCCGACCGCAGCTATCTCGGACCGCGCTTTGACACCTTCTACATGTGCGTGCGCGCGGCCGAGGGGGGTTGCGGCATCGCGCTCACGCCGCGCCTTCTGGCCGAAGAAGAATTGCAGGCCGGCAAGCTGGTCGTTCCCTGGGATTACGTGCAGCCCAGCGATGGCGCGTACTTCGTGGCGTATTCCGAGCACTCGGCCGAGGTGCCGAAGATCAAGCAGTTCGTGGCATGGGTGCGGGACGAAGCCCGCCAGCCGGACGGCCGGGGCGCGCCGCGCGCCCGGTCCATGAAAAAACGGACTGATTAGGCCGAATTTTTTCATTTGATCGGCGCGGGGCGGCGTGATTACATGCGGGCCATCCTTTTCCACCGATGTGCCGAGCCCGTCATGAGTCAGAACTACGTCAATCCCGATCAGATCCGCGCCTGGTTTTCGCGCGCCATGTCCGACATGTACAAGCAGGAAGTCCCGCTGTACGACACGCTGCTGGACCTGGTGGCGCAGGTGAACGCCCGGACGATGGACGAGCAGCCGGAACTGGCCGCGCATCTGGCGCGCACCGGCGAGATCGAGCGCCTGGACATCGAGCGCCATGGCGCCATCCGCGTCGGTACGCCGGAAGAACTGGCCAACATGCGCCGCGTGTTTGCCGTGATGGGCATGCTGCCCGTCGGCTACTACGACCTGTCGCCCGCCGGCGTGCCGGTGCATTCGACGGCTTTCCGCGCCACGCATGAAGCGGCCCTGCAGGCCAGCCCGTTCCGCGTCTTCACCTCGCTGCTGCGCCTGGAGCTGATCGACGACGTGGCCCTGCGCGAAAAGGCCGCCCGCATCCTGGCCGCCCGGCAGATCTTCACGGACCGCGTTCTGGCGCTGACCGCCAGCTGTGAGGCGCAAGGCGGCCTGAATGAGGCCGACGCCCGGGAATTCGTGGCCGAGGCGCTGCACACTTTCCGCTGGCACAGCGAGTCCACGGTCAGCCTGGCCGACTACCGCGAATTGCATGGCCAGCATCGCCTGATCGCCGACGTGGTGGCATTCAAGGGGCCGCACATCAACCACCTGACCCCGCGCACGCTGGACATCGACGAAGCGCAGGCCGAGATGCCGCGCCGCGGCGTGTCGGCCAAGGCCGTCATCGAAGGCCCGCCGCCGCGAAAGTGCCCGATCCTGCTGCGCCAGACCAGCTTCAAGGCGCTGGAGGAACCGGTGCGCTTCGCCGGCGCGGATGGCTCCAGCGCGGTGGGCAGCCACACCGCCCGCTTCGGCGAGATCGAGCAGCGCGGTGTGGCGCTGACCCGCAAGGGCCGCGCGCTGTACGACCAACTGCTGGACCTGGCCCGCAGCCGCATCAGCGGCGCGCCCAACGAGGGCAATGCGGCGGCTTACATGCAGAACCTGCAGGATTGCTTTGCGGCGTTTCCGGACGATTACGCGGCGCTGCACGACCAGGGGCTGGCGTACTTCCGCTATTTCCTGACCGGCAAGCCGGGCACGCCGGAAACCTCGGATCTGTCCGCCCTGATCGATGCGGGCTACGTCCAGTTTGAACCGCTGGTGTACGAAGACTTCCTGCCGGTCAGCGCAGCCGGCATCTTTCAGTCGAACCTGGGCGACAAGGCGCAGGCCGAGTACGCGCAAAACGCCAGCCAGGCCGCGTTTGAAGCGGCGCTTGGCGCGCCAGTGATGGACGAACTGGCGCTGTACGACGCCACGCAGGCGCGATCGCTCGCGGCGTGCCTGCAGGCGCTGGGCGTGGAGGCGGTGGCGGCCTGAAGATGTCCGGGCTGAATGGGCCGCAACCCGCCGCCTTGCAGATAAAGCGGGACGGCTTTCCCGCTTTCCAAATTACGTGATAGAATGCTCGACTTTCCAGCAGGGTTCGCCTTGTTGGGTTGGTCAAGCCGACGTGGTGAAATTGGTAGACACGCTATCTTGAGGGGGTAGTGGCGAAAGCTGTGCGAGTTCGAGTCTCGCCGTCGGCACCAAGAAATTCCTCGCAATGAACCCGCATTTCTCTTTTGGAGGATGCGGGTTTTTTGTTTGTCGGTCCCTTCGGTGGACGGTCCCTTCCATGGTGGGTCCGCAAGCCAACTGTGGCTATTCGCCCGGATCCGCTGGAAAACAGATTTCCAGATACCGGAACAAAGGACAGATGGGCCTCGGATCCCCCGTGAACCGCGCGATCTCAGGGGAAACCCCATCCGGTCGCGTATCGCCGCTGCGCTTGTGCCGTCGCCGCCTCGCGACTAACATGTCGCAAGCCAACTATCAAGCCAACATTGCAATCTGTCGCTCGTGCCCCGAGATTGCGCAAAATTCTTCAATGCTTTCCTGCACCTTCGAATCCCCGAGCCGACATCGGCATGACCGACCGCATCCTCATGCCGGGGCTTCCCGGCATTTGCCGAGGCCGCGTCCGTGCTGAACGTGTCGGTCCGGCAAAAGACCGCCAATCTGAAGACGACACCCTGGAAGGGCCTGCAAGTCATTCCGCGGCGGGCGCTCGCCCCGTCGGAATCGGCCAGTCCGTTCGAAATCCTGGATTTGAAGCCGCTGAACATCGCCGCGGCGGGCAGCGAGCGGGACGTGTATCTGCATCCGGCCGACAACTCGTTGCTGATCAAGATCGTCAATGGCGTGCGCCGCAGCCAGGCCGACCGCAAACGTCCCTGGTACAAGCGTTTCCGGCGTGATGCCTCGCATCGCGTGTTCATCATGGAAGCCGTTGAATACATCGCCACCACGGCCCAGCAAGGCGCGCGGGGAGGCAATGTGCTGATGGCGCGCATCTTCGGTTTGGTGTTGACCTCGAAGGGCTTGGGCCAGGTGGTCGAGCGCATCGTCGATGCGCATGGCAACCTGGCGCCCACGCTGAAGGAAGTCGTGGCGCGGCACGGGTTCTCGCCGGAACTGCGCTATCGCGTGCACGAATTCATCATGGCGCTGATCGACGCGCATGTGGTGTTCAACGATGTCAGCGCCAGCAACATCGTCGTGGGTTTCAATGCCGAAGGGCGCGAAGGCCTTTATCTGGTGGACGGGTACGGCTCCAAGCAGCTCATTCCCGTCTATTCGTGGAGCAAGTCGCTGAACGGCCGGCGCATTCTGCGCCGTTACGACACGATGACCAAGAAGCTCCTGGCCGCTAGCGAACGCCGGCGCTAGGCGTTTACCTCGTTAGCCCAGATTTGACGCCTGTCCTTGGGGGCAGGTGTCCGCCGCTTTTGTCTCTAACGACTTGAAATTCTTCGCTGCCTATTCAACAGGGCAGGAAGTAAGAATTTCGGGCGCGAGTTTCTGGATATCACTTCCTGATAGCGCCGGCAGCGCCTCCGCCTTGATGTTGCGCTTGATGACTTGTAGCGCACAGGTGCAATAGCCGGAGTTTCCGCTACTCGCCGCAACACAGTTCTTTTCGAAGTTGCGATCAAACTCAGATTGCCGCGAACAGCTTGTTAACATCGCAAGCGTCAGAAACATAAAAATACATTGAAGAAAATTTTTGTGACGCATTGTTAGTCTTATCCTTATAATTTCAAACTGTCCCGAATTAAAACACGGGGTCGTCCATGCCCGCGTGACGGAGATTGGGGGCTGTTCGTCCAGATTGTGGGCGATATAAAGCAGACAAGTAACAAAATATGCTAGGCGTTAAATTACGTAGCGAAAATATTGACCAGTTTGATGTGTTGGGCGAACGCGGACAGGCCATTCACCTTGTCGCCAGCCAAATCCTGACTGTGTTGAAAGGCAAGCGTCCCGATCTGCTCGCCAATTTCGCCGTGCCGCAGCCTAGCGAAAATGGCACTCGCATTGATTGGTACGCGCCTAATCCGGGAGCCGTGATCGCCTGGAACGCGGCGACCAAAACAGAGCAGTCGAGCGCATTGGCAAGGCTCGAATCGGTACGGGCTGGCGTGGCGCAGTTGCGGGAAACCGTGCAAGCGAAGGGGAGCAGCAACGATGCTGCCTTGCTGGGTCAACTGCTGAAATGGATCCTGCACCACCCGGATAACAGCTTTGTGTTCCTCGTGGACGGCCAGCCCGTCATCACGTTCTGGGGCTTCGTGCACAGCGGTGCGGATCGATCCCTCGATCCTCTTCACGCCTTGCGGCCATCCGCTTTCGCGGAATCGGTCCCGCAGGCGCCACTCCTGGAAACTGCAACCCGTCCCTCCTTGTCCTCGCCGGGGCTGCCTCAGGTTGGCGCGTCCTCACCTTGGTGGAAGCGGTGGTGGATATGGCCGCTCTTGCTTCTTGCATTGTTGGCTTTGTTGTTTGGTTTGCGTGCGTGCATGCCGGGTCTCGCGCCGAGCTCATCCTTGCCGGTCGACACGGCGCCGCGCGACGTTGGGGGGTCACAAACCCTTCCGGAGCTGCCTAAGCCGCCTGGTGTCACACATTGGACCGCGCCCGCAGCGAATGGCAATGGTGCAAGCAGTGGCTTGCCCGCCACTTCGGGCAGCGCTGTGTCGGGCGAGAAACTGCCTGTTCCCGGCCTGAATACTCCCGCTGAATCTGCATCTGCCCTTGCCGGAGCAGACCAAGTCGCGCCTGCGACGCCGCCTTTGGCCGCGAATGACGCCAATTCTTCCGCGCCGGGCGCCTCGGACAATTCCTCCGGCCAGCGCGATGTCGTGCCGCCGTCGCCGGCAGAAAACAAGGACGCCCTGCAGATTCCGGTTGACGCGGGCGAGGGCAATGCCGACTTCCTCAACGGTAACTGGCGCGCCGGCGCGGGAATTCAAGACCGCGATACCGGCCAGCCCCTGCGTCTGCTCTACCAGTTCAAGAACGGGGAAGGGAACGTCACCCTCAATCGTCACAACGGCGTGCAGTGCTCCGCGCCTGTCAGTGCCGCCATGAGCAAGGGCTCGTTGATGATCAACAACAGCGTCGAGGCACAGTGTAGCGATGGAGGCACCTACGAAATGCCCCAGATCCAGTGCCAGCCCGGCGCGACAAGTATCGCGTCGTGCGCCGGCCATTATGGGGACACTCGATTCCCCATCTCCATGCGTCGCGCCCAACCCTAATCGTTGAGAGAACCTGCCATGTTGCCCCCAGTTGATACCTACGACGCCGACAAAGATAACGTTGAGCTTTTCGGAAATACGGGCGTCCAGTTCCTCGACCTGGCGTGCGCCCTGCCTGATCTCAAACGAGAGCCGGAGG
This sequence comes from Achromobacter sp. UBA4530, assembly GCF_002388205.1. Classification (NCBI taxonomy): domain Bacteria; kingdom Pseudomonadati; phylum Pseudomonadota; class Betaproteobacteria; order Burkholderiales; family Alcaligenaceae; genus Achromobacter; species Achromobacter sp. UBA4530. Next base: position 199,794 of record NZ_DGMA01000002.1, on the reverse strand, counting down.
GTGAGTTCTGCATGCATCCATCTGGCAGGATGCCGATCAGGCTGTATGTGCCTGACGACGGCAAGCCAGGCTACGAAGACAGGCCGGGCAACTTCTTCGAGACGAGGGCCGCCTTTTCCCTGCCGCTACAGGAAAGCCTGGAGTTGTTTGACGGCTACTGGTTGCCTGCTCCTTTCTTTCGCTACAAATCAGACAGCCAATTCGATCGGGGTCCGAAGAACTGGGCGCGCCTGCGCTTCGTCAAGCTCGCTGAAGCTGACGCCAATGGCAATACGCACCGTCTAACCCTGGCGTTCGACACTCGCACGCGTGCGCGCGACGACGCCCGCGATTACATCGAGCCCTACGACGAAGACATGGAGACGGGCGCCTTGTTTCGTCTTGCCTTCAACCTCCACGAAATGCAGTGGTTCCTTGACGAACAGGAATGGGTCGTCAAGTGGCTTGAAAGTATCTTCCGCGAGCGCCGGGACGACCTCGAAAACCGGGAAATTGAAAAGGCGCTCGCAAAGAAAGAGCACATTGCCCACTACTTGAACCTGCTCAGCCTGATGCGCGAGGGCGCGCCCACCACACGCTCCAACAAGGAGCTGAAGGACAAGGTCAAGATCAAGTTGCCGCGCATCAAGGTGCTGAACATGGTTGCGCCCGGTAGCAATGGCCGCAAGGTGATTCGAGGGGGAAGCGTGCCGGTCGACCTGGTGCTGGACGTGGGCAATTCGCGCACCTGCGGCATCCTGATCGAGGAACACAAGCAGAACGACAACGGCTTGAACGACTACAGCTTCCTGACCTTGCGCGACATGACACGGCCGGAGCATGTCTACCATCATCCGTTCGAGTCGCGCGTTGAGTTCGCACCGGTCAGCTTCGGCAAGGATGACCTTTCTCTGCAAGGCGGACGCGACGACGCGTTTGTCTGGGTCTCGATGGCGCGGGTCGGCACCGAAGCGACGAACCTGGCCGCGCGCAAGGAAGGCACGGAAGGGTCCACCGGACTGTCCAGCCCCAAGCGTTACCTCTGGGATGCCGAGGATGCCTACGAGACTGGCTGGCGGCCCAATGCTTCAACGATCAAGGGCGAAGCGCCTGAATGGGCGACGCTCGGGCCTTTGAAGAACCTGATCGACGAGAAGGGCATTCCTTTGTATGGACCGTGCCCGCTTTACGAAGGCGAGGAAACTTCAGGCTTTCCCGCGTTTGAGGCCCACTACACGCGCAGTGCGTTGATGGGCTTCATGTTGAACGAAGTGTTCGCGCAGGCGGTGTCGCAGATCAATAGCTGGTTGTATCGTTCGCGCAAGAAAGATCGGACCCTGCCTCGCTTCCTGCGTGCCATCATCCTGACCGTCCCCCCCAGCATGCCGCAGGTGGAGCGTGGCATCTTCAAGCAGCACGCGCAACGCGCACTCAGCTTGCTCTGGAAGAGCATGGGCTGGCACACCGGCGATGGCGACCCCGTCGAGGACAGCGAGGATGAGAAGCACGACCTGTTCGTCATTCCCTTGCCCAAGATCGTCATCAAATGGGACGAAGCGACCTGCGGTCAATTGGTTTACCTGTACACGGAGGTCGTCACCAACTTCAACGGCTATGCCGAGGAGTTCTTCGATGCGATCGCGCGGCGCGAGAAGCCGGATCGTGAATGCATCACCGTGGCCTCCCTGGATATCGGCGGCGGCACGACCGACCTTGTCATCACCGACTACAAGCTGGACCGCGGCGCGCGGCAATCGGCCAACAGCTTCGTCCCGATCACCCCCACGCAGCGCTTTCGCGATGGTTTCAAGGTGGCGGGAGACGACATCGTCCTGGAGGTCATCCGCAAGTACGTGCTTCCCCAGCTGGAAACCGCGCTCAAGGAGGCGGGCGCCCGGGAAACGGCGAGCCTCATGGACATCCTGTGCGGAAGCACGGGCGACGACGAGCGCCAGCGCCTTCTGCGCCAGCAGCTCACGTTGCAGTGCCTCTATCCCTTGGCGCTCGTACTGCTCAAGGAGTACGAAGGCTATGACCCGGAGAAGCCGGCCGAGCGCAAGGAACAGACCATTGGCGATTGGCTGCACGATAAGCAGCCGCTTAGCAGTGCGGTGCGAGGATTCGTGGGCAAGGCGCTCAATGAAGCCGCCGGGCAGCCGGTCGAGTTTGACCTGGACGCGGTGGTCCTGACGTGCGACCCGCTCAAGATGCACTTTGACTTCCTGACCGACAACCTCGATATCTGCAATACCTTGCGGAACCTTTGCGAGATCGTCAATTACTTCGAGTGCGACGTGTTGTTGCTGACCGGCAGGCCGTCTGTCCTGCCGGGCGTGCAGGCCGTGATCCGCAAGGCCGTGCCGTTGCCGCCGGGGCGGCTGGTTTCCATGCACAACTACCGCACTGGCGACTGGTTCCCGTTCCGCAAGGCCGGACGCATCGACGATCCCAAGACCACGGCATCGGTAGGCGCCATGGTGATCTGGCTGTGCGAGAACAATCGCATTCCGACCTTCAAGATCAATACCGGCACGCTACGACCGAAACCCCTGATCCGCCATTTCGGCGAGATCGGCAACGACAACATGCTCAAGCACGGCAACGTGCTGTTTGCCGACATCCATACGCGGCAGTCCGATGACGGCAAGACGTCCATGGACCAGAGCATCGAGTTGCCCCTGGGGCCGGACGGCGACGTCATTCCGTTCAAGATGGAAAACACTGCGCGGCTGGGCTACCGGCAGCTCAAGGCGGAACGTTGGCCGGCGACGCCCATGTATGTCCTGGGCTTCGACCGGGAGTGGGAGCAGGAATACAAGCGCATGCAGGAAGCCAATCCGAACAGGACCCATGCCTCGGGCCGCGTGTATTTCAAGGTCGCCAAGCCCACCGAGCAGGAGCGCAAGGCGGGCTTGATCAGCGATCGGCTGCTGGTCGCCAAGACCGCACCCCTGACGGACGACGCGCGAGGCAAGCCGGAGGTGAGGCTGCAACTGAACACGCAGCTCCGGATCGGGAAGGCGAATTTCTACTGGCTGGATAGCGGTAGCGTGAAAGGTTGATTCAGGATTGATTGCGACATGAGCGAATCTCAGGAAAAAATTGCGAACCAATGGCGTGCGATTCATCGCGGCGCGGGCCGTGCAATTGCATGGATAGACGCCGTGCGCGGCAACTCCAAGCGGCTCGACGACAAGGCCGATGCCTTGATCCACGGGTTGCGCCGGACCAGCAACAAGGCGCGCAGTCTCGAGCGTGCGGCGGGTCACCCCATGGCCATCGGGTTCTTCGGCTTGTCCCAGGCGGGAAAGTCGTATCTGATTTCCACCCTGGCGGCGAGCGAAGACGGCCGCCTGGAAACGGAGTACGGCGGTCAACGCGTCGACTTCTTGACGTCGGTGAATCCTTCCGGCGGCGGTAGCGAGGCGACAGGACTGGTGACCAGGTTCACGCGGACCAAACCTGCCATCCAGGATGCGGCCTATCCCATCGAAGTGCGCCTCTTCCGGGAAATCGATCTCGCCAAAATTCTGGCCAACGCATGGTTCAAGGACTTCGACCAAGGAAAGGTCGAATACAAGATCAATGGCAATGGCATCAAGTCCATCCTTGAGCGGTTCGCCGATCGGGTATCGCATGAGCCTCAGCCCGGCGTAAGCGCTGACGACGTCGTGTCCCTGTGGGACTATGTGTCCGATTCGTTCGGCAACCACGTCCAAGCGCTGGAAGGCGACCTTAAAAGCGGCTATTGGCCGCAGGCCGTCGCTCTGGCGCCTCGGTTGTCTCCCGCCGACCGCGCGGAGTTCTTCTCTCTGTTGTGGGGCGAGGAAAGGGAGCTGACGAAGGTTTACGCGCAAATGGCCGAAAGCCTTCGCGCCATCGGCAATGCCGACGTCGCGCATATTCCGCTCGATGCCGTGCAGGATCACAGCGACGGTCCTCCCAGCATCATGAACGTCACGATGCTGGACCAGATCGGCGGCGGCGACGGCGCAACCATCAAAGTGCGCGCGGTGAAGGGGGGGGCATTGGGCGAGCCGGTCAGCATTCGGCGCTCGAATCTGGCTGCCCTGACGACGGAGCTGGTTTTTCCGCTGGTGAACCCGCCGCGGGAACGCAGCCTGGAAACGGTCGACCTGCTGGATTTTCCCGGCTACCGGGGCCGATACGACAAGGCCCGTTTGAGCGAAATTCCGAACAATCCGGTAGGCGAGCTGCTGCGTCGTGGCAAGGTGGCCTACCTGTTCGAGCTGTACACCGAAAATCAGGAAATGAACGGCCTGGTGCTTTGCACGCCAGCGCACAAGCAGCCCGAAACGAGCGCGGTAGTGCCCGTGCTCGATCGGTGGGTCAGGCGAACGCAAGGCGATTCGGGCCGTGATCGCGCCGAAAAGTCGGGCTTGTTGTGGGCCGTGACCATGTTCAACGCTCGCGTCACGGACATGCTGCAGAAGGAAGACAAGTGGCACCAGGAGTGGAAGGGCTTGAACGACATTGCGTTCAAGATCTATGAAAGCCTCGACTTCATGCGTGACTGGAAGGGCGGAAAGCCGTTCAGCAACACGTTCCTCGTGCGCACGCCTTCCTACTCGGACTTCACGACCAAAGACGGCCATCGGGAAGTCGCCGTGTCTCCTGAGAAGCGGGATGCACTGAGCCGGATGCGTGAGAGCTTCATCAACGCCGATGCGCTGCGCAGCAGGTTCCCGCAGGCGGGCGAGGCGTGGGACGCCATGATGCAGCTTGACGACGGCGGCATGGGACGCATGGCAGGCGCCATCGCGCAGATCAGCGACATCGGGTTCAAGCTCGATCGGCTGCGTTCCCAGGTCGAGGACGCGCACCACACGATCGCCGATGTTGGCGTGGGCCTGTTTTACCGTGAAGGCAGCGATGTCGAAGCGGCACGAAAGAAAAAGCGGGAACTGGCTGACAAGGTCGCGCCCGTCTTGCGTGGCATCGCCGAGAACCCCAAGGCCTATTTCATCCTGTCGGAATTGATGCACGCCCTGGAGATTCCGAGCGAAGCACTCCGCAACCTGTATCTGAACGGCGCGGACGTGCCGCAGGCGCGGCAGGTTCAGGCCGAGGCGAAAGCGGCGCCCGCGAGCACGGGAGACGATCTGTTTGCCAGCCTGCTGGACAGCGGCAGTGGTGGCGGCGATGATGCGCCAGCCAGCGCCGCTGCGGATGTGCTCGTTGATACCTACGAACACTGGTTCGCCGATTCGGCGTTCAAGCTGTGGCTCAACCATCTGAGCGAGATTCCCGCCCGAACGCGCCAGCACGCGATGCTCAAGAACATTCCGCAGGATGTTCTGGAGATTGTCGTCGAAGAGCTGCGCAACGCCGCCTATCGGGACAATGCCAACGGCCATAACCTGCCCAAGCAGATGCTGCTCAGCCTGCTCGCGCGCTCGGACAGCGCTTCCAAGCGCGATCAGATGGTCATGAGCCAGGTGCTGCGCGTGCAAATGGTGCTGCGCGACTTCATTGCGTGGCTGGGTTACCCCGGCATGAACGACGACGACAAGCCTGCCAGCGCGTCGGTGGCCAACGGCAAGGTCTTTGCAAAGACCACATCGCTTGACGCCGCCACCGGCCTGCCCGACCTGCCCGAGAAGAACGAAATGGGTAAGGGGCGCGAGTTCTTGAAGGACTGGGTTGCTTGCTTGACCGACATGATCGTCAAGAACGCAGGCTACACGGCCGGGCAGGAAATCAGCGATGAACAGAACGAGGCGCTGGGCGCCATCATTGCGGACATCAGGAAAGGTTGATAAATGGCTGTTTTTATTTCTTTGAATCCGCTGCCGAGCCGGCGCGCGGGTTACGCCGAACTGCAGATCGAAGGATGGAGCGGCGACGCCGTCGAAGTCGAGCTGAGCGTCCGGCGCAACTCATCGCCGGCGCACCTGGATGCACAAGGGACGTGGGGCGGCGAACAACAGTGGCTGCGCTTTGGCCATGGTCAGGCGCGAGACGGCCGGCTGGTGATCGAGATCGGCCCTGCGATCGTGGACGCGATGCTTGAGGCCAAGCGCAATTCCCAGTTCCAGATCGAAACGCGCAAACCTGACGGTAGCGTGGCGCGCTATCCGGTACGTCCCATTCCGAATGATGTAACGCCGTCGACCGCGGCGGGCGAAGCGCCCGCGCAGGCCGAAGTTGTCAATGTCGCGGCCGCCCCGCAGCCAACGCCGTCCGAGCCGGTCGTCCTGCCGCCCACAGTCGAGCCAGCCGAGCCGATGGGCCAGCCTGAACCTGCGCCGCCCGAAGCGCGTAAATCCAAGCCGGTGGTTGCCATCGTCGCTGCCGTGCTGGCGCTTCTGGTGGCGGCCGGTCTGGCCGTCTGGTTCTTCCTCAAGAAGGGCGACATGCCCGCGCCAGCGCCGAAGGCGGACGTTCCGGCGGCCGCGCCGGCCGCTTCTGCAGCCGCTTGCTCGAAAGACAGCTTGGGTACTGCATCCGAAATGGTCTTCGTGCAGGACTGCGTGCGGGACGTCAAGGATCCCGTCGCGATGTTGTCGATCATTCAGGCCGCGCGGGACGCTGGCAAGTGCTCGATCGCCCAGCGGCTCTATGCGAATCGCGCGCAGGCCGGTGACGCTCAGATAGCCCTGGCTTATGCAGGGGAGTATGACCCCGCGAGCTACAAGGAAAACGCCTGCTTCAAGGCGGATGCCGCGACCGCTGCGTACTGGTACCAAGCGGTGCTGGAAAAGGATAAGGACAACGCGCAAGCGCAAGCGCGCCTCAAGGAGCTGCCGAAATGAGGAAGATCTTTCTGGCGATCGGCCTGATCGGCATGTCCTTCGCGGTACACGCCGCACCGCCGCTGTTGCAGGAAGGCAAGAAGACGCTTTACCAGCGCGTGCTGACCACGCCAGGTTGCCAGCTGCACGAGACCCCCGACGGAAAACCCGGTGCGGTCCAAGCCACCTTCAGCCGCTTCTACGTTTATGCGGATCAGGAAGTTGGAGGCAAACGCTGGGCGCAAGTGGGACCAGATTCATTTGGCAAGACGCTGGGCTGGCTTGACCGAGCCTGCACGGTGGACTGGAAGATGCAGATGTCGCTGGCCTTCACCAACCCCGCTGGCCGGGATCGAACCTTGTTCTTCAAGGACCGCTCGGCACTCGATTCGGTGCTCAACGCAATCGACCCTGTCGAGAAGATCGCTCCCGCGCGACAGCAACTCAAAACGTCGGGCAAGGCTCCGGGCGTGGTGGCGCAGGAGCCTGAGCTGTTCGTCGATATGACCAAGAACTTCTATCTGCTGCCCATTCTTGGCGGCGAAGAGGTGATGACGGAACAGAACATGCGCGTGCGCGTGCTGAACGTGGCGTCCGTCAGTGCGGCGGACCCCGGGGCCGCGGCCAATGGGAGCCCGGACCAATCGACCGAGCAGGAACGCACGAAGCAGATCAAGGAATTCAGTTCGGCGGTGGTCTTTGTCATCGATTCCACTATTTCCATGGATCCGTACATTGAGCGAACGCGCGAGGCGATTCGCAAGGTCTATGCAAAGGTCGAGGCCGAGAAACTGGACGACAAGGTCAAGTTCGGCCTGGTGGCCTTCCGCTCCAGCACCAAGGCCGTGCCGGGTCTGGAGTACGTGAGCAAGATCTACGCGGATCCGAACAATATCAAGGACGGCGCGGATTTCATGGCCAAGGTGGCCGAATTGAGGCAGGCCAAGGTCTCCAGCAGCCTGTTTGATGAAGATTCGTACGCAGGTGTCATGGACGCCATCAACAGCATCGATTGGCGTCCGTATGGCGCGCGATATGTCGTCCTGATCACCGACGCCGGCGCGATCGATGGCGGCGACAAGTTGTCCTCCACGGGCATGAGCGCCAGCCAAGTCCGCCTGGAGGCGGCCAAGCCTGGCGTTGCCATCTACACGCTGCACCTGAAGACGCCTTCGGGTTCCAAGAACCACGCAGCTGCCGAGGCGCAGTATCGCAACCTGTCGACGTACGGCAACAGCAACTTGTCCCTGTACTACCCGGTGAATGCGGGAGATGTGAACGAATTCGGCAAGAAGGTGGATGCCTTGTCGGAGGCGATTACGCAGCAGGTGAAGTCGGCCTATCAAGGCGAGGATGCTGTCGGCAGCGCCGCCAACGCCACGGACCCGGGCAAGAAGCCGGCCAACGCTGACGAAAAGATGCTGCAGGATGCGGATCTTATTGGCAATGCGATGAAGCTGGCTTATCTCGGTGAACGCATCGGCGCCAAGGCCCCTCCGGTGTTCGAGGCATGGATCAGCGATCGCGATCTGATCAAGCAGACCGTACCGACGACCGACGTGCGCGTGTTGTTGACGAAAGGGCAATTGAGCGACCTGAACGACATCATGAAGACGATCGTGGACGCGGCGAATCAGGGCTTGATTTCGCCGACCGACATGTTCAACCAATTGCGCAATGTCGCTGCCACGATGGGCGCGGATCCCAATCAATTGCAGAAGTCCGACAAGAAGCTGGCGGAAATGGGATTCATGGCGGAGTACCTGGAGGGACTGCCCTACCAGAGCGAGGTCCTGAATCTTGACGAGGCGACCTGGAAGAGCTGGGACGGCTTGGCCCAAGAAAAGTTCATCCGCAATTTGTCCATCAAGCTTCGGCACTACCAGGTCTACAACGCCGATGTCGATCGCTGGGTATCGCTTGCGCCAGACAGTGATCCACGTGATTTCGTCTACCCGGTGCCTCTGGAAATGATGCCCTGAGCGGTCGGATGATGCTGGCTATTGACGATTTGCGGTTGCAGCGAGGGCGGGGCGATTCCACCTACGAGGTTCGGCTTCCGCGGTTACGCCTCGCGCGCGGCGAGGTGATGGCGGTCGTGGGAGGCAGCGGATGCGGAAAGAGCACGCTGCTGGAAGGTATCGGCCTGCTCTTGTCACCCGTGCAGATTCAAACTTACACCCTTGGCGACCAGCGTGACGTGGCCGCGTTGATGATGCGCGATGACGAGTCTGCGCTGGCGGCCGTGCGTGCGTCCAGGATCGGCTTCGTGCTGCAGACCGGCGGGCTGTTGCCTTACCTGACGGTGCTGGAAAACATCCTTCTGCCGCGCCAGCTTCTTGGTCTGCCCGCGCACAGTTCGCGCGTCCGTCATGCAATCGAATTGCTCGCCCTTGACGGCTTGCTTGATAAGCGGCCATCCCAATTGTCCATTGGCGAGCGGCAGCGCGTTGCGGTGGTGCGGGCACTTTCGCACGACCCGGATGTGCTGTTGGCCGATGAGCCCACGTCTGCGCTGGATCCGGATAACGCGCGCAAGCTCTTTCAGCTTTTCCTCGATCTGGCGCGCGACGAAAGCATGGCTACGCTGGTCGTCTCGCACGATTGGGACCTGGTCCGTCAGTTTGGGCTGCCTTGCTTGACGGCGGAGTTGGAGCCAGGCTTGAGCGTGTTCGGTCTGCGCGAGGCATTTTGATGCGCACCTGGCAGATATCTCGGCTGGCAATCAGAGACCTTTGGCATGACCGATTGGTGTCGCTCTGCATGATCGCTACGCTCGTGGCGGTGATCGCGCCACTGTTGCTCCTATTCGGGCTGAAGCATGGGGTTGTGAGCGCCATGCAGGACGAGTTGATGCGTGACCCGCGCAATCTGGAAATCCGTATGCTCACCAGCGGCAGCTATGACCAGGCGTGGATTGACGAACTAGCTGGCCAGTCCGGTGTCGGCTTCACGGTGGGTATGACGCGTTCCCTGAATACACAGGCGGACTTCATCCGTAGCGCCTCGAACTTCCTGGAGAATGTGGAAGTCCTGCCCACTGCCCCTGGCGATCCGCTGATGAGCGGCGTGGACGTTCTCGCCTTGCCGCATTTCGGCGTGATCTTCAGCGCACAAGCCGCGCAGCGCTTGAAAGCCGTTTCAGGAGATGTACTGCGCATGCAGATCGCGCGTCGCCTGAACGGCATGGATCAGCGCGCCGTGGTCGAACTCACCGTCCTCGCCGTGCTGCCGGGTCCAGCCTACGAGCGTGCCGCCGCATTTGTGCAACCCGCCCTGTTGCGAGACATGGAGTGGTACCGCGACGGCTACGCCGTCGCCGCCTTGGGCGCTGCGGACGGCAATGACGTGGAAGCCGCGAAGGTGCGTTTCGCGCGTGCTCGCATGTATGCGAAGGACCTGGACGCCGTGGAAGGCCTGGAGAAGCGCTTGAACGACCGCCGCATCGAAACCAGCAGCCGCCTGGCCGACATACGCAACGTCAAGGCCATCAACCATCTTCTGACGACCGTGTTCAGTGTGATTTCCATCACCGCGGTTGCAGGGTGCGTGGCGGCCTTGGTGGGGGCGTTCCTGGCCAGTGTCCGGCGCAAGCGGCGCGACATCTCGACGCTGCGCCTGCTGGGACTGGGTAGCCGGGACGTCGCCGTCCTGCTTGCGATGCAAGCAATCGCTTTGACCGTCGTGGCGATGGGCGCAGGTCTCGCCATTTACTTCACGGGAAGCGCGGTGTTCAACGACATGTTGGGCGGCGTCCGGGAGGCTGGCCAATTCGCCTGCCAGATCACGCCGCTGCATGGCGGCATGGCGTTCATGCTTGCCCTAGGCGTAGCGCTGCTGGCGTCGATGATCGGCGCGGCCAGCGCCAAACGAATTCAACCCGCGGAGAGTTTGCGTGAAATTTGAACTGCTGGGCCGTTGCGCCGCACTTGTCCTGCTGGCGTGGCCCTCAAGCCAAGCGGCGCTTGCCGCGGATGCGCCGGCGTCACCCTCGAAGTGGGATGCGCGTTTCTATAACCCCAAGCCGGAAGCTGGCGACATTGAATTGCCGCTGCCGTGCAATGGCGCCATCGTCTTCCGAAAAATCGTCGTCCCGGTGGGGGGGCCGCTGGCCGACCTGCCCATTCAGGTGGGCCAGGAAGGGGGAGCCTACTCTTTTGTCGAAAAGAGCAGGCCGGCGTACATCGCAGGCGGCTTCACCGAAATCTCGGCAGACAAGAAGTCGCGATCCAGCTATTACCTGATGGCCAAGTATGAGCTGACCACCAGCCAGTATCTCGCTCTGGCGACGCTGGCCAACGGCGATTCGACCAAGTGTCCGGATCCACAGGCTGGCGATGGCCGGTTCCCCATTACAGGGGCGAACTGGTTCGACGCGATGCGGACTGCCCATCTTTACAACATTTGGCTGCGGCAGCATGCCAAGGGGTTGCTACCTCAGGAAGACAAGATCTCCGGCTTCGTGCGCCTGCCCACCGAGGTCGAATGGGAGTTTGCCGCCCGGGGCGGCATCAACGTCAATGCCGCGGAGTTCGCTGAACCGCGTTATCCCATGCGCGACGGGAAGATCACGGAGTATGAATGGTTCGGCGGCACGCAGTCGTCGAACAGCAAGATCAACCGGATTGGCGTGCTTCTTCCGAACCCGCTGGGACTGCACGACATGCTGGGCAACGTGTCAGAGATGACGCTTGATGCATTCCGGCTCAACAAGTTCGATCGCCAGAACGGCTCGGCCGGCAGTTTCGTCATTCGCGGTTCAGACTTCATGCAGCCGGAGTCGGAGCTTCGTGCCGCGCTGCGGCGCGAGGGGAATCTCTACGACGAGGACGGCGAGATCAAGGACAAGACGGTGGGCCTGCGATGGGTGATCGCATCGCGCGAGATGACCAGCGCGAACCACGTCAAGGCGCTTGAAGAAAGCTACAGCAAGCTGGGAGACGGCCATGTTTCTTCGGACGCGACCAAAAAGGGCGCTTCGGCAGTCAAGGAATTGAACGCGTTGGCAGGCACTGTCACGGATAAGAAACTGAAGGATCAACTGGCTGGCTTGGAAGGCAAGCTGCGCGCAAGCAACCAGCAACAGGAAGAGGCGCGTGACCAGGCAATTCGCGCGAGTCTTAACCTCGGCGCGTTTCTGTGCACCAAGCTCAAGGATGACGGCGAGCACCGCAATCTGCTGCGCAGTGTCTACAAGTCCAATTGCGAGGACGGCAATTCCGACGCCACTTGCGAACGCCGCAAGAAACTGCTTACCAGCCACGAGAGCCGGGTCGAGGGCGTCACACAGTACTACGCCAGCAGCCTTGTCGACGCGGCCACCCTGTACGGCGCCAACAACCTGACCAAGCAGGTGCCGGTCCTGGACAAGATGTTCGAGCAGAACAAGCAGCTTAACGGGTTGCGGCCCTACTTGACGACATATTGGTCGCAACAGAAGGCATACCTGAGCAATAAGAAGATCGACCGCTCGGCGTGGCTGGATTCGTGCATGGCAGTCAACAAATAACAATCAAGGAGTTCTCATGGCTTTATCCGCAAGGAAGTGGAATCGCATTCCGGTCGTTCTCATGATGGTCTGTTCTTTGGCGATTAGTGGGTGCGCCAGCACGGGCAGCTCCTTCCTCAACAATGGCGTGAAGCCCGACCCGCGTCTGACGCAGGGCAGTGATGCCAAGTTTTTCAGCCAGTCTGGTCTGCAGGCCTGCATGATGGGCGCAGCTGCGGGATTGGCGGTAGGGTTGCTGGCCGGAGGCAAGAACAAGGCAACGGCTGCCGTCGTCGGCGCCGTTGCGGCCTGCGGCGTGGGAATGGGCGCAAATTACTATCTGGACGTCCGCCGCAGTCAGTATAAGAACACCTCGGATCAGCTCAAGGCGATGGGCGACGACATCAAGACCGATACGCAAAAAGTCCAGGACCGCAGCAACTCCATCGTGGCAGTGATGGCCGACGACAAGAAGAAGCTTGTCCAGTTGCAAGCCGAGATTGCGACCAAGTCCGCAGACCAGACCGCCGCTCGAAAAGATCTTGCGCAGATCGACGCCAACATCGGCCTCATCAAGAGCGACATCGATCGGATGAAGGGCGTCGCAGATCAATACCGGCAGGCTGGCGAGCAAACTGGCGGCAGCGCGAAGGACACCAAGGAAATGCAAAAGGAATTGGCCGTGCTCGAGAACAAGATTGCGAAGCTCAACAAAGAGGCGGATAGCTACTTTGCCTTGCGCGGCGCCATCGATCTCGGGGAGCAAAAGGCATGAAGCGCTTGATGACGCGAGTTGCGCAGCTTGCTCCGATCGTGGCGCTGTTCGTTCTGGCCGGTTGCGCAACGACGGCAGCCGATTGTGATCCATCGAACACGAACGCCGGTTTCATCACCAAAATGAACTGCGACGTGGGCGGAGGCTATGGCAAACACGTGGCACAGCGCGAAGACGACATACGGGCGGCTCAAGCCGAAAATGCGCAAGCCAGGCAGGTGCTAGCCGATCTGGAGGCGCAGCGGGCGTCAATTGGCAAGTCCTTGGCGGAAAAGACCAAGGCGCGTGACGCGCTGTCAGCATCGGTCCAGAAGTTGCTGGATCAGGCGCGGGCCAAGTCCAAGAACAGCGAGGAGCTCAAGCGGCAACTGGCACAGTCGGAACGGGCACTGAAGACGCCCATCAACGTCAATGTTTCGGATGCCGCCCTGGAAGCGCAGATCAAGGCCAAGCAGGCCGAAGTGCTCAGGCTGCAAAAGAGCATGGGCCTCGTTCCTTGACGCCTCCGTAAGCCCAAACTTCGAGACTATCCATGCAACGCTTCTTGCGGGACCCGCGAGGGAACGTGTCGGAGGCGTCGCTGTCCGGCACCTACGGCGAGCTGATCGAGTTGATCCGCAAGCATTTCGCGCCGGGCGTGGCGGCGACGTACGCCGTGCCCCGGATTGGCGCGGACGGGGTGCTCGAGTGGTGGACTTCCCAGCAGGGGGCGGTGACGCAGTATGCCGCCCTGTCTGAGGACGCCCAGCAGGCGCTGCTTCGCGCCTATGATGCGCATGTCGCCACCCTTGGTGGCCTGGCAGAGGCCATGCGAGCGCGCGGGATGGAGCACCAGGCGCAGCAGATAGAGGCGCTGCGGGTTCCGCCCGATCTGGACAAGCTGTATGGCGTGGACGGGCGCCTGCTGATTCGCCTGCAGGATGCGGCGCCCACGCTTCCGGCTGCGGGCGGCGCGCCGGCGCCGTCCTTCGCTCTCTGGCGCTGGCTTGCGGTGGGAGGGGCGCTGTTGCTCGCGCTGCTCCTGGCTGGCGCATGGTGGTGGTACCGGCAGCCGGCATCTCCGAGCGGCCCAGCTTTGCCTGCACTCAGCCCTGAGCCCAAAGCAGAGCCGGATCGCACGCCGGAATGGCCCACGGAACTGGTGTTCGTGCTGGAAACGGCAGCGCGTATGAAGGCAGCGCCGGAAAAGATCGGCGGGCCTGAACGCCGGGTCATTGGCCACGATGAGATTCGACGGATCGTCGACCGATTGCCGGACGTCACCGATACGCGTCTCGTCACGTTCCCAGCAATGCAGTGTGGAATGCCACACAGTCAGGGCGCTTTCCCATCGGCGAACCGAGCGGAACTCCTGCAGGCTCTGAAATCCACGCAGAACGAGGGCAAGGCGGCGTTGGCCGACGGATTGAAGATCGCGGCAGCGACCGTCGATGGCGTCAAGCGCGATGCCCTGATATTCCTGTTCCTGGCCGGCGCGGACGAATGCGGCCAGGATATCTGTGCAACGGCTGTGCAGCTCTCCCGGGACAAGCCGCGGCTGCGGATCAACATCGTGGACTTGAGCGGTACGCACGCGGTGGCGGCCTGCCTCTCCGATCAGTCACGCGTGGGCTCGTACGCCTGGACGAGGTCCAAGCCAGATGGAAAAGGAGTGGATCTGTCACGAGAGGCGTCCAGGATGCTCTCGCCCGCAACGGATTCAGCTGGGTCATCCCAAGGCGCCGCTTCAGCCAAGTAAGCAGTTGGCGCGGCGCCACGTCATTACGCCCCCTTCAACCGCTCCGGCACATCCTCCATATCGCTGCACACGGCCAGCACCTCGGCCGGCTTTCTGCTCAGCGACAGATAAACGTGGCCGATGCTGCTGTCGAAGTACGCCGATTCCAGCCGGTTCAGCACGACGCTGTCGCCGTTTTCGAACTGGATGCGGACCTTGCCCGACAGGACCACGACGAACTCCTGGCCCGGGTGGCGGATATAGTCTTCAAACTCCACGACCTTGCGCGAATCGATCATGGCGACCATCGGCAGCATCTTCTTGCCGGGGTATTCGCCCATCAGCAGGCGGTAGTGATAGTTCTCGGTGATGTAGTCGCGGGCGTCGCTGAGCCGGTTCTTGACGAAGGTGGGGGCGACCGCGGCCTGCGCGGCGTCGCGCAGCATGAACATGCGGGTCATGTCGATGTCGAGCGCGCGGGCCAGCGCGGCGAATTTTTCGTAACTGAGGGCGATCTGGCCGAGTTCGGCCTTCGATAGCGTCGACACCGCGATGCCGCTGGCCTTGGATAGTGCCTGCAAGGTCATCTTCCTGGCCTTGCGCTCGGCGCGCAGGCGGGCGCCCATTTCTTCCTTGCCCACGATTTCGGGCGGGGATGTGTTGCCGGTTGGGGCCATGTAGCGGTCTGGCTTATAGGGTTGAGGGCAGGGGCAGGGCCCGCAAGCCCCGCCGCGTGTAGCCGGATTGTACGGGGTGGGCCGGGTCAGGCGGGAGGCTGGGCGCCGGTGCGTTCGACGATCATCCGGTAGTGCTCGGGCCGGCGGTGGGCGGCGAAGTTGAAGATGTTGGCGCGGTAGTGATCCGACACCGAC
This sequence comes from Achromobacter sp. UBA4530, assembly GCF_002388205.1. NCBI lineage: Bacteria > Pseudomonadati > Pseudomonadota > Betaproteobacteria > Burkholderiales > Alcaligenaceae > Achromobacter > Achromobacter sp. UBA4530. Next base: position 184,208 of record NZ_DGMA01000002.1, on the reverse strand, counting down.
AGGTCGCAGACGAAGTTGATGACTTCGTCCTCCTCGGAGAACGTGCGCACCATGATTTCGCCGGTGGGCGCGACGATGCAGGATCCGCCGATCATGGGGTTGCCTTCCTCGACGCCGGCCTTGGCGGCGGCAGCCACCCAGCAGGCGTTCTGGTAGGCGCCGGCCTGCAGCGACAGCAGGTGGTGGTGCATGCGCAGGTGGATCGGCTCGTTCCATTGCACGTAGCCGGAGGGCGTGTTGTACCCGGCCATGACGACCTCCACGCCTTGCAGTCCCATGACGCGGAACGTCTCGGGCCAGCGCCGGTCGTTGCAGATGCACATGCCGATGGCGGCGTCCGGGGTCTGCCAGACGGTAAACCCCAGGTCGCCGACCGCGAAATACTTCTTCTCCAGGTGCTGCAGGGGCGCTCCGTCGACGGCCTGCGCGTCGCCGGGGATATGGATCTTGCGGTACTTGCCCACGATCTGCCCGTCGCGCCCGACCAGGATGCTGGTGTTGTACTGCACGCCGTCCGCCAGCTCGGCGTAGCCCAGATAGAAGCCGACGCCCTTGTCGCGCGCCGCGTCGAACAGGGGGCGGGTCAGGGGGCCCGGCATTTCGGTTTCGAAGAACGCCTGCACCTCGGCGGGATCGTCGATGGACCAGCGCGGAAAGAACGTGGTCAGCGCCAGCTCCGGAAACGTCACCCACGCCGCGCCGCGGCTGTGGGCGTCTTCCAGCAGGTCGATCAGCCGGCGAACGACCTGGACCCGGGTGTCGCTGCGCTGGACGGGGCCCAGCTGCGCGACGGCAAGGTGGAGCTTGCGGGCGGTCATGCGGCGCTCCCGGCGTTGCCCGGAGCGGCGATCCCAACGGCGCTCCGCGCCAGGACGCGGCCGGCGTGCTGCCCGGTGAAGGCCTGGTCCTCCCACACGGGCGCGCCATTCACGTAGACCGAGTGAATGCCGGCCGCGCGTTCGGTGGGGCGTTCGAAGGTGGCGGCGTCGGCCACCGTGGCCGGATCGAAGACCACGAGGTCGGCAAAGTAGCCTGGCTGCACCTGCCCGCGTTCGGCCAGGCCGAACTTGGCGGCGGTCAGGCCGGTCATTTTCCAGACCGCGGTTTCCAGCGGGAAGAGGCCCAGGTCGCGGGAGTAATGGCCCAGCACGCGCGGGAAGGTGCCCCACAGGCGCGGGTGCGGACGCTCATCGTGGGGAAGGCCATCCGAGCCGATCATGGTGGGGCCGAACTTCAAAATGCGCTGCACGTCGGGCTCGTCCATCATGAAGTAGATGGCGCCGGCCGGTTGCAGCTCGGGCACCACGTCGAATTTGGACTTGCCGCGCTCGGCGGCGACCTCGTCCAGGTCGCGCCCGCTGAGTTCGGGAAGAGGCTTGCACCAGGTGATGATGGTGCGGCCTGCCAGCAGCACGCGGTCCTGCTTGAGCATGGTGGAGCCGGCTACATAGGGATAGGCGTCCAGCGAGACGTCCTGCTTGGCCATCGCGGCCTCGATCAGCGGCAGGGTCTCCGCGGAGCGGCCGAAGTTGGGCTGGCCCATGACCTTGTGGTGCGAGATCACGACCGGCACGTCCAGTTCGCGGCCGATGCGGAAGGTCTCTTCCAGCGCCGCCACAATGTGTTCGCCCTCGTCGCGCATGTGGGTGGCGTAGATGCCGCCGTGCGTGTTGAGCGGGCGGCAGACTTCGATGATTTCTTCGGTGGTGGCCTGGGCGGCTGGCGGGTAGAACGTGCCGGTGGAGATGCCGATGGCGCCGCTGGCCAGCGCGTCGTCGGCCAGCGTCTGCATGGCCTGCACTTCATCCGGCGTGGCGGCGCGCTGCAGGTCGGGCATGACGGCCGCGCGCAGCGTGGAGTGGCCGACCATGCAGGCGGCGTTCACGGCGGCGGGCGTGGCACGCAGGGCGTCCAGGTAATCGGAGAAACGTTCGAAGCGATACGAGCCGCCTTCGTCCAGCAGGTCCAGCGGCGCGGGCGGGCTGGCATGTGCGTGGGCCAGCGGCGCCAGGCTGATGCCGCAGTTGCCCGTGACGACGGTGGTGACGCCCTGCGAGATCTTGGGCGTCATGTCCCGGCGCTTGAGCAGGTAGTTGTCGTCGTGGGTGTGCGAGTCGATGAAGCCGGGCGCCACCACTTTGCCCGTCACGTCGATGCGGCGTTGCGCGGCGCTGCCGGACAGGTCGCCCACGGCGGCAATGCGGTCGCCGCGCACGCCCACGTCGGCGCGCTGGCCGGGGGCGTTGGTGCCGTCGATGACGGTGCCGCCGGCGAGGATGTAGTCAAACGGGGTGGCGTCGGGCTGGGACATTCGGTTCTCCGGCTGGATGGATCAGGCAATGCGGGGATCAGGCAAAGTGGCAGGCGACCTGCTGTTCGGCAGCGACCTGGCGGGGCTGGGGCGTTTCTTCGGCGCAGCGCGGCTGCGCCATCGGACAGCGGGTGCGGAACGCGCAGCCGGATGGAGGCGACAGCGGGCTGGGGATTTCCCCCTTCAGGACCTCGACCGGATTGCGCTCTCCCTGGCGCGCGGACGGCACGGCGGCCAGCAGCGCGCGGGTGTACGGATGCGCCGGGCGGTCAAAGATCGCGTCGCGCGTGCCGATCTCGACGATCTTGCCCAGGTACATCACGGCCACGCGGTGGCTGATGTGGCGCACGACGCTCAGATCGTGCGAGATGAACACGTAGGTCAGGCCCAGGTCGCGCTGCAGGTCCATCAGCAGGTTGATGACCTGCGCCTGCACCGACACGTCCAGCGCTGACACCGGCTCGTCGCACACGATGAGGCCAGGGTCCAGCGCGAGGGCGCGCGCGATCACGATGCGCTGGCGCTGGCCACCCGAGAATTCGTGCGGATACTTGTCGGCCGCATCGGGCCGCAGGCTGACGCGCGCCAGCAACTGCGCCACGCGTTCGCGGATGGCCTCGCGGTCATGGCCGAAATTGCGCAGCGGCTCACCGATGATGTCGCGCACACGCATGCGCGGGTTCATCGACGAAAACGGATCCTGAAAGATGAACTGCATGCGGCGGCGCATGGCGCGCAACTGGCCGCTGTTCATCTTGGCGAGGTCCTCGCCTTCGAGCAGGATGCGGCCCTCGGTGGGGTCGGTCAGACGGATCAGGCACTTGCCGGTGGTGGACTTGCCGCAGCCGGACTCGCCGACCAGGCTGAGCGTCTGGCCGCGCGGCACCGATAGCGAGATGCCGTCGACGGCGCGCAGCACCTTGGCGCCGCGCCCGCTGTCCACAGGAAAGTGCTTCTTCAAGCCGATGACTTCCAGCATGGGCACCGCGGTGGCCGCGGGCGCGGAAGACGCGAGGGGAATGTCGTGCAGATTCATGGCGGATCTCATGCGTCTCAGGCAGTCAGGGCGGCGGGCGCGGGGGCGTCCTGGCGCGCCCAGCACCAGACGCGGTGGCGCGCGCCGGCGTCGGTGGCGGACGGCGCTTCCTCGGTGCAGCGCGGCAGGGCCTCGGGGCAACGCGCGGCAAAGGCGCAGCCGCGCGACACGGGCGTCCTGACGGGGACGATGCCGGGCAGCTCGGCAAGCCGGGCAGTGTGGTCCTGGCCGTCGACGAAGTCGGGCAGCGAACGGATCAGCGCCTGGGTGTACGGATGCTGCGGGCGGTCCAGCACGTCGTCCACGCTGCCTTCCTCGACCTTGCGGCCGGCATACATGACGATGACGCGCTGGCACATCTGCGCGACCACGCCCAGGTCGTGCGTGATCAGCACGATGGCCGTGCCAAGCCGCGCCTGGATGTCGCGCAACAGGTGCAGGATCTGCGCCTGGATGGTGACGTCCAGCGCCGTGGTGGGTTCGTCAGCGATCAGCACCTTGGGCTGACAGGCCAGCGCCATGGCGATCATGGCGCGCTGGCGCATGCCGCCCGAGAGCTGGTAGGGATACTCGCGCACGCGGCGCGCGGGGTCGGAGATCTGCACCAGGTCCAGCAACGCCTCGGCCTGCACCAGCGCCTCTTTGCGCGACAGGCCCTGGTGCAGCATGAGCGATTCACTGATCTGCTTGCCCACCGTGATGACGGGATTCAGTGACGTCATGGGCTCCTGGAAGATCATCGAGATCTGGTTGCCGCGGATGGCGCGCATCGATTTTTCCGGCAGCGCCAGGAGGTCGCGGCCGTCGAATTCGATGCTGCCGCCCGCGACGCGGCCAGGGGCGCGCAAGAGCCGCATGATGGACAGGGACGTGACGCTCTTGCCGCAGCCCGATTCGCCGACCAGACCCAGCGTTTCGCCGGGCAGGAGGTCGAACGATAGCTTGTCGACGGCCAGCACGGTGGTGTCGTCGCCGTCGAAACAGGTGGTGAGGTCTTGCACGCGCAGGACGGGTTGGGTTTGCATGTGCGCTCCTACAGCTTCTTGGCCAGACGGGGATCGAGCATGTCGCGCAGCCCGTCGCCGACCAGGTTGACGGCCAGCACGGCCACGCCCAGGAAGAGGCCCGGATACAGGATGATGTGGAACGCCACGGCCACGAAGTTGCGGCCTTCGGCCATGATGTTTCCCCAGCTCGGAATGTGCGGCGGGATGCCCACGCCCAGGAAGCTGAGCACCGCTTCGGTCAGGATGGCCGAGGCCGCGATGAACGTGGCTTGCACCATCAGCGGCGCGAAGAGGTTGGGCAGGATGTGGCGCAGCAGGATCGACGGCACGCGCGTGCCGACCGAGACGGCGGCCTCGATGTACGGCTGTTCGCGGATGGTCAGGACCAGCGCGCGCACCAGGCGCACGACGCGCGGCACTTCGGGCACGACGATGGCGATGATGACGGTGCCCAGCCCGCCCTTCAGCGTGGCCATCAGCGCAATGGCCAGCAGCACGCCGGGAATGGCCATCAGGCCGTCCATGATGCGCATGATGACGGCGTCGATGCGGCGGAAGTAACCCGCCATCATGCCCAGCACCACGCCGGCCACGGTGGAGACGACCGCCACCACGATGCCGACCAGCAGCGAGATGCGGGCGCCCCAGACGGTGCGCGAATAGACGTCGCGGCCCAGCGCATCGGTGCCGAACAGATGCTCGGCCGACGGGGGCTTCATGCGCGCCATGGGATTGATGTCTTGCGGATCGACGGTGGCCAGCCACGGCGCGGCCAGCGCGATGGCGGCCAGCACCAGCAGGATGGCGCCGCCGGCATACAGCATGGGATGGCGGCGCACGGATCGGAAGGCGCGCTGCAGGCGCGGGCGCGCGGCGGGAAGCGGCAGGGTGGTCGTGTTCATGCGTTGCCTCTTCTCAGTAGCGGATGCGCGGATCGAAGAGCCGGTAGCTCAGGTCGACCAGCAGGTTGATCAGCACGTAGATGCCCGAGGCCACCAGCAGCACGCCCTGGATGACTGGGTAGTCGTGGCGCAGCACGGCGTCGATGGTCAGGCGGCCCAGGCCGGGGATCGCAAACACGGTTTCCGTTACGACCACGCCGCCGATCAGGAGCGCCACGCCCACGCCGATGGTGGTGACGATGGGGTTGGCGGCGTTTTTCAGCGCATGCCAGACGATGGGACCGGACGACAGGCCCTTGGCGCGCGCGGTGCGGATGTAGTCTTCGGACAGGGCTTCCAGCATGGTGGCGCGCGTCATCCGCGTGAGCAGGGCCATGTAGACCAGGCCCAGCGACAGACAGGGCAGCACCAGGTGGCGCAGGTAAGGCACAAGGCCATCGGCCAGCGGTTTGTAGCCCTGCACCGGCAGCCAGCCGAGCTTGATGGAAAATCCGTACACCAGGCTGTAGCCGATCAGGAACACCGGCACCGAGAACGCACAGACCGCGCCCACCATGACCAGCCTGTCCAGCCACTTGCCGGCGTTCCACGCGGCCAGCACGCCCAGCGGAATCGCGGCCAGCACGGCAAACAGCATCGTGAAGAGCGCGATCGAGATCGTGGGGCCCATGCGCTGGGCGATGAGCTGCGACACGGGCATCTGCGTGGACATCGAGGTGCCCAGGTCGCCGACGGCGATATGGCTGATCCAGATGACGAACTGCTGCAGGAGCGGCTTGTCCAGCCCCAGGTTCTGCCGGATTTTTTCGACGTCGTCGGCGGTGGCGTTGTCGCCTGCGATGACCGCCGCGGGATCGCCCGGCGACAGGTGTATCAGCAGGAACACCACGACGGCCACGACGGCCATGACGGGTATGACGGCCGCGATGCGGCGCAGGATGAATTTCACGCTGGATTCCCCCCGGCTTGCGGCCGGGCGCGCACGGCGCCCGGCGTCTGCCTTACGGTTTCTCGATGTTCCACATCACCGGAATGCCGGACTTGATCAGATCGGTCTGCTTCAAGCCGCGCACCGCGAAGACAGGCTTGAATTCGCCCCACATCACGTAAGGCACGGTCTGGTAGGCGCGCGCCTGGATCTGCGCGGCAAGGTCCTTGCGCTTGGCGGCGTCGGTCTCGCGGATCCAGCTGGTGCGCAGGGTGTCCAGTTCCTTGTCGCACGGCCAGCCCGGCAGGCTGTTGCCGCAGGCGGCGGACAGCCACGGGTTAGTGACCGGCGTGCTGGCGTCGAAATAACCGCCCCAGGTCAGGAAGATGTTCCAGCCGCCTTGAGCGGGCGGATCCTTCTTCAGGCGGCGGCCGGCCAGCGAGGCCCAGTCCATCGACTGCAGGTCCACGTTCACGCCGGCCTTCTTCAGGTTCTGCGCCAGCACCATGACGGCCGGGGCGCTCAGGTGATCGGTGGGGTACAGCAGCACCACCTTCTCGCCCTTGTAGCCGGCTTCCTGCAGCAGTTGCTTGGCGCGTGCGGGATCGGTCTTGGCGTAGGGCGCGGCGCCCGCGTCCGTGGCCAGGGGCGAACCGCAGATGTACATGGTGGCGCAGTAGTCCACCCGGTACTTGTCCGGGTAGCCCATCGCGGTCAGCATTTCCTTCTGGCTGACCAGGTAGTACACCGCCTGGCGCGCGAGCGGGTTGTTGAACGGCGGATGCAGCGAATTCAGGATCACCATGCCTTGCGAGGCCACCGACGTGCTCAGCGTGATGTCCGGGTTGGATTCCAGCACCGGCAGGAAGTCGGGCGTGACCTGTTCGATCATGTCGACCTCGCCGTTCATCAGCGCGGCCGTCGACGTGTTTCCATCGGGGATGTAGACCCATTCCACGCGGTCCACCTTCACGTTCTTGCCGCCCGCCAGGCCGTCAGGCGCTTCGGATCGCGGCACGTAGGCCGGGTTCTTCACATAGACGACCTTGTTGCCGGGCACCCATTCATCGCGCTTGAAGAGGAACGGACCCGAGCCGACCATTTCGGTGACCTGGGTGTTCGGATCAGTGGCGGCCAGCCGCTTGGGCATGATGAAGGGCGGCATGCCCGAAGGCTTGGACAGCGCGTCCAGCACGAGGCCGAAGGGCTCTTTCAGCGTCAGCGTGAACGTGTTTTCGTTGGTGGCGGCAAATTCTGCGCCGGCCGCCATCATGGCCTGGCCCAGCGTGTCCTTCTTTGCCCAGCGCTGGATCGACGCAATGCAGTCCTCGGCCGTCACCGGCGTGCCGTCGTTGAACTTCAGACCGGGACGCAGGGTGAAGGTCCAGGTCTTGCCGTCTTCGGACGTGGTCCAGGTTTCCACCATCTGCGGCTTGACCTGGCCCTTGCTGTCCTGCGCGAACAGGGTGTCGAACACCATGTAGCCGTGGTTGCGCGTGATGTAGGCGGTATTGAAATGCGGGTCCAGCGTCTTCAGGTCGGCGTGCGGCACGAGGCGCAGCGTCTTGGTCTGGGCGAGTGCACCGGTCGCGGCGCTCATGGCCAGGAGCGCGGCGGCTCCCAGCAGGCTGAAACGTCTGATCATGGATTTCCCCTTGTTGGTTCTGGTCTGCCCGTCATGGGCGGCAATGGTGATTGGTCCTCGGCCCCCGCCTCAGGCCTTGAAGGGCCATTTCGGCAGCTTGCGCTTCACGAACGGCAGCGTGTTGAGGTCATTCGTGATGGCGCCGGGCGTTTCGACGTAGATGACGTGGCGGCCGACCTTGGAATACGAGGCATAGAAATGCTGCGAAGACTTCACGATGACGAGTTTCATCGCGGCCAGGTCCACGCCGAATTGCGTGAAAAGGTCGGTGCCCATGGCCTGGGTGCGTGAGGTGGTCATGACGAGGGTGACGCCGCCGGTGCGCACGACGGCCACGTCGCCCAGCAGCGCAGGTGTGCCGGCCAGACCAGTCATGACGGCGTCGCGCTTGAGCGCCAGGATCTCGCAATCCAGGTCCAGCGGCTGGCCGGACACCGGCGCCACCTTGCCGCCCACGCGCAGCTTGATCTGCGCGCCTTCGCCGGCCTCGAAGCACAGTTGCACGGCAACCGGATCCCAGAACGGGCCGGTGGCGACATCGGTGATGCCGCGCGCCAGCACGCGTTCCAGGATGAAGGTGGCATCGCTGGGCGCGCCGCCGCCGGCGTTGTCGGCCGAATCGGCCAGCACCACCGGGAATTCCTTGTGCGCCAGCGCCTGGTCCAGCGCTTCGTCCGCGCCGGGGTAGGGCGGCGCCAGCTGATCGCGGAAACCGATGATCTCTTCGCCCAGCGTGCGCGCCAGCGCCTCGGCCTGCGCGGCGTCGCCGTCGGTATAGACCAGCACCTTCGAACCCATGTCCGGCGTGTCGCCCCACGGAAAGCCGTGGGCGATGGACACGGACAGCACGCCTTCCTTGCCTTCCATCGCTAGCAGGCGGTCCACGAAGCTGCGCATCGGCTCGCGGCTGGTGTGCATGATGGAGATCATTTCGCAGTCGTAGACCGCACGCGTGGGGTTGATGCGGCCCTCGGCGCGCGCCACGCACAGGTCGACCAGGTCGAACGCACGTTCCAGGATGTCGGTATGCGGGTATTCCTTGAAACAGACCAGGAAGTCGGCGCTCTCTACCATCGCGTCCGTCAGGTGGCAGTGCGGATCGAGTTCTGCGCCGATCACGGCGTCCGGGCCGACGATCTCCCGCGCGCGGCGCAGCAGGTCGCCTTCGCAGTCGTCGTAGCCGTCGGCGACCATCGCGCCATGCAGGCCGAAGAGTGCGATATCCACCTTGCCCGCGCGGCGCAGGTCGTCCAGCAGCTCATCGCGCAGCGTCTCGTAGGCGTGGCGGGTGGTGATGCCGGCCGGCGTCGCGCCTGCGGTCAAGCCTTCGATCAGCGTCCAGTCCTTGCCCGCGGCGCGCTGGCGCGCGGCCCACAGCGGACCCGAAAACATCTGCATGCGGTCCGGATGCTGGCCGGCGGGGAAGTAGCCGCGCGCCCGGTAGGAAGCCAGGCCGGTCGGAATGGGGGAGAAGGTGTTCGTCTCGGTCGCCAGGGACCCGGAAAAGATCTTCATGAATGACGCTCCGCGCTAGAGAGGGGCTTTGAGGGCGCGGGCATCGGGGCGCGCGCTGGGGGGTGTCGCCCCGCCAGGCGTGGGCCTGGCGGTGTCATGCAATCGAACGAATACGGCGTCAGGCGGCTGCGGGACCCTTGGGCTGGCTGTCGCCCAGCCAGGCCTGCACTTCAATCTCGACATCCACGTCCATGGCCAGCTTGGCCTCGACGGTGGAGCGCGTGGGGAAATCGGAAGAGAAATGGCTGCGGTAGGCCTCGTTGAACTGCGCGAACAGCGCCAGATCGGTCAACCACACAGTCACGCGAACCACGTCCTTCAGGCTGGCGCCGGCCAGTGCGAGCGTGTCCTTGATGCGCTCGATGGCGGCATTCGTCTGGGCGGTGATATCGCCACGCACGACCTGGCCGTCGGCATCCAGCGGGATCTGCCCGGACAGGAACAAAAAGCCGCCCGCCTGAGTGGCGCGCGAGAAGGGCAGGGGCAGGCTGCTGGGGTATCGGGTGATGGCGGTCATGTCGGGGTCTCGGTTAACGGTGACTGGATCAGCGCAAGCGCTCGGGCCGCACGGCGTCGGCATTGACGCCGTGCGCGTGCAGGTGATCGGGTAGGGGCTGGCGCGTCAGCAGCGCGGCGGCAAGCTCGGACGTGGCGGCGGCGGTCTGAATGCCGTAGCCGCCTTGCGCGGCCAGCCAGAAGAAGGCCGGCGTGGCCGCGTCCCAGCCCACCACGAAATCGCCATCGCGCACGAACGAGCGCAGGCCGGCCCAGATGTGCTTCGGGCGGCGGATGGTCAGCGACGTGGCGGTTTCGATGCGGTAGATGCCGGTTGCGACATCCAGCTCTTCGGGCACCACGTCGTGCGCGTCGACCGGATCGGCATTGGCGGGGGAGCCCAGAAGTTGTCCGGCGTCCGGCTTGAAGTAATAGCTTTCGTCCACGCCGACCACGGCGGGCCAGTGCGAAAAATCGACGTTTTCCGGACCGCTGAAGGTAAAGGCGGTGCGGCGGCAGGGTTGCAGGCCGACGGGGGCGGCCCCGCACAGCGTTGCCGTGTGGTCGGCCCACGCGCCCGCGGCGTTGACGACGGCGCGCGCTCGGATCTGGCGCCCGTCGGCCAGGGTCAGCGTCCAGACATCGTTCTCGAACGCGGCGCCGGTCAATTCGGCATTGTTGTGCAGCACCGCGCCCTGGCGGCTCATGCCGCGCAGAAAGCCCTGATGCAGGGCATGCACGTCAATGTCGCGCGCGTCGGGTTCCTCGATCGCCCCGCAGAGCTGGTCTTCGCGCAGGCAGGACACGCGGGCCACCGCTTGCGCGGCGTCGATCAGCGTGACGTTGGGCGACTGGCGGTGGAAGTCTTCGAACACTTCCTGCAGCAGATCCTTCTGGTCCGGCGTTGCGATGTACAGCACGCCGCGCGGGCTAAGCAGCGGATGCTCGCAGAAGCCTTCGGGCGGATGCTCGTAGAACGCGCGGCTGGCGCGCGTAAGCGCCTTGATCTGCGTGGTGCCGTAGGTCTCCATGAACATGGCGGCGGAGCGGCCGGTGGAGTGATAACCGGGTTGGGACTCGCGTTCCAGCACTGCCACGGACGCCGAGGCGCTGAGGCGGTAGGCCACGGAGGCGCCGGCGATCCCGGCGCCGACCACGGCAAAGTCGTATAGGGTTTCAGCAGTCATTTTGTCGGAAGCGAGAATTCTCTTATTTGATAATTCTCGAATACGATAGTTTTTTGACGCGGCTGGAGTAATAGGGGAATGCCCGCATGGGCGCGAAAGGCGCGCGCAATGCGGCGCAGCCCTGCGTGGAGAGGGAAGCCGCGCTACCCCAGCTTGCCCAGCAGCCCGATCAGTTTTCGCCGATCCGCCGCGCCCAGCTTCCCGCTGATACGCGCGTCGTGCGCCTGCACGGCCTCGGTGATGGCGGCCAGCGCGGTGTGGCCGGCCGGCGTCATGGCGAGCGCGTAGGCGCGCCGGTCGCGTTCGGCTTCCTGGCGCTCCACGTAGCCCAGTTCCTGCAACTGGTTGACGATCTGCACCGCGCCCGAGCGCGCAATGCCCAGGATGCGCGCCAGGTCGGTGAGCTTGAGGTTTTCATTGGCGGCGATCAGCGTCAGTGCCGAATAACGCTGCGGCGTGATGTCCCACGGCGCCAGCGCGGCCAGGAAGTCCTCGTAGATCAGGATCTGCGCGCGGCGGATGGCGTAGCCCACCAGATCGTCCAGCGCGCCGTACTGAATGCCGGGCACATGCGGATCGAAGTGTTCGCCGCGGGCAGCAGGGCGGCGAGGGCGTGGGGCGGAGGCTCTGGACATCGGGGGCAGATCGTGAAACGGGGCCTCAACACTAATGCACGCCTCGCCGCCGCGCCACCGGATTGCGGGAAATCCCTCGTGCGAAACGCGTGGCTATTTTGTTATGTTGCATAACAAATAAGACCAGGAGTAGACATGCATATCGTCATTGCCGGGGCCGGGATCGGCGGGCTGACCCTTGCGCTGATGCTGCATCGGCGCGGCATCGGCTGCCGCATCTATGAAAGCGCGCAGGAATTGCGGCCATTGGGCGTCGGCATCAATCTGCTGCCCCATGCGGTCAGCGAGATCGAACAATTGGGCCTCATGCCCCAGTTGGCCGAACGCGCCATCGAGACCTCGCAGCTTCACTACTACAACAAGCTCGGCCAGCCGATCTGGCGCGAGCCGCGCGGCCTCGAGGCCGGTTATCCGCTGCCGCAGTTTTCGGTGCATCGCGGCGAATTCCAGATGCTGCTGGCGCAGGCCGTGCGCGACCGGCTCGGCCCGAATGCCATCGTGCCGGGCATGGTGCTGGAATCGGCCAGCCAGGATGCGGCGGGCGTGCACGCGCAGTTCCGCCGCCGCGCGGACAACGCGCTGCAGGCCGTGCACGGCGACATCCTGGTGGGCGCCGATGGCATCCACTCGGCACTGCGCCGTCAGCTTCATCCCGTCGGGGACGAGCCCCGTTTTTCCGGGCGCATGTTGTGGCGCGCCGTGACCGAGGCGCCGCCGTATCTGGACGGGCGCAGCATGTTCATGGCGGGTCACCAGGACCAGAAATTCGTCTGTTATCCGATCTCCGAACCGCTGCGCAAACAAGGCCGTTCGCTCATCAACTGGATCGCCGAGCTGTCGATCCCCGGCGCGGAACTGCCCGCCACCGACTGGAACCGCAAGGTCGACAAGTCCGTCTTCGCGGACCGCTTTGCCGATTGGCGCTGGGATTGGATCGACATCCCTGCCATCATCGACGGCGCCGAGGCGATCTACGAATTCCCGCTGGTGGACCGCGACCCCTTGCCGCGCTGGACGCGCGGGCGCTTTACGCTGCTGGGCGACGCGGCGCATCCGATGTATCCGATCGGCTCGAACGGATCGGCCCAGGCGATCCTGGATGCGCGCTCCCTGGCCGACTGGCTGGATCAGGCGGTGCAGGGCAAGGCGCGTTCAGCAGAGATCGCGCTGCTGGAGTACGAGGCCGAACGTCTGCCGCGCACCGCCGGCATCGTGCTGCGCAATCGTTTGAACGGCCCCGAACAGGTGATGCAGTTGGCCGAAGAGCGCGCGCCGCAAGGCTTTGCGAACATCAACGACGTCATATCGGGCGAGGAGCTGGCGGCGGTATCGCTGCGCTACAAGCAGCTGGCGGGCTTTGACCCCGCTGCGCTGCGCCTTGCCCGCGGAGAAAAGCCATGAGCGGCGCCGATGCCATCAACGAACCCCACGCGCCCCGGCTGGAACACGTGACCACAGTGGTGGTCGACGTGGGCGCGCCGCAGGAAGTGGGCGATACGCCGCAGGGCCGGCGCCGCGTGATCCCGATCACAGGCGGCACGGTCGACGGTCCGCGTCTGTCGGGCAAAGTGCTGCCCGGCGGCGCGGACTTCCAGATCATCCGCTCGGCAACATTCACGGACATCCACGCACGCTACGTGATCGAGACGCCCGAAGGCGAGCGCGTGTATGTCGAGAACACCGGCATCCGCACGGGCAGCGCCGAGGACATCGCGCGGCTGGCGCGCGGCGAAGCCGTCGATCCGGCGCGCATCTACTTTCGCAGCTATCCCCGCTTTGAAACGTCGTCGCCCGCGCTCGGCTGGATGAACGAAAGCCTGTTCATCGGCACCGGCGCGCGTTATCCCGACCGCGTCGAATTGCGCTTCTATCGCATTTGCTGAACCCGCGGCAGCCGCCGCGGCATTAAAAAAACCAGGAGACAACCATGCAAACGATGCTGCGCCGCCTGCTGGGCGGCTTCATGCTGTGCCTGCCGCTTGCGGCAGCCGCCCAGTTCCCCAATGGGCCGGTGCGCCTGAACGTGGGCTTTCCGCCCGGCACGGGGCCGGACATCGTGGCCCGCACGTTGTCCCAGCACATGGGACCGCTGCTGGGCGAAAGCGTGGTGGTGGAGAACAAGGTCGGTGCGGGCGGGCAAATTGCCGCCCAGAACGTCGCGCGCAGTCCGGCGGACGGCCAGACGCTGCTGCTGGGCGAGGTCGGCTCGATCAGCATTTCGCCTGCCACGTACCGCAACCTGAACTACGATCCGCCGCGCGACTTCGCGCCGATCTCCGAGGTGGTGCGGGCCGACTTCGTGCTGGTGGTGCCGGCCAGCTCGCCGTACAAGGACCTGCCGGCGTTCATCGACGCCGCGAAGAAGGCGCCGGACCGCGTGAACTTCGCCACCTTCGGCGCGGGTACGCCCGGCCATTTCGGCGCGGAGCTTTTCGCGCGCGAGGCAGGCCTGAAGATCGAAGCCATCCATTACCGGTCGACGGGCGATGCCGTGTCTGGACTGGTGTCCGGCGGCGTGCAGGCAGCCTTCGTGACGACGGCCCTGGCCGCGCCCCAGGTGCAGGGCGGCAAGCTGCGCGCGCTGGCCACCACCGGCGCGAAGCGCTCGTCCGCGTTGGCTGACGTGCCGACGTTCGCGGAGGGCGGCCTGCCCGCGGTCAATTTCGGTGCCTGGTTCGCGTTGTTCGCGCCGGCCGGCACGCCCGAGGCCGTGCTGACTCGCTTGCAGGCTGACAGCGCCGCCGCGCTGCGCCAGCCTGCCGCCGTGAAGACGCTTGGCGAAGCGGGATTTGTCGTCGTGGGCTCGGACCGGCAGGCGCTGCAGGCCTTGCTGACCGCGGAGTCCAAGCGCTGGGCCGACGTCGTGAAGGCGACGGGGTTCCGCGCCGACTGAAGCATGGAGGGATCTGGCCGGCCATACGTCGCCGGCCACAGCGATTGCTATAGTCTCGCGCTCATCAATCTTCGCGCTTCACTGGAGACCCGCTGCATGTCCGATCCCACGTTCGATCACGTTCTGTCCCACCCGCCACGCTGTCTGGATGGCGTGCGCGTGACACCCGCGCCCTTGATCGTGGAAGACCGTGGCGAGGTTGCGGTCGCATTCCGCCTGCTAGGCGCCGGCGGCGCGCAGACGGGCGAAATCCTGGGCTTTGACCTGCGCGACTACAACGAACACGTCCAGGACTACGAATTCGTGTCGCCGCTGGCCGTGAAATGGGACGGCGCATCGGAGGATGTCGTGGTGTTCGACAGCGACATCCACGGCTATCACGGCGAGCTGGATTGCTCAGCCAAGATCCGCGGCGAGGGGGCGGCGCAGGCCTTTGCCTGCCCCGCCTGCCAGGGCACGCGGTTCAGCGTCTTCGCCCAGTTCGACTACGACGGCACGGACGAACTCTGGGACGAAGATCCGGACACCGTGCAGAACTTCTTCAGCAATCTCATCGTGGCGGGCCAATGCACGTCCTGCGACACGGTGACGCGCGTCCTGGACATGGACCTCTGACCAAATCAAACGTTTGAACGCGGCCGTCTGGAGGCGGCCGATTGCTCGCGCGGATCGCACCTTACAGCCCCTTTGGCACCATCAGTGGAACAGTATGTTCCAGCCAAAGTGCGTTTGAACGGGTATTCGCGTCATGGTCGAGCCGGTAGAATGCCTCCCATCGTCATCTCTATCTACTGGTCGAAAGGTCAAATAATGAGCAACGCATATCTCGAAGCGCTCAAGCAGCGCCGCACGCAGTATTCGCTGGGCCGCAACCTGTCGGCCTCCAAGGAAGAACTGACCACGCTGATCCAGGAAGCGATCAAGCACAGCCCGTCCTCCTTCAACTCGCAAAGCTCGCGCGCCGTGATCCTGTTTGGCGCCGAAAGCGACAAGCTCTGGAACCTGGCTACGGAAGAAGTGCGCAAGGTTGCGCCCGCCGAAGGTTTCGACAAGACCGAAGCCAAGCTCAAGAGCTTTGCCGCCGGCGTGGGCACCATCCTGTTCTTTGAAGACCAGGACGTCGTGCGCAGCCTGCAGGAAAAGTTTGCGCTGTACGCCGACAACTTCCCGGTCTGGTCCGAGCAATCGGGCGGCATGGCCCAGTTGTCCGTGTGGACCGCGCTGGCCAACGCCGGTGTCGGTGCCAGCCTGCAGCACTACAACCCGCTGATCGACGCCGCCGTCGCGCGCGAATGGAACGTTCCCGCCTACTGGAAGCTGCGCGCGCAGATGCCGTTTGGCTCGAACGAAGCCGGTTTCGGCGACAAGGCTTTCATGGACGACGCCGAGCGCTTCCGCGTGTTTGGCTGATCGAATCCGGGGGCGTGCCGCGCACACCCCGCATGACCGCTGTATTCAGGCCCGCATTGCCCCACACGGCAATGCGGGCCTTGTCATTGGCGGGCGGGCTGAATGGGCAAGCCGGCAATGCATCCCGGTGGTATCCGTTTGACCGAGCCCCCATATCGCCTGCAGCGGATGGCGCTATAGTCGACCGATCCCCACCAGGAAGGAGATGTCATGCAGACCAACGAGATCCATCGCGGCCGTCTGATCGATCACATCCAGCTTGTCGTGCGCGATCTGCCGGCCAGTCAGCGCTTCTACCAGGCGGTGTTCGATGCCCTGGAGGTGCCGATGGGCGGCACGGCCGACGACTACTTCTGGGCGGACGAGCTCTTTGTCTCGTCGGCTGACAGCCAGGCCGCACTGGGCCAGTTGACGGGACGCCATCATCTGGCGTTCCAGGCCCGAGATCAGGCGATGGTCGACGCGTTTTACAAAGCGGCGCTGGCTCACGGCGGCAAGGACAACGGCGCGCCGGGATTCCGCGAATACCATCCCGGCTACTACGGCGCCTTCGTGCTGGATCCGGACGGCAACAACATCGAAGCCGTGTTCCATGGCGAGGCCCAGCGCAGCGCGCCGTCAGTCAAGGTGACGTTCTGACCGGAGCGTTTCCGTGCAACTGCGCCATCTCCGGTACTTCGTGAAGATCGTCGAGGCGGGCAGTTTTTCCCGCGCGGCGGCGCTCATTCCGGTGGCGCAGCCGGCGCTCAGCCAGCAGATCGCGGCATTGGAAGAAGAGCTGGGCGTGACGCTGCTGCATCGCAGTGCGCGGGGCGCGCGTCCCACGGCCGCGGGCGCCGCGCTCTACACGGAAGCCGCATCCATCCTGAGCCGCATGGAGCGCATTCCGCAGATCGTGCGCTCGCTCAGCGGCGACATCCAGGGCGTCGTGCGCATCGGCATGTCGTCGACGCTGGCGTCGTTTCTGGCGGGCGAACTGATGGAAAAATGCCGGGCGGCGCTGCCCAAGATCAGCCTGCGTTTCAGCAGCGATGCCAGCGGCCAGCTGGGCGCCCGCATCCGCGACAGCTCGCTGGATCTGGCGCTGGTGTTCGAGGACGAACCGACCACGGGTTTTGCGCGCCAAGCGCTGTTCCGGCAACGGCTTTTCGTGATCAGCCCGCGCAAGCCCGGGCGCCGGCCGTCCGCCATGCGCTTCGAGCAACTGGCCGACATGCCGCTCATCCTGCCCGCGCATCCCAACATGACACGCAATCTGCTCGACCGGCTGTTTTCCGAGGCCGGCATCGCGCCGCAGGTGGTGGCGGAAACCGAGGTCTTTTCCGGCATGCTGTCGGCGGTGCAGGCGGGCATCGGCCACACCATCCTGCCGCTGGGCGATCTCTCGGGGCAGCCGGGAAACGCGATGGTGTCCGCCGTGCTGATCGAGCCGCCCGTCTATCTGACGGCGGCAGTCATCGCGTCCAACGACGTGCCGCTGGCGCCGCCCGCCGAGGCGGTGCGCACACTGCTCAGCGAGTTCGTGATGCAGCAGGTGCAGGAAAAAGGACTGGCCGGCGCGGAGCCGCTTCCTTCCTGACGCGCCGCTAAAGGCCATATCCGCGGCCGATACCCGCATATCGACACAGTATTTTTCCAGCTTCGCCGGCAGGCGCAATCTTCACGCTCATGCAGCAACCGCAATGTCTGCGGCCTGCAGAACTGGAGAGTGATGATGGCAAAGCTGGTTTATCGCGTGGTGTCCGCGTGCGGCGCGTTGGGATATGGTTTTCCCCGTGAATCGCTGCAAAAGGCGCTGGAAGGGCGGATCGATGCCGTGATCTCGGATGCGGGATCGATGGACGCCGGCCCCTATTACCTGGGCACGGGAACCGAGTACTTCGAACGCGAGGCCGTGAAGGCGGACTTTCGCCACATGGTCGAGGCGGGCGAACGCATCGAGGGTCCGGTCATCCTGGGAAGCTGCGGCATGGCGGGCGGCAACCGCAACCTGGACTGGATGATCGACGTCGCCAAGGAAGTGTTTGACGAGCTGGGCGTGAAGGACCGCGCCGTGGCTGTCATCCGGTCCGAGCTGGACCCGGCCAGCGTGATCCGCGAATTTCGCGCGGGTGCGCTTCGGCCCACGGGCGCCGGGCCGGAGCTGGATGCAGCGGCGCTCGAAGAGAGCACCATCGTGGGTCAGATGGGCGTGCATCCGCTCATCACTGCGCTGGAAAGCGGCGCGAAGTACGTGCTGGCAGGCCGCTCGTGCGACATTGCACTGTTCGCGTCCGACATGATCCGCCGCGGTATCGATCCGGGTCTGGCGTATCACGTGGGCCACGTGCTGGAATGCGGCGCGCTGGCCTGCGATCCGGGCTCGCCGTCGGATTGCCTGATTGCCGAGATCTACGACGACGGCACGGCGCTTTTCGTGGCGCCGGACTCCGGACGGCGCTGCACGCCGTATTCGATTGCGGCGCATTCGCTGTACGAGGAAAGCCATCCGCAACTGCAGTTCTATCCCGAAGGTATCCTGGCGATGGAACACACGGAATTCTTCGCGCGCGACGCCCGCACCGCCGGTATCCGCAACAGCCAATTCGTGCATGCGGGCAAGCCTTGGCCGTGGAGCATCAAGCTGGAGGGCGCGCGGCGGCTGGGCAAGCGCAAGGTGTCGCTGGTTCATCTGGATCCCGCGGACCTGCCGCGTGTGCCTGGCGACGTGCTCGTCTATGGCCGCAACGGGGTCCAGGCCGTGCCGCTGCGCGCGGGCGAAAAGGAGCTGGGTCTGATCGTGGAAACGTGCGCGGCGACGCCGCAGGCGGCCGAAACGCTGGCCAGCCTGCTGACCCACTATCTGATTCATTACGGTTACGCGGGGCGCAAGGCCACCGCCGGCAACATTGCCTATCCGCTGTCGCCCAATCTGGTGAGCTTCCGGCGTGAAGATGGGCAGTACGGCGCGGTGGTTCCCAGCGGCACGCGCGATCCGGTGTTCCAGGCCAATTACCCGATGATCAAGGACGCAGTCATCACGCTGGTTCAGGCGGAATTTCCGGACGCGCTGCGCGCCGCCACCTGGAAAATCCATGAGGCCGACGCGAGCCATCCGGTCGCGCTTGTGCGCACCATCGACCGCGATCCCCGTGTGCTCGCCGATCGCCATCACGCCGAGCTGCAACGCCTGCTGTCGCTGGCCGCCGCGCGCGACGGCTCGCGGATGGACATGGATGCCGGCGATGCCTACGAATGGACGCTGTACCACCTGCTGCAGAACGAAGACATCATCAAGAACCGCATGTTCCCGATCACCTACTTCCGCGCCAACGGCGCAACGTGGACGGAAAGCGGATCCGGCAGGCCGCGGTACTACGACATCGGCATCACGGACTACCAGGGCAATCTGGACGACCGCACGCTGTCCCTGATCGCCGACGTGCCGCCTGAAGGCGCGCCCCAGCGCGAACAACCGCTGCTCGACATGGCCGTGGTGGTCCGCAGCAAGGACGCGGGCATCAACCGGCTGACGTTCGACATCGTGTTCAACTCGGCCGCTGATTACGAGGCCGCGTTGCGCTCGAACGTGTTCTGCCCGGCCAATGTGGCGCAGGTGCTGGGCGTGGCGCCCGAGCGCGTGGTCGGCACGTTCTTCGTGGATAGCTGCAACGCCATCAAGCTGACCATCGACCGTCCGAACATTTCTGCTTCGCCGGATGAGCGCGACGTGTTCGGGGCGCAGCAGCAGGCCGTCATCGAGCGTCTGTCGATACCGCATTACGCGGAGCGGCTGGCGATGGCCTCGGCGCTGTAGCGCGTGTTGAGGCCGCCGCCGATCGCGAACGGGAAGGGCGATCGGCGGCGTGCGTTTGTGGGGTCGTCCCCGGTTTCGTGCCAGAATTGCGGGCTGTTCAACCGCCATCGAACCCGAGAAGAAGCCGATGAAACCTGGAATTCCCGCCCTACGATTGTTGTCCCTGGCTGGCTTGTTCTCCTTGTCCGCGCCCGCGCTGGCCATCGATTGCAAGAAGGCATCCACCGGCGTCGAGAAGCTGATCTGCGCCGACCGCGGCGCGGTGTCCGCCGACGCGGAATTGAATCGCAGCTACAGCGCACTGTTGAAAGCCGCGCCCGATGCCGAGATCCGCACCATGCTGATCGACGGCCAGAAGCGTTGGCTGGCGGCGCGCGACAACGCACTGGAAAGATTGATCGAGTCGCCGGAGCTCCTGCCCGACGGCAAGACCCCCGCGCAGGCCGCGCGCAGCCTGATCCAGGCGCGCAGCGCCCAGTTCAAGGAAAAGGCCAAGGGGTCTGATACGCCGGTCCTGATCGCGCGGGCGCTGGATCAGCGCAAGTTCCGGGCGCAGTTCACCGGCGGTCCGTTTGCCGGGTTTGCGTCGTCGTGCGACGTGCTGCCGCCCGACTACAACAACTACTCCTGCTTCGCGACCCGCCACTACCAGCACAATGACCGCGTCTGCTCGGTCGACGAGTACTGGGCTTCCGGCGGCGTCTACACGAAGCGCTACGTGGCCAGCGTGGTGAACGGCAAGCCCAAGGTCATCGCGTCGTGCTCGTTCAGCAGCGCCGACGAGGCGTGCGACGACGGCAATGGCAAGACCCACTGGAACCGGTCGCCGGCAGCGCCCGATTTCAGTTATGCCGACAAGCCTCTGCCGAAGATCGACGGCGAAATCTTCGATACCGACGACTACGAATGGGCGCAGGCTTGCCTGGCAAGCCCGGTGTATCCCGCTGCCAAGTAGCGCGTTCAGGCCTGCGCGGCCGCGCGTGGGCCTGACGGGGAAGGTGTCAGACTGTAATCGCGCCCGCGCTGGCCGTGAGGGCCGGACCGCGCCCGCCGGATGAACATTTCCCATGCGGGGCACACGGCGCGCGGACGGTTCGATCACGATGCCCCGGGCTGGTCGGCCGCAAGATTTGGAAACGGACTGCGCCGCGCAGCGGTAATTTCGTCCACGGCACGGACGTAGAATCCCGCTTTTCGTCAATGCCACGCGGCCGTCAGGAACCAATCATGAAAAAAGCCATCCTTCTTGCATCCGTCTGCGCGGCGCTGCTGTCTGCCTGCGCGCCCACGACCTCACCCCGCGAAGGATCGTCCATGCCTGATTCCGCCACCATGTCCGCCGAAACTCAGGCCGGCCTGAGCGCCTACCACTGGCGCCTGACCGCCGCCACCGATGCCGCGGGCAAGTCCATCGCGGCGCTGCAAAAGGGCGTCGAGCATCAGGTGCGCCTGACCTTCAAGGACGACGGCGTGAACATCCGCGGCGGCTGCAATGCGCAATTTGGCGGGTACACGTACAAGAACGGCGTGCTGACCATCGCGAATCTCGCGTCGACGATGAAGGCCTGCGAACAAAGCCTGATGCAACTCGATGCCGAGATCGCCCAGCGCCTGAAGGGCGATCTGCGCGTGACGATGTCGGGCGACAAGGCCGAGCCGACGCTGGACCTCACGACGCAGGACGGCAGCGTGC
Organism: Achromobacter sp. UBA4530; assembly: GCF_002388205.1. Taxonomy (NCBI): domain Bacteria; kingdom Pseudomonadati; phylum Pseudomonadota; class Betaproteobacteria; order Burkholderiales; family Alcaligenaceae; genus Achromobacter; species Achromobacter sp. UBA4530. The sequence goes on along the minus strand of NZ_DGMA01000002.1, from coordinate 162,755 downwards.
TGAAGTTCGTCGGCGAACCCACGCCGGAAACGCTGTACGGCAGCGCGGGCCAGATCATGTTCCTGGAAGTGGCGGCCAAGCGCGCCGAATGCAGCCATCCGATGATTCCGCACTATCAGTGCCTGATGGTGCGCGAACGCAAGTTCAATGACGCGGGCATCGCGCTGCCGGCGCCGGACAAGTGGCAGCCGCTGTACCAGTCGATCGAAGGGTTTGAGCATCAGGAGGGCGTGCGCACCGTGCTGCGCGTCAAGCGTTACGACTGGAAGAACCCGCCCGCCGATGCGCCCTCCAAGGTCTACGTGCTGGACATGGTGGTGGAGCAGGACGCCTCGGGCAAGCGCAAGTAAACGGTGAGGTTCGCGTGGAGGGGCGTTAGCGCGATCCGCGCGGTTATCGCCCTGTTCGCGGTCAGCGCCCTTGGCCCGGTCACCAGGTGACGTAGAACATCGCCTTGGCCAGCACGACGATGGCCAGCATGTGGCAGAACACGCTCAGGTGCAGACGCCCTTGCAGCGCACCGGTGAGCTTGCGCTGCCTGGCCAGCACTAGCGCGGTCGCCACATGAATCAGCACGCTGATGGCCAGCGCGATCTTGATGGACAGCAGCAGGCCGAACGATGAGGCCAGCGGCGCGGACAGCGCGCCGCGGTGCTGCCACGCCAGCCCCAATCCCGCCAGATACAGCACCACCACCGACCACGGCACCACCGAACGCACGCGCGGCCCAAGCTGGCTACCCAGCGCCTTGCGCACCTCGGGCGGCAGGCGGCGGTGCACTGGTTCAAGGAACAGCACCTCAAAAGTGACCGTGCCGACAAACAGGAAGGCCGCAAGCAGGTGCACGATGAGCAGCACGGGATAGAGGGTCATGACGGCATTCTCCGCCCGCAGATGACGGCGCGAAATGACAAACATCAACCGCGCCATCGCAGGGTTGAATCGCCCCAACAACCGGCGCCCGTCGAACCTTGGTGTCAGACACCCGTTGTGACGCCGCCACACGCTCGGCCGTTGGTGTCAGACACCCGTTGTGAAGCCGCCACAAGCTCGGACCCTTGGTGTCAGACACCCGTTGTGATGCCGCCACATGCTGACGACATCTTCGGCGGGTGTCTGACACCGACCCAAGCAAACCGCCCGGCAAACCAGCCGGGAACTCAGGTCACTTGCCCGCCGGCTGCAGCGTCAGCGTATCCGACCGCTGGCTATCCACCTTGGCCCGGCTGAAGGCCATCGGGAAATACTCGCCCGTCGCCCAGCCCTTGATCAGGTCCTGGTAATGCGGGCTGCGCGGATCCGCCGATTGGCCCGGCACGTTCTGCACGCGCGAGTTGTCCCAGTCGGACACGTCGATCACCTGGCGGTACGACGCGCCGCTGGTCACGCGGTAGTCGCTCTTGCGGAACGTCGCGCGATGCACCGTGTCGTTGTCGCCGCCGACCGGATAGCGCGGCGTGCCCCACGCCTTGGCGGTGTCGGGCGGCAGCAGGCTGGCCAGGCTGTGATCGAACTGGATGTGGTGCAGCTTGCCCCACTGCCACTGCTTCGAGTCCGGCCCCATCTTCGCGGTGAGCTTCGTGAGGCCATCGGCCAGCGCCTGCAACAGCAGGGCGTCGCGGCCCTGGTCCGGACGAGGACCAAAGGCGGCATCGGGCGTGGCCAGCTTTTCCAGTGTCTTGCGGGTGGAAAGCTCGCCGAATGCCGCGCGCCCGTTTGCCGGCACATACAGGTCGGTTACGCGTTTGACGACCTCGGGCAGCCAGAACGCATAGACGGTGGCGGCCCGGGAGTCGGTGGCCATGCGGTAGTCCCAGTCCTTCAGCAGGCTCAGCGCTTCGCCGACCTTCGCGTCCGCCGAATTCAACGACTTGGCGTAGCCGCCCAGCGTGCGGGCAGGAATCGACAGATTGTCGAACTGCAGGTCCTGCGACTGCTGCACGGTCAGCCCCTTGCCGTCAGCCACCACCTCGCGGATTCGCTGGATGCGGAAGGGCTCGGCCCAGGTGCGCGCCGACTTGTCCTTGTACGGATAGTTGGCGGGCAGGTTGTACTCGTTGGCCGTGGCGACATAGCCTTCCGGCGGATTGAAGACGCGGGGCAGGGCGTTGCCGGGCAGCACGCCGCGCCATTCGAAGTCGCCATTGCCCGGCACGGGCAGCATGCCGGACCAGTCGTTGCGCGGACGGATGGGCGCGATGCTGCCGCCGAACCAGCCGATGTTGCCGTCCACGTCCGCGTAGACCATGTTCTCGCTGGGCGTGTAGTGCTTTTCCATGCCGGCCACGAACTCGTTCCAGTTCTGGGCCTGATTCAAGCGCAGGCTGGCCAGATAGGCGGCCGTACCCGGGAATTCCAGGTAGGCGGCGCGCAGGGCGTAGGCCTTGCGGCGCACCGGGTCTTCGTGGATAACCGGACCATGACGCGTGAACTTCAGGCTGCGCATGGCAGGCGACGCGCCGCGCACCGGAATGCTCTCGTCGATCTGGCGCATCTTTTCCCAGCGGCCCTGGTAGCGGTATTCGCCGGGGTTCGCGGGGTTGGTGTCGTAGACGTACAGGTCTTCCTCGTCGCCGAACGCGAAGATCGTCAGGCCGAACGCGATGCGGTCGTTGTGGCCCATCGACACCCCGGGCAATGCCGGTTCGCCCGCGCCGATCACGTTCCAGCCCGGCGCATTCAGGTGGACCATGTAGCGCAGCGACGGCATCGTGATGGACCGGTGCGGGTCGCCTGCCAGGATGGGCTTGCCGGTGGCGGTGCGCTCACCGCTGAGCGTCCAGTTGTTGCTTTCGTAGCGCGGCGCCAGCGGATCGAAGGCCGGGTCCAGCGACGCAAGCCGCCCCTCGGACAACGCGCTCGCCAGCTTGGCGCGTTCATCCGCGGCAAGCGGGCTGCGCGGGAAGTCGCCCGCCTCGAACTTCTGGCCGTCACGCGCCAGCCGGTAGGTGGCCAGGACGGACTTGTTGATCTGGCGCACGTCCAGGCCGGCAGGCACCTGCAGCGCCAACGGCGGCTCGAAGGTGCTCAGCCCCTGCACGTTGTTCAGGCCCAATGCGGCGATCTGCTCGGACATCCGCACTTCCTCGCTGACGTTGCGCGTCAGGCCGTAAATGCGGATCAGGGACGTCTCCGGACTCCAGTAGCCCGGCTCGGTGCCGGTCAGCTTGAACTCCGGCGGAAGCTGGTCGGGATTGGCCTTGACCCAGTTCACGTAGGCATTGATGCCGTTGGCGAATGCGGTGAGGATGGCCTGACCTTCGGGGTGGTAGCTGGCGAATTCCGCCTGCATGTCGCCGCGGTACAGGAAGAGGCGCGCGGCGCGATCCTGCTCGATGAAGCGCGGGCCGAACTGTTCGGCCATCTTGCCTTCGCCCTGGCGGCGCCACAGGTCCAGTTGCCACAGACGGTCGCGCGCGGCCGAAAAGCCCTGGGCAAAGAACAGGTCCGCCTGGTTCTTGGCGTAGATGTGAGACACGCCGTGCTTGTCCCTGACGATTTCCACGGGCTGAGAGAGCCCCGGCATGGCAATCGTGTCCTTCTTGCCGCCTGGCGAGGCGCAACCCGCCAGCACTGCGATCAGGCCGCTTGCCAGGAATGCGGCGGCCCTGCGCTTGAACGTACGCATAGACTTCTCCTCCGGTTATTGATCTTTTCTTTGCCGGCAGTACGTCAAACGCTGGAAGCCGCGCCGAACGCAACACCATGCAGCGACTAGAACTAAAGCAGAAGCGTGGGGAGAACTGTTTTATTTGATTAGATCTGGCAGCACTTGTAACGCTTCGTTGAAGTCTGGTCACTAGGGGAAAGCGCACCTGGCTGACATCACGTCGTCTAATGACGCGATCAGGCATGAAATTTTTGGTCACGACATCGCGCGCCGGCCGGTAAACTCGGGCGCCCTGAATACCGCGGGCGCGCTTGCTGTTCGCCGTCCTCACCCATTGCCGTACCTCATGCCGATCTCCGACCTCGCACGCAGCCTGTCCCGTCCCATCCTCGCCGCCGATGACCTGGAGTCGATGGAGCAGTTCTTCAGTCGGCCCGAGGTTGGCGCCTTCCTGACCCATGCCCGCAACCCGGCGAACACTGCTGCGGCCCTGCGGGATTGCGCCCTTCTTCTGCCGCAACTGCATCCTTCCCATGCTGCGGCGCTTGCGCTGATGGGCGGATCGCTGGTGGAGGGCGGCGCCGATCCCGCCATTCTGTTTCCCACGCTGCACGCACTGCTGCGCGATTGGCTGCAACGCCTGCGACCGTTCTGCGCGCAGGAAGTCGAAGAGGACGACGAGGAGGTCGAAGAGACCGACCGCCAGGCTTGGACGGACGCGCAGGCCAGGTTGGCAGCGGTGCCGCAGGACGCATTCTGGGAGGTTGAAGCCCTGCAAGCGGCCGTGGACGTGCTGGTGCTGCCGATGATGACCATGCTCTTGCGCCACCGTGGCAATCATCAGGCGTTCATCGCCGACGACGCGCTGATGGCCTTGCTGTATGCCATGACCTCGCTCAACGACAGCCTGCCGTTCGACCAGCTGCATTTCCTGTGGCTGGCATCGCGCGTCAGCTACGAAGACGAACTGGTAGTCGTGCTGCCGGCGTCCGGAACGGGTTTCATCGCCGAGGCCCACGCCATCAACAACACCTTTCACGCCCTCACGCTGCTGCAGATCCTGATCGGCGAACACGCGCAGGCGCTGCGCGTGCAGCGGGACATCGCCTCGCGCACGCCGGACATGGATGGCGACACGGCCGACTTCCAGTGGTTGCAGGCCGGCGCGTATGCCGGAGGCGAGCTGAAGAACATGCTGAAGTGGGCATGGGGCGAAGCCGCGCTGCGCGACCATCCGTCCCGCCACGGAAAGCGCGTGCTGATCGCGTTGGAAACGGACGAGGGCACCAAGCGCAACTGGTCGGGTTTCAACGGCGCGATCCACGAGGCGCAGCAGCCGTCGATGACGTTCAAGCGCTATCTGACGCCGGAGGAAGTGGCGTCGTATCTGGCGTGAACCGGCGCAGGTTCAGCTGCGTCCGAACAACCCGTCCACGCTGTCCTGCAGGTCGAAGACGTCCGACACGGCATACAGGCCCACCGGCTTGCCCAGTCGGCTGGTGTCCGGCGGCGTTTCCACGCAGGCCTTGATCAGCACGAACTGGCCGGCCGGATCCGGCATGAACTTCATGCCGGCGACCGACATCCGTTCGATCTGTACGCTGCCATCGTTGTAGCGGCGGCCGCGCGCGGGCTTGTCGCGTACTTCGTCGATGGCGGGCACATGGTCGAAGACGGCGTCATAGAACTCGATGACCGGGCTTTGGTTGGTCTGCGCGCAGTGGTGGACATACGCTGCGTGATAGCGGCCGTCGAGCTGGTATGACACCACATCGCCCGCCCGGTAGAACGTCAGGCTGTCGGGCAGGCCGGGCGCGCGCTTGAGCGGTGCGGGCGGCGTGTGCAGGAAGGCGGCCTTGATCGCGGCGGTCTTGCGATGAAAATCGTCGCTCAGGGCTACGGCCTCGTTCAGGGCGTCGATGGCGGCATCCGCGCGGTCGGCGATACCGGCTTCGGCGATGCCGTACTTGTGCAGCAGGATGGCCAGCGCCACGGCGGTTTTGTGGCGATACAGCGGCGAGGCCGCGTCGTCGCTCGCCTGCAGCACGCAGTTCCAACGGCGCAGCAGGCGCGTCAGTACGCTGTCCGATGGGTTGGCCGCAATGGCGGAGTCATGGCGGGCGCGCGCCATGGTGTCTGCCAGCAGGCGCGCAAGGTCTTCGTCCAGCGTCTGGACCAGGATGTCGGCGGCGAGTTTCTTCAGCGCCTGGGCGTGGGTAATGGCGGTCATGGTGTCGGTCGTGGCCGCGCCGCAGGAGCCGGCGCGGGCCGAGCGGGCGGCGGAGGATCAGGCCCGCAGCGTGTCCCGCAGAGGATAAAGGGGGATGGTATCCCCCTCGTTACCAGATGCAAACCGATCCGCCGATCATTTGCCAAATGGCGTCGCGCGGCGGGGCAGGCAGCCCCGTTGCCGCGCGAGGTCATCGTGTTGCAGACATCACCACCTGCGCTCCGACCCGCTTGTGGGCTGCGCTGCCGACTGGCCCATGCCGCCGGTCCGGACGGTGGATTCGTATTTCTTGTAGTCCTCAATGTACGTGGACGAGTTGACGTTCGGGCTTTCCTCGCCAGCCCATTGTTCTTCCAGCCCGGCTTCGCGCCATGCGGCCAGGTCGCGTTCGACGTCGGCCCGGGTGGGCGTGAAGTCCGAGGAAGGCGCCGCGGTGGCCGGCGCGGTTGAGGCGGATTGCGCACCCGCGGGGCTGGACAGCAGGGCAAATGCCGCCAGCGCAGCGGGGATAAGGGCGCGGAATGGCAGGACAGGGTTCATGAAGGGCTCCTTGGGGGTGCGTGGGGGCGCAGCGTTGGGACCGGTGCCGTTCGGGGCGCGCGCGATAGCGCCACGCGGCCGAGGGCAGCTGCGGGACCGGATGGGCGGAGTCATGGTCCGGCGGGCTCAGGCGCCGGTTTGCGGGCCTGCAGATCGCGAGCGCAGACGGGGTGGTGACCCGACAGGCGCTTGGAGGCCCGGGTCTCATGCCTTCGTGCTCATCGTAGAGCCGCATGGGTGCAGGCCGCATACTCAAATCTGAGTACACCAAGCGGCGCACAGGCCTACAACAACGACGCCAGGCGGACCAGTTCGGATTGGCGGCTGCACTCCATCTTGGTCAGCAGAGACGCCACCTGCTTGCGCACCGTCAGGACCGAGGCGTGGCGCAGCGTGGCCACTTCCTCGACGCTGTGACCGGCGGCCAGTCCGGCCAGCACCGCGGCTTCGGCATGCGTGATGGAGAACACCGATTGGAGCTTGGTGACGTCGGGCATCGCGAACGCGCTCTTCTTGCGCATTCGCATCAGCAGCATCCGGCCGCCGATGAGGCTGAGCGCAGGCGGCGCGGCGCTGATGTCGACCCAGAACAGCTCGCCCCAACCCGAGGCCGTGGCCATCGACCGCATCTGGCCGTCACGCGCCACGGCGGCACAGTGCGCATCCAACAGCCGTTGCACCTTGGCTTCCGCATGGCGCAGCCGGCGGCCGTGCAGCGTCCAGCCGTTGACGTCGTCCAGAAAGCCCACGGCCAACGGCGACAGTTTGTCGACGATGCAATCCACGCTGATCAGCAGCACGGCTTCGTTGACATCGGAAAACGCGCTTTCCAGCGACTTCCATCCGATTGCGCGGTTGCGCTCGCGTTGCGACAAGTGGTGGCGCAGCGCGCGGAAATAGCGGGCGTAGTCGCCGGATTGCAGCCGGTCGCTGGCCTTCGCGTCGATGGACGAACGCTGAAAGCCGATCGCGGCGTGCAGCACGGTGTTCGATTCGATGATGAGCGACAGCACCTGCGCCATGCGATGCCGGGCCATGAAGTCCGCATAGAACTCGGTGCGCTGCAACTGCGCGGGTTCGTACATCCGCGTGGTGTCCAACCAGGTGCCGGCGGGTGCATTGCGCCCCTCCTGCTCAACGATGTCGCAGTTGCAGTAGTGCTCCTGGTAATCCGAGACGCACGCGTCGGAAAAACCGATGGCGGTCAGGGTCAGCAGCTTGTTCCTGGCGTCGAACACGATGAGCGCGCCGCTGTCGGCCCCGACAAAATCGCGGGCGGTGCCCAGGATGTCGCGCCACGGCGGTTCGGGGTCGGTCAGGTGGTCGACGGCCTCGACGGCGCGGCGCAATGCGATTCGATGATCGGGCATGGCGAGCCTCCAACTCTGGTTCAAACGTAATCGCTGCTACGTGTCACAGATGGTGGTAGGTGGCGCCGGCCGGCAAGACATGGCGGCGCACCGCTGCTGCGGATCAAAGCGGAGAGCGCGTCGCAGGGAGCGTACAGGGATAGCGGCGGGCCCAGCGCAGATTATCGTCGCAAATTTGCGGGCGATGATGATTTTGCTGTGCTTTCCCGCAAGGAAAATGGCGTGTTGATGCGGCGATACCAGGAAAATTCAACTGGCGCGAAACCCCTGCATATCGCCGCGTGACACCGCCGCGCTTATTGCGCCAGCAGTTGCAGCAGCAGCGCCTTTTTCGGTTCGTCCGCCTTGCGCGCCAGTGCCGCCAGCTTCTTGTCGGATCCGAACAGCCGTTCGCGCACATGCGCCCTCAGGTGCTCGGGCAGTGCGGCCAGTGCGTCAGCCAGCAGCGCAAGCAATGGCGCATCTTCAATCGTGAACCCCGCGGGCGGTTTGAAGGCGTCGGTGCAGACGCACAGGCATGCCACGACGGTGGCAAGGGTCTGCGGCGTCAGCCCATGCTGTTCGAGAAACACGGTGGTGTAGCGGTCCTGCACTGACTGATGTTCGTCGTCCACCAGATCCATGTAGTGGCGCAGCAGCGCAAAGTGGCCGGCGTCGGCCAGACCCAGCGCAAACGTCGCATACGTGCCGGACAGGCAGGCCTTTTCGGCCTCCGCATCCGAATACCATTCGTAGGGCTGGATGGCGGCGTGCGCATAGCGCGCCAGCGCATCGTGCGCCTCGGGATGCTGCGCGGCGTTGGCAAAAAAGCGATGCGTGTCGGACTTGGCCAGGCCCTTGATGGGCAGGTAGTGGCGTGCACGGCTTTTCAGTTCGATGCGGTAGCCGGCCGGAAAGCCCGCGCGCAACAGGCTGGCGAGGAAGTCCAGCGCCAGGCAGTAGGCCGCCGGCGACTCCTGCCGGATCGCAATGGACACGGTGGCCAGTACGTCGTTGGCGGCGCAGGTGACGGTGTCGGTCGCCAGGCGCGTGCAATCGGCGGGAATGGCGCCGCTGCCGCTGGCCAGCATGGTTTCGGCGCGCGCGCTGCCGACATCGCGCGCCAGTTCCAGAAAGGTCAGGCCGAGCGGCCGCGCATAGCCGGGTTCAAAGCGCAGGATCAGCGTTGCCGCATACAGCAGCAGGTCGATGCCGCGGTCGTTGGCATCCAGCGTTGCGCCGGGCTTGAGCTTGTAGGTGTTCGTGCGGAAGGCGTTCTGCGACACGTCGAAATAACGCGGCAGATACTGTTCCTCGGACCAGCGGCGCAGCGCGTGGATGATGGAGCCCCGCTGCTCGGCCAGCGACTCCTGGCCCGCGTTCAGCGCCAGCACGCGCGTGAAGACGGCAATCAGCCAGGGGTAATCGAACTTGGGAAACAGGCGTTCGTTCAGCAGATGGCGGCACAGCAGGCTGATGTGCAGGCGGCCGGTGGATTGGGCGCCGTTCAGCACTTCCTGGTCTACGTATTGCGCAACGCGTTCGCGCAGGCCTTGCTGCTTGGCCTCGTCGGTGTGGTCCACCAGCGTCAGGCGCAGCCGGCCCTCGGTGGTGGGAAACTGCGCGCGAAAGCGGAAGTGGTGGTCCAGGTGCGGTTTGCCGGCAAGCCGGGCGATGCGTTCAAGCACGGCCTCGCGCAGCACGGGCGCCAGCGATTCGTGGACTTCATCGGGACTGAGCGGGCCGTTACGGCCTTCGGCGCGCAGGCCGTCTTCGTCGTCGGGCTCCCAGCTGGGCATGACGTCGAACATGATGCGCGAGGGCTCGTACTCCAGCAGGATCTCGCTGTGGATGCCGGCCTGCAGCGGTGTGCGGGCCACGATCGCGTCGATGTCGTCGCGCGCTTCCAGCTTGTCGAACCAGCCATGAATGGCGGCAAGCGTTTCATCCTGGATCTGCTGGGCGGTCTTGTGATGCAGGCCAATGGCGCGGGACTCGTGGGACATCGTGATTCGTGAGGGTGGCAACAGGTGCGCCGAATGCTACACGATGAGGCGCCGCGCCCGCGTCAGTGCCGGGACGCGAAATCGCCGATGGCGGCCGCGGGCGACAGCGCGAACGACGCCTTCATATCGCGCACTTCCTCCACAGGCGTGCGGCCAAAGAATCGCTTGAACTCGCGGCTGAATTGCGATGCGCTTTCGTAGCCGACGCGGGCCGAGGCCGACGCGGCGGTCAGGCCGTCGCGGATCATCATGAGCCTGGCCTGATGCAGCCGCGTGGACTTGATGTACTGAATGGGCGATGTCTGCGTCACCGCCTTGAAATTGACGTGAAACGCGGGGACGCTCATGCCGGCTTCCTGCGCCAGGTGTGTGACGTCCAGCGGCTGGGAATAGTCAGTATGGATGCGGCGCAGCGCGCGGGCAACGCGGCCGAAGCGGCCCGGATGCGCCAGGGCGGCGCGCAGGGCGCCGCCTTGCTCGCCGCTCAGGACGCGAAAGCAGATTTCGCGCACCAGCGCCGGGCCGAGGATTTCGGCATCGAGCGGATGGCACAGCGCGCGCAAGAGGCGCACGGTGGCGTCGGCCAGTTCATGGGACAGGGGGGTCGAGGCGATGCCGAGCGGCGCGTCGCCGTCGCGGGCGCCCGCTGCGGCTTCGGAACCTTCGCCCGATCGGTTATCGATCGCCACCACCAGATCGGCCACGGTCGCCAGATCCATCCGTATCGATACCGCGAGCATGGGCTCTTCCTTGCTGGCCTGCGTCTCCGTGGAAAAGGGCAGGGGTACGGACAGCACGAGAAAGTGCTGCGCGTCGTAGACGTAGGTCTCGTCGCCCAGAAAGCCGAGCTTGCGGCCCTGGCACACGATGACGATGCCGGGCTCGTAAAGCACCGGCGTTCGGCCCAGCGGCCGGTCCGAGCGCATGAAGCGCACGCCGTCCAGCGCGGACAGGCTGTAGCCCTCGTTGGGCGCCAGGCGGTCGATGAGGGCAATCATTTCGCGCGACAGCGGGTTGGACGGCAGCGTCATGGGGCATCCGTGGTTCGTTTCCGGTGGGGGACATTCTACCGGCGCCCATCGGGGCGGAACAGGGTGCGCAATAGGAATGGGCAAGGGTGCGATAGACGCAGGTATTCGCGCGCGCGGCCGCAATCCTTAGCATTTCAGTCACGTCAACGACTTGGAGAAATGACCATGACTGCAACACAGAACCGGCAATCCAAAGTGGTGCTGATCACCGGCGCCAGCAGCGGCATCGGCGAGGCCACGGCGCGGCTGCTGGCCGCGCAGGGCCACCGCGTGTACGTCGGGGCGCGCCGCACGGACCGGCTGGAAACACTGGTGCAAGAGATTCGGGCAAACGGCGGTACGGCAGCGTTTCGCGCGCTGGACGTCACGTCGGCCGAGGACATGCGGGACTTCGTGCGCGGCGCCGAGGCGGCCTACGGGCAGGTGGACGTGATCGTCAACAACGCGGGCGTGATGCCGCTGTCGCCGCTGAATTCTCTGAAGGTGGACGAGTGGGACCGGATGATCGACGTGAACATCCGCGGCGTGCTGCACGGCATAGCCGCCGTGTTGCCGGGCATGGAGCGCCAGGGGCACGGACAGGTGATCAACGTGTCTTCCATCGGCGGACTCGCCGTGTCGCCGACGGCGGCGGTGTACTGCGCGACCAAGTTTGCGGTGCGCGCGATCTCGGACGGCTTGCGCCAGGAGACCAACAAGATTCGCGTGACGGTGGTTTGCCCCGGCGTCGTTGAATCGGAGTTGGCCGACACGATTACCGACGACACCGCGCGCGTGGCGATGCAGTCGTTCCGCCGCGTGGCCCTGCACCCGGACGCCATCGCCCGCGCCATTGCCTACGCCATCGAACAGCCTGACGACGTGGACGTCAGCGAAGTGGTGGTGCGCCCGACGGCCAGCCCGCATTGAACCTACCACCATAAGGAATCGAACCATGACGGCAACGACTATTTCTGACCAACCCTTTTCAGACCAACCCTTTTCCGGCCGGACGGCCATCGTGACCGGCGCCGCCAGCGGCATCGGCCTGGCCACCCTGGAACTCCTGCACGCGCAGGGCGCCCGCGTCGTGGCGGTGGACCGGGACGAAGCCGTGCGCGCGCTGGCGCGGCCCGGCGTCGAGCCCCTGGTGGCCGATATCTCGCGGGAAGACAGCGCCGAACGGGCGGTCAAGACCGCGATGGACTGCTTCGGCAGGCTGGACATCCTGGTGAACAACGCGGGCGTCATCATCAACAAGCCGGTGATCGACATGACGCTGGACGACTGGGAAGGCATTCTTGCCGTGAACGCCACGGGCGCCTTCCTGTTTTCCCGTGAAGCGATGCGCGTGATGGTGCCGGCGGGCCGTGGCGCGATCGTCAACGTCGGCTCGTACGCCTGCTACCAGGCCTTTCCGACCATCGCGGCCTACGCGGCTTCCAAAGGTGCGCTGGCGCAGCTGACGCGCGCGTTGTCGCTGGAGGCCATCGAGCACGGCATCCGGGTGAACGCCGTGGGGTCGGGCGACGTGGTCACCAACATCACCAACCACATCCATGCGGACGGTCCGGGCTTCCTGGCCGAGCACGGCAAGAACGCGCCGATCCGGCGCGCGGCCGAGCCGCGCGAGATCGCGGAGGTGATTGCGTTCCTGGCATCCGACAAAGCCAGCTATATCGTCGGCGCGGTGGTGATGGCCGACGGCGGCATGAGCGTGGCGCTGCGCTAGGCGCAGAGTGCGTGCGGCCTTAGCGCGGCGGAAAGATCGCCGCGCGCCACAGGTCCAGGAAGTGGCGCTTTTTCAGCGGGTCCAGATACACCAGCAGGCCGACGCCCAATGCCACGGGCCGCACGCCGGCTGCGGGCACGACCGATGCGCTGACCGGCCGCATGCCGGACTCGCGTGCCAGCGCATCCTGCCCGCGCGCCGACAGCAGATAGTCCAGGAACAGCGCGCCCAGGTCGCCGCGCAGCGCCTGCTTCGGAATGATGGCCGAGCGCGACAGCATCAGCGTGTAGTCCTGCGGGTAGATGATGGCGAGCGGCGCGCCGTTGTCGATGCGGTGCCGGGTATAGGACTCCAGCAGGTTGTAGGCCAGCGTGACGTCGCCGCTTTCCAGCTTGTCCAGCGCGTGTTCGGTGGACTCGTGGATGGACACGCCGTTGCGGCCGAAGGCGCCAAGCAGCGCGCCCGCCATGCTGTCCAGCCGCGTGTCCTGCGTAGCCGCCAGATAGCCGATGCCGCTGCCCTGCACGTCGTAGGTGGAGATGCGGCCGGCGAGCGGCTGGTCGGGCGCCTGCAGCAGCGACAGCAGTTCGCGGCGGGTGTGCGGCACGCGCGCCGCATCGAGCTTGCGCGTGTTGTAGACCATCACGATGGGGTCGGTGCCGATGCTGAAGACCTCATCGCGCCAGTTGGCCCAGCCGGGCAGGGCGCGCGTCTGCGGCGATATGTGCACGCGCGCGTAGCCGTCGTTGACCAGCTTGGTCTGCAGGTCCATGGCGCTGCTGATGACGATGTCCGGCCCTGACGGGACGGCGGGCGCTGTGGCTGCGCGGGCCACGGTGTCGCTGTAGAGATCCTGCGTCGACAGCTCGGTGTATTCCAGCCGGACAGATGGGTTCAACCTGCTGAAGTCTTCCAGCACGCCGCGAAACACCTGCACGCTGTTGGACGCGTGCACGACCAGCACGTTGCTGCTGTCGGCCGGTCCCAGCGTGAGGCCGCTGCCGCTCAGTTCGGCGGCGTGGCTGATCGCGGACAGCGTCAGCGCGGCGATCGCGGCCAGGCCGCGCAGGATGGAGCGGGCGTCACGCATGATCGGCTTTCGCGGGCAAAGCGGTTGCGGGCAACGTGATGACGGCGTCCAGCCCGCCGCCCACGCGGTTGCTCAGGCTGAGCGTGCCGCCGTGGATGTCGACGACGCGCTTGATGATGGACAGACCCAGGCCGGCGCCTGGCGAGCGGGGATTGGGGCCGCGCGCAAACCGTTCGAATGCTGTGTTGGCCAGCGCCGGCGGAATCCCCGGCCCCTGATCGGACACCGTGACGCGCCAGCCACCGTCGTGCGGATCCAGCCGCACGTCGATGTGGCCATCGTCATTGGCACCGTGCCGCAAGGCGTTGTCGATGAGGTTCTTGAAGGCCTCGCGCAGCATCAGGTTGTCGCCCATGACGCGCGGCGGATTGCCGCCGTTGGCGGACGGCAGATGCAGCCGGACATCAGGCTGCGGGTCCGCCTGCGGGACGGTGTCGTACACGGCCTGGCTCAGCAGCTCGGCCACGTCGACGGGCTGGAACTGCCGGACGTTGCTGCGATGGATGACGCTGGCGTCGCTGAGCAGCTGATTGACCAGGCGCGACAGCTTTTCGGCGTTGCGCAGCACGGCCAGCAGGCTGCGCCGCTGCTCGGCCGGATCGTCTTCGTCCAGTGCAAGCTCCATCTGCGCGTGCAGCGCGGCCAGCGGGGTGCGCAGCTGGTGCGCGGCCTCGGCGATGAACAGGCGCAGGGTGTCCAGGTTTTCCGACAGCCGCCCCATGAAGCCATCCAGCGAGTGAACCAGCATGTCCAGTTCCTCGGGCACCGGCGCAGCAATGGGATGCAGGTCCGATGCGGTGCGCCCGGCCAGTTCGCGCTCGACCCGCTGGATGGGCGACAGCGACCGCTGCAATCCCCAATACGCCAGCGCCAGCGCGGCGGCGGTAAAACCGATCAACGCCAGCGTGCCTTGCCACAGGATGCGGTCGGCCAGCGCGTTGCGCGCCTCGCGCGTCTGGGCGACCTGGATGATCGCGGTCTCGGTCTCTTGCGGGCCGGCCACCTTGCGTTCCATCCAGGCGACGCGCACCGGTTCGCCCTGGTATTCGGTTGCATAGAGCTGCGGCGTGCTGGCGTCGGCGTTGCCGCGCGCGGGCGGCGCGGGCAGGTCACCGTACCCCGAGATAAGCGCCCCGCGCGCCGAGGCCACCCGGTAGAACACGCGGTCGCGCGGCGCCTGTTCCAGCAGCGCAAGCGCCGCGTAGGGCATGTCCATCTGCCACTCGCCCTGCACGAGCTGCAGGCTGTCGGCCATGGACAGCACGGACGCGCGCAGTAGCTGATCGTAGGTGGTGTCGGCGGTCTGGTGCGCGTAGCCGCGCACCAGCAGGTAGATCGCGCCCAGTCCCACCGCGAACAGCGCGCCGAGCACGGTCAGCAGGCGGCGGCGCACGGAAATGCGGCGAGGCTGCTCGGAACGCGGCAGGTTCATGGCGTGGCGGGCCGCTACGGAAGCGGCGGTGCCGAGGACTCGCCGTCCGCGCCGTCGGCCGCCGTCAGCAGGTAGCCGGTGCCGCGCTGCGTCTCGATGCGCAGCGGCGAGCCTTCCAGCTTGCGGCGCAGCCGGGCGATGTAGACCTCGATGGCGTTGGGCGCGGCGTCGTCGTCAAACGCGAACAGCTTGTTTGCGATCTCCGACTTGCTGACGGCGCGGTTCATGCCGGCCAGCAAAATTTCGAGCAGGCTGAATTCGCGCTTGGGCAGGTCGATGCGCCGGCCGGCCAGCGTGACCTGCCGCGCCGCGCTGTCGATGACCAGGTCGCCAAACCGCAGGATGCCGGTGGCTTGCGGGCTGGGACGGCGCAGCAGCGCGCGGCAGCGGGCTTCCAGTTCACGGAAATCGAAGGGCTTGGCCAGGTAGTCGTCCGCGCCGGTATCCAGGGCGTGCACGCGGTCTTCGATGTCGATGCGCGCGGTCAGCGCCAGGACGGGCGTCTTGCTGCCGCGATCGCGCAGCCGGTGCAGGATGTCAAAGCCCGACATGCGCGGCAGGCCGATGTCCAGGATGACGAGATCGAAGGTCTCGTACTGCAGCACGCCGTCGGCGTTCAGCCCGTCGTTCTGGCTGTCGACGGCATGGCCGAGACGGCGCAGCCGGCGCACAAGTGCGTCGGACAAATCCTCATCGTCTTCGATTACCAGGATGCGCATAGCGCCGATTGTCGCATGATGGACAGCCCCCACGCCGCGCGCGCTTCGCACGCTAGCTGCCCCCCGGGGGGGCGCTTTTCCCTTGGGGCGGCCCGGCGGGAAAAGGACTTCCGAAGCGGCGAATGTCTCGCCGCGGCCAACAAAAACGACAGGTTCCAGACAGCTTTTCTTCCTAGTCTTGCGTACCCGCTTCCCCAGCCGGAGGCAGGCACACATAACAACGACTAACTGGAGATAACCCTCATGCTTCTGACCCTGCTTGGCTTCGGCATGGTGATCACGTTCATGACGCTGATCATGACCAAGCGCCTGTCGCCGCTTGTCGCCCTCATCCTTGTCCCCATTATCTTTGCGCTGCTGGGCGGTTTTGGCGCAGGCATCGACAAGATGATGCTGGACGGCATCCGCAAGATCGCGCCGACCGGCGTGATGCTGATGTTCGCCATCCTGTATTTCGGCGTGATGATCGACGCGGGCCTGTTCGACCCCATCGTCGGCCGCATCCTGCGCGCGGTGAAGGGTGATCCGCTGAAGATCGTGGTGGGCACGACCGTGCTGGCGCTGGTGATCTCGCTGGACGGCGACGGCTCCACTACCTACATGATCGTGGTGGCGTCGATGCTGCCGCTGTACCGCCGCCTGAAGATGAACGCGCTGTCCATGACCTGCCTGGCGATGCTGGCCAGCGGCGTCATGAATCTGACGCCGTGGGGCGGACCCACGGCGCGCGCCGCCAGCGCCCTGCACGTGGACGCGGGCGACATCTTCGTGCCGCTGGTGCCGGTGATGGGCGTGTCCATCGTGGCGATCCTGATCCTGGCGTTCTTCCTGGGCCTGCGCGAGCGCCGCCGTCTGGGCGTGCTGGCGCTGCCGGAGGGCGCGTCGCTGCATGCGGGCTACGACGAAGATGGTCCGAAGAACCTGCCCGAGATCGAGGTCGACCACGACCTGCGCCGCCCCAAGCTGCTGTGGGTGAACGCCGGCCTGACGCTGGCGCTGATGGTGAGCCTGGTGCTGGGCGTGCTGCCGCTGCCCGTGCTGTTCATGATCGCCTTCGCGATTGCGCTGATCATCAACTACCCGAACCTGGCCGAGCAGCGCCGCCGCGTGGCGCAGCATGCCGGCAACGTGCTGTCGGTGGTGTCGCTGATCTTCGCGGCGGGCATCTTCACCGGCATCCTGTCCGGCACCGGCATGGTCGAAGCCATGTCGCGCAGCCTGCTTGCCGTTATTCCCGACGCGCTGGGACCGTATCTGGCGGGCATCACCGCGCTGGTCAGCCTGCCGTTCACGTTCTTCATGTCGAACGACGCCTTCTACTTCGGCGTGCTGCCCATCCTGAGCGAAGCCGCGCAAGGCTACGGCATCACGCCCGTCGAGATGGCGCGCGCCTCGCTGATCGGCCAGCCGGTCCACCTGCTCAGCCCGCTCGTGCCGTCCACCTACTTGCTCGTCGGCCTGGCCGGCGTGGAGTTCGGCGACCACCAGCGTTATGCGCTGAAGTGGGCCACGATGGTCTGCATGGTGATGCTGGCGGCCGCCCTGGCGTTCGGCCTGTTCCCCCTGGTGGGCGCGGCCGCCTGATTCCCCGCGGCGCCAGCCGCATGACTTTGAAAGGAAGCACCATGGCTTTGCGCATCGCTTACGTCACCAGCGGCATGGGCCACACCGGCACCGCGATCTGCCAGGCGCTGCATCGCGCCGGCCATCGCGTGGTCGCCGGCTGCGGTCCGCGCTCGTCCCGCAAGGACCACTGGCTGAAGGAACAGAAGTCGCTGGGTTACGACTTCATCGCCTCGGAAGGCGACGCCACCGACTGGGCGTCGACCGAGGCTGCCTTTGCCAAGGTCCGGCGCGAAGTCGGCCAGATCGACGTGCTGGTCAACAACGCCGGTTCGATGCTGGACATGCGTTTTCGGCAGATGAGCCACGCCGACTGGTCGGCCGTCCTGCGCAGCAATCTGGATACGCTCTTCAACAGCACCAAGCAGGTCGTCGACAGCATGGCGGACCGCGGCTGGGGGCGCATCATCAACATCGGATCGGTGGCAGCCGAGAAAGGCCAGATCGGCCAGATCAACTTTGCGACCGCCAAGGGTGCAGTCATTGGTTTCACGCGCTCGCTCGCGCAGGAAGTGGCGGCGCGCGGCGTGACGGTGAACCTGGTGTCGCCGGGCTTCATCGCCGACGACACGGTCCGCGCGTTCCCGCCGGCGCTGCTGGACCGCATCGTGGAAAGCGTGCCGGTGGGCAGGCTGGGCACCGCGCAGGACCTGGCCGGGTTGTGCGTGTGGCTGGCGTCTGACGAGGCCGCGTTTGTCACCGGCGCCAACTACGCCATCAACGGTGGCGTGTACATGAGCTGATGCCGAGGCGTCAGGCCCGCGCAGGTCAGACGCTGCGGCTTTTCAGGAAGTCGGCGATGGAGGTCGCGGTGCGCTTGCTGTCGGCCAGCCATTCCACGCGCCATTCGGTGATGCGTTCTGCGGTGTGGTGTTCAAAGACGCCCGGCGTAGGCTCGTTGATGGACTCCAGCTGCCGCACCAGCACCAATGGTTGTTCCGCGCCCGGCGTGTCTTGCGAAAACGCCGCGGCGTCTTCGAAGGTGTCAAAGGCGTAGTAGTAATCGTCGCCCTCATGCAGGTCTTCGCCGCCCGCATGCGGGTGCACCCACACGCGATATTCCAGGACGTCGTCGTAGAAATAGCCGCCGCCCGATTTGGTCATGGCGGGGTATTCGCCCACCTGATCAGGATCGATGGCGACGGGGTGGGCGGAGGAAAGAGGTGGCGTCATGGTGAGCGGCGGATAAGGTTGAAGCGCTGCGGATTGTGGCAGGCCGACACCTTAGCGCATTCAGGCGCCACGCCGCTCAATTCGCCAGCTTCACCGCGCCGCTGTCGATCAGGGCCTTCCATTTGGCGTTGTCCGCCTGGATGAATTTCAGCAGGTCTTCCCGCGAACCGCCGCCGGCCAGCATGCCGGCGTTGTCGACCGCCGCCTTGAACGCGGGCGTGGCGACGGCGGCGCGCAGCGCGGCGTTGATGGGTTCAAGCTGGTCGCTCGTGATGGCATTGCTGGCCGCCACCGAAAACCATTGCGTCGCGGCGTAGCCTTTGAATCCTGATTCTTCCACCGTGGGCACGTCGGGCAGGCTGTCCAGGCGATAGGGCGTGGTCACGGCGTAAGCCTTCAGTGCGCCGGACTTGATCTGCGGCATGACCGGCGCGGATCCCAGGATGGCCAGCGGAATCTGTCCGCCGGCAACGTCCGCCACCGCCTGGCCGCCGCCCTTGTACGGCACATGCACGATGCGGGTGCCGGCGTATTGATTCAGCAACTCGCCCGCCAGGTTCTGCGACGTGCCGTTGCCCGAGCTGCCATAGCTCCAGGCTTCGGGTTGGCGGCGGGCATCGGCCAGCACGTCCTGCAGGCTGTTCTTGGCGTTGCGGGCAGGGCCCACGATGACCATGGGGCCCTGCGCCATCAGCATCACGGGGGCCAGCTCGCGGCCGATGTCGGGTTGCGGCGTCGGGTAGATGAGCGGTCCCGGCACGGTGAGCAGATAGCCGTCGGCGGCCTTGCTGCGCGCGACCAGTTGAAGGGCGATCGCACCCGAGGCCCCGGGACGGTTCTCCACGATGACGTTCAGGCCGGTCTGGCGCGCCAGCTCCTGCGCCGCGATGCGGGTCAGCACGTCCGCCGTGCCGCCGGGCACGAAGCCCACCACCCACGTGATCTGTTTGGCCGGCCATTGAGAATTGCTGTCGGCCGCCGTGGCGGCCGCGGCGGGCATGGCGATGCTTAGAAGCATCGCGCAGCATTGGATAGCGAATTTCATGTTTTCCCCTTGATTTCTGCTATCGGTGATTCGTCTTTCGCTCAGCCGGGATCCCGCTTGCCGGGCGGCGTGTTCGGATGTTCGGCGCACGACTGGTTGAACGCCTGCACCATTTTCAGGATGGGGCCGAGCACCCACGTATTGAAAATGAGAATGTCGCTCTCCTCCTTGGGGTCCTGTAGCAGATTGAACAGGTACGGGGATTCCAGTTTGCCCTTGCCCTCGTTGACCTCGGGCTCCCAGTAGAAGTGCAGCTTCCAGTCGCGCCATTTCACGGCACGCAGGTCGCCCTTGATGTAGAACAGGAATCCCTCACGCAGGGATTTCGCGCTGGCTCCGGTAAAGAAGTCGGTCTGGTCGATGCCGTCGATGGGCCGGTCCCGCGGAATGTCGGCGCCGCCGATGCGGGACAGCGTGGTGTACAGATCGGTCACGTGGACCATCTCGTTGGATACTTGCCCCGGCTGCACGCGGCCGGGCCAGCGGATGATGAAGGGCACGCGCAGGCTGCCTTCCATGGCGGTATGGTAGGTGCCGCTCCAGGGACCCGCCGTGCCGCGGTACGGTTTGCGGTATTCGGGGCCGTTGTCGCTGCAGAAGATGAACACGGTGTCCTCGCGCAGGTTCAGCTCGTCTACGGCCTGCACGATCTGGCCGACGCGATGGTCCATTTCGACCATGGAGTCCGCGAAGTCGCCCGCGCCCGTGCGCCCGGCAAAGTCGGGGTGCGGCAGGGTGGGAAAGTGCAGATGCACCAGCGGCAGATACAGGAAGAACGGGCGCGCCGCCTCGGCATGCTTGCGCATGAATCCGATGGACCGGTCCACCAGTTCGGCGTCGATGCCGCGCCGCGTGTCCAGATCGTAGACCTTGACGTTCTCCGACGGCCCGCCGGCTTCGCCTTGCATGATGTGCGGAATGTCCGCCACCGTGGGATCGAAGCCGATCGACGACGTGAACTGGCTTTCGTCGGTGGTGCGCGGGATGCCGTACCACTCGTCAAAACCCCGGTCGCTGGGATACCGGCCGGGGATGTCGCCCAGATGCCATTTGCCGAAATGCGCGGTGGCGTAGCCCTGGCCCGACAGTTGTTGCGCCAGCGTGATCTCGTCGCGCGTAAGCCCTTGCGGCAGGCCGGGCGGGACGGATTGCAGGCAGCCCGTGCGGATGGGGTGACGCCCGCTCATCAGCGCCGAGCGCGTGGGCACGCAGTCGCTTTCCACGTTGAAGTTCTGCAGCAGCAGGCCCTCGGTTGCCAGGCGGTCGATGTTCGGGGTGGGTGCGCCGCGCAGGGCGCCGCCGCCGTAACAGCCAAGTTCTCCCCATCCCAGATTGTCGGCCACGATCAAGACGATGTTCGGCTTGTGTTCCATTGTGCTCTCGCCTCGGTGAATGCTCGGGTTGATCCCAGGATTCTAGGAGGGCGAGGCCGCCGTTATATTCCCGAAAGTACATAAATGAATGAACTTCGGTTATGAATCTGTCGCTGCGGGATATTGAATATTTCCTCGCCGCCGTCGAGTACGGCAACCTGGAACGCGCCGCGGCGTCGTTCGGCGTCAGCCAGCCGGCATTGTCGAAATCGCTGCAGCGGCTGGAGGCCGATACGGGGCTGGCGTTGCTGGACCGCAGCGGCCGTGGGCTGCGCCTGACGTCCGCCGGGCTGGTGTTCCTGGAGCATGCCAAACGGCTTTGGGCCGAGTACCGGGACGCCATGCGCCACGCGGCGGAATTGCGGGTGGGCCAGGCGGGATTGCTGCGCGTGGGGGTAACGGGCGCGACCGTCAACAGCGTGGCGATGCCCGCGATGCGGCACCTGCTGCCGCGCCGACCGGCGCTGCGGGTGCAATTGACGCAGGGGTTATCGGATGACCTGAACGAGCAGGTCGCCAGCGGCAAGCTGGACCTGGCCGTGACGCCCATCTATGCGGACGTGCCTTCGACCCTGCACCATGAACCGATCATGGAAGACCGCCTTTGCGTGGCGGCCAGCCGCCACCATCCGCTGGCCACGCGCCGCAAACTGGCATTGCGCGATCTGGCGGACCTGCGGTGGATTCTGCCCAAGCCTTCCTCGATTGCCCGCAAGGCCCTGGATTCGCGGTACGCGGAAAGCAGCCTGCCGTTGCCCGCCGCGGCGCTGGAGGTCGAGCACTTTTCCAAGGGCACGCTGGAGCTGCTGGCGCAGACGGATCTGCTGGCGCTGCTGCCGCAAAGCGCGCTTGAGACTGAGGCGGACGTCGTCGCGCTACCTGTGGCGCTTGGCCGGCCGCTGCCGCGCGCCATTGCACTGATTTCCCGGCAGGGGACCGCCTGGTCGCCGCTGATGCATGAATTCCGGCGCGCCATTCTGGATTGCGCAGCGGGCATGGCCTGAGCACGGCGACTGGCGCAACGGCGGTTTTCGGCTGTGCCACAATGGTCCGCTTTCAAATCATCAGGAGCGGGGTTCATGGCTGGAACGTCATTGCGGGTTGCGACGGGCGTGGGGCTGCTGTCGCTGGCGGCGCTTGCCGCGTGCGGCAAGAAAGACGCCTATCCGCCCGAGGTCCAGCGCGAGACCTACAGCTCGTGCGTCGCCGGTTTTAAATCCAGGGTCCAGGCGTCGCCGGAAGTCGACGCGAAGGCCGCCAGTTATTGCAATTGCATGGTCGACGGCTTGCAGAAGTCCGTGCCCTACGAGGAATTCAAGCAGTTGGATCAGCTGCTGGCGACCAAGAGCGCCACGCCGGACAGCGAAAGGCTGAGCAAGGGCGTGACCGATGTGGTCAATGCCTGCTTGAAGCGCGAAATGCCCAAGGGCTGACGGCCCTAATGCGGAATGCAGTTGCCGAGCGCGCGTCAGGTGCACTGCCAGAGGTGCCCGCTGACGCGGCAGGCGGCGCACCAGAAGGTGTAGTTGCAGCCGCCGCTGCCCCACAGCCATTCACCACCGTCCTCTTGCGGCAGGCCGGAGTCCAACTGCATGGCCAGAGGCATGTCCTCGCCGCAGTCGGGACACGCCGGGTAGTCGGCGGATTGCACCCAGCTCGGTGCGCCGCCGACCCGGCTGAGGTTCTGGCGGCCATTGGACTCGCCCCAGTCCTGCCAATGCCAGCGCGCCGGCGCCTTGAACAGCGTCACGCCGGCTTCCAGCAGCGGACTCGCGACGAAGTCCGGCGTCAAGGGGGCGTCGCGCTGCTGGCTGGGGTGCATAAGCGGCGCGCCGTCCTCGGCGTGGCGAAAGAAAAGGGCGCCGTCGGTTTCCCAACCCTGGCACGACAGGCAGGTCGCGAATTCGATGGCGCTGTGATTATCGATGCCTGCTGCGGCGGCATCCTGAATCGCCAGCAGCCGGTGCAAGGGGCCGTGGCACAGGCCGCAGCGGTTTGCCGACGTGCCGCCCATGCGCGCTTGCGCGCGGTCCGTTGATTCGGGGTTCCAGGTGGGATGCGCGCGCTGCATCTCGCGCCGCCATGCCGGCTGTTGCGCCAGCATGGATTTTCTTTGCGCAGCGCTAAAACCGATGTGCAGCGGCTGTTCGCCGTGCAACGCGCGCAAGCCCCCTCCGTGTTCCGCATAGCCCGCTTGCTGCAACCACGATGCGGCATCGGGGGCGTCGGCCTCGGGAAACAGGCGACGCCAGGCCGCGTATACCGTCTGCGGCCGGCGCGACCGCAGCAACGCGACTGCGCGCGCGCGTCCTGGACTGCCTTCGGCGAGGTCGTCGTCCAGCCGGTGCAGCCAGTCGAGCAGCGTGGCGTCGTCCAGGGCGCGCCATGCGAGATCGGCCGCGTATTCCGGACCGCCGTCGTCGTCCTGCACGGCGGTCAGCAGCCGCTCCCAGTCTCGGGCAAAGGCTTCAGGGTGCTGGACCGCTGCGGAATCCAGGACCGCGCGCGCCAGTTCGGAATCCGCGCCGCGCCGCCAGACTTCGCCAACCGTGGCCACGTAGGCCGCGTCGTCCATCAGGTCGAGCGCGGCGTCAATGAAGGTGGCGTGCTTGATCGGCCTGTCCAGTGCCTGCAGGACCAGATCGGCCAACGCGGCGGGCGCATCCCGCCGCAATTGCAGCATTTGCGCCATGGGGTCGTTGTTCTTCCAGCCCAGGCGCTCATAGGCGTCAAGAATCTCGGTGGCGGTTTTCATCGGCCGGTCCAGAATTGATCGAGCGGGGAGGATATCCGATGGCATCGCTTGCCGCGGACCGGAGGCGCAGGCCGCGGCCGGACCCAGGGGCGCTGTGCCGGGCCCGCGCTATCGTGACAGCTTCGTCGACACGTCCGTGTGCGTGCCGCGGTCCAGATCCGCGCCAAGCGGCCTGTCCCATGCGGGCAGGGTCCGCAACTCCTGGTTGACTTCGCCCGCTTCGATACGCCGCGCAATGTCGTCCAGCAATTGCGTTCGCGTGGCGAATCCCCGGCCCTGCAGGTCGCGCGCGAACAGCCGGTAACGCAGATTGGGTTCAGCGCCTTTCATAACGCCCAAATTCAGGATGTGGCCTTGCTCGTTGCGCAGTAGCAGATGGCCGGGGCGGGCATAAATGCGGTAAATGCGCCATGGCGACGAAATGGCGGCGTGAATGGGATAGGGATCGCACCCGGGGTCGCAACCCGGGGTGCTCCGGGGATCGCGCCGGATGTCGCCGTGGCCTCCGGGCGGCCGTGGCTTCGAAGGAAGGCGCTTGATGCACGCATTGGCGAATCGGGCGATGGATCTGCTGAAAACGCTCACGCAGCGCCCGCCGTTATCGCGGGAAGATCGACGGGGCGGGGGGCTGGCGGCCGGGGTTGGCGCTGAATGACCACGAGTTGTTCCTCATATGGCGATACGGCGAGGCGACGCGCGTTCAAGCACCAAGCGGCCAGCATACGCGCTTTTGTCAGCCGGCTTGCGCGCTGAGTGGATTGGTTACTCATTAAGCACAAAGCGCGTTGACTTCCCCCCGCACGCCGCCCATAGTGACCTGGAGTCTTTTCGAGCATCGTGATTTTCGTCCGGTCTTGCACCCTCCGCGGGGCGCCTAATTGTTCGCGATCCTTTCCTTGACTGGCCTCATTTCGCGGGTTTGCCCGCATTTAAAGGAAAGCGTCAATGGAAACCGGAATTGTGAAGTGGTTCAACGATGCCAAGGGTTTTGGCTTCATCATGCCCGAGGACGGCGGCAAGGATCTGTTTGCGCACTTCTCGGAGATCGTCAGTGACGGTCACAAGGTGCTCGTTGAGAATCAGCGCGTCAGCTACGTGACCGCGCAAGGCGCCAAGGGTCCGCACGCAACGCAGATCCGCGCATTGTGACCGGTGGCCGCAAGGCCTTTCGGTCAGATATTGGAGGTCCCATGTTTCATAACAATATGGTCTACAAGGGTTATCGGCTGACGGCGAGCGTGTCCCGGGTTCCGGTCGGCAATGCGCGCCGTCCGGCCTTTACCGCAACCGTGGCCGTGGAATTGGCGGGTGATCGGGACCGGCTCGGCGAGCTGCATCCCGTGCCGCTTTTCGTGTCCGGCGGGTTCGTCGCCACGCCCGGCATGGCGGTCGATGCCGCGATCACGCACGGCCGCCTGATGGTGGATGCGCATTCCCGGGTAGATTGACGGCGCGATGCGCGCCGCCGGGCAGCGCGAATCGTTGCCCATGATCGGCGCAATAGCCAGACCGGGCCGCCCGCGTTACGCGAGGCGGCCCATTTCATTTTGGGTAGCGCTGGTTTCACGAATTTCTGATCGGCATACCGGCTGCAGCACAACATTCCGGTGAACCGCCTCAGGCTTTCAGTCCCAGCCGTCTTGCCAACTTATGCAGGTTGCTCGGATCCACATCCAGCGCCCGCGCCGCCACCGCCCAGTTGCCCTGATTGACATCCAGCGCGCGCCGGATGACCTGACGCTGGCAGGCGTCCACCGCGTCCCGCAGCGATTGCAAGGGTGCGCTTGCATCGGGCGCCTCGGCCGCATCATCCTCCAGCGACGCGGGCATGTCGCCATCGGACAAATCCAGCAGCTTGGCCCCCAGCGTGACAATTTCGTTGCGGCTGGCGCCGTGGCTGACGGCCTTGATGGCGGCGCGGCTGATGACGTGTTCCAGTTCGCGCACGTTGCCCGGCCAGCGGTAGCGCCGCATCATTTCCTCGGCCTCGGGCGATAGCCGCAGGCTGCGCAGACCGAGCCGCGCGCGGTTCAGTTCCAGATAACGTCCGGCCAGCAGCAGGATGTCGTTGCCGCGGTCGCGCAGTGGCGGGATGGGAATGGGATAGACCGACAGCCGGTGATAGAGGTCGGCGCGGAAGTCGCCCGCGCGCACCAGGTCGCGCAGGCTGCGGTTGGTGGCCGCCACGATGCGCACGTCCACGGTGCGCGGGCGGTCGTCGCCCAGCCGCTGGATCTCGCCGTTCTGCAGGGTGCGCAGCAGCTTGGCCTGCACCAGCAGCGGGAGTTCGCCGACTTCGTCCAGGAACAGGGTGCCGCCATTGGCGGCTTCGAAGCGGCCGGGGCGGTCGGCGACGGCGCCTGAAAAGGCGCCTTTCGCGTGGCCGAACAGTTCGCTTTCGGCCAGGGATTCCGGGAGTGCGGCGCAGTTCACATGCACCAGGGGCCGGTCGCGGCGGCGCGACAACCCGTGCACGCGATGCGCGAACAGCTCCTTGCCCACACCGGTCTCGCCCAGCAGCAGGATGGGCAGCTCTGAATCGGCCACGACTTCGATCTCGTGCAGCAGCCGGCCGATGGATTCGCTTTGGCCCAGGATGTCGCTGCTGGCCGGAGCGGCGCTGTCCGCCGGCGCCTGCCCGCGCGCCACGCGCAGGGCACGGATCTCGGCTTCAAGGCGCGTGGTGCGGAGCGCCGCTTCGAGCAGCACGATGTAATCGCGCAGGTCGGCCTGCGCCTCCATGTCGAACGTGCCGACCTCCAGCGCGTCCAGCGTCAGCACGCCCCAGGTCTTGCCCTCGATGTGCAGGCTGGTGCCCATGCAGTCGTGCACCGGCAGCGGTTCGCCCGCCATGCCATTGATGAGTCCATCGTAGGGATCCGGCAACGTGCTGTCGTGGTGAAAGCAGGTGACGCCGCGCCGTCCCAGGATGGCCGCCAGCCGCGGATGCTGCTGCACGGCGAAGCGGCGGCCCAGCGCGTCCTGGGTCAGGCCGTCCACCGCGATGGGGCGCAGATGGTCCTCTTCAAGCTGCAAGAGTGCGACCGCGCCGCAACGGAAATGGGTGCGAAGGCTGGAGACCAGTCGCTGAAGCCGGATGGCGGGCGGCAGGTCGGCGACCAGGTCCGCGAGCAGGAGATTTTGCATGGGGTGAATTCTACCGTTGCAAGGTGAATAGAACCCTCCTGTTGAAGGGTGATATCTACCCTTTAAATCGCAGGTGGTTGATAAATCGCAAGTTTTTCCTGGCACGGATTTCGCAAGTAGAGAAGCACCGCAATGATCTTTGGAGAGACGCGATGAGCATGGTTGAGCAATCCCTGGGCCAGTTGGCCCGCAGCATTCCCGGCGCCACGCAGGTGTTTCACGAGTTCGATCTGGACTTCTGCTGTGGCGGCAAGAAGAGCCTGGCCGAGGCGGCGGCCCAGCGTTCGCTGGACCCAGCGCAGATCGAGGCCCGTCTGGAGGCCCTGGCGCAGAATCCGCAACACGAAACCGACTGGGGGCTGGCTTCGCCGGCAGAACTGGTCGACCACATCCTGGCGCGCTACCACGAGGTGCATCGCCAGCAATTTCCGGAACTCATCCGCCTGGCCCTGAAGGTTGAACAGGTGCATGCCGACAGCCCGGACTGCCCGGCCGGCCTGGCCGACCACCTGCGCACCATGCAGCAGGAACTGGAAAGCCACATGCAGAAAGAGGAACAGGTGCTATTCCCCATGCTGGCCCGCGGTCACGGCGCCATGGCGACCATGCCGATCATGGTGATGCGCATGGAACACGACGACCACGGCGTCGCGCTCGAACGCCTGATGGCGCTGACAAACAACGTGACGCTGCCGCGCGCCGCCTGCAATACCTGGCGCGCGCTGTACCTGGGCATCCGGCAGTTCAAGGAAGACCTGATGGCGCACATCCACCTGGAGAACAACATCCTCTTTGAAAACGCAGGCGCGCGCGCGCCGGCCTGACGGGCGCGGCAAGGAAGGGCGGGGCCTGCCGGCCCCGCGGCATCAGCAGGAAAGGTTTGTATGAACATCGACAAATTCAAGCAGCAGCACGTGGATATCCTGGAAGGCATCGCGACGCTGCGCAGGCTGGCCCTGGCGGGCGTGGCGCGCAACGCGGCCGAAATCGCCCAGGGCATCGTGGCCATGAGCGCCACCATCAAGCTGCATCTGGCGGTCGAGGACCGGGCGCTGTATCCGGCCGTGGCGCGCAGCGCCGACGCCGAACTGGCGCGCAAGGGGCGGGAATTCCAGGAAGAGATGGACGCCATCGCCGCCGCCTATGAAGGCTTTGCCAAGCGCTGGAACAACGCGCGCAACCTGGAACTGGACGAGCGCGGTTTCCGGGACGACGCCAACACCGTGCTGCGCCGCGTCCACGAGCGCATGCAGCGCGAAAACCGCGATCTTTACCCGCGCATCGAGGCGATGTAGCAAACCGGCCCGGGCCGGACACAAAAGGAATGAAAAGCGCCATCTCCGTTGCATGAAACCGGCGACCGCCGCCTGTACACTCGGAACACCTTACAGGGCGACAGGGGTTCTTGATGGCCGGAAGCAGTTTCTTCGCGTTGTTCGACGATATCGCCACCATCCTGGATGACGTTTCCGTCATGACGAAGGTGGCCGCCAAGAAGACGGCGGGCGTGCTGGGCGACGACTTGGCGCTCAATGCCCAGCAGGTCAGCGGCGTGCCGGTCAACCGCGAGCTTCCCGTGGTCTGGGCGGTGGCCAAGGGCTCTTTCATCAACAAGCTGATCCTCGTGCCCGCGGCGCTGCTCATCAGCGCATTCGCACCCTGGGCCATCACGCCGCTCCTGATGCTGGGCGGCGCGTTCCTCTGCTACGAGGGCGTCGAGAAACTGGCGCACAAGTACCTGTCTCACGGCGAATCCCCTGAAGGCCACCACGCCGCGCGCGCCGAGGCGCTGCAGAACCAGTCGGTCGACATGGTGGCGTTCGAAAAGACCAAGATCAAAGGCGCGGTGCGCACCGACTTCATCCTGTCGGCGGAAATCATCGTCATCAGCCTGGGTGCCGTGGCCGGCGCCGACTTCACGCGGCAGGTCGCGGTGCTGTCGATCATTGCCATCGGGATGACGGTGGGCGTCTACGGCCTGGTTGCTGGCATCGTCAAGCTGGATGACCTGGGCCTGTACCTCCGCCAGAAATCGTCGCGCGCGCTGGCCTGGATGGGCGAGCGCATCGTGGCCGCGGCGCCTTATCTGATGAAGACGTTGTCGGTGGTGGGCACGGCCGCGATGTTCATGGTCGGCGGCGCCATCCTGACCCACGGCATCCCGCCGGTGCATGCGGCAGTCGAACACGCCGCTGCGGCGGTTGGCGGGGGCGGCGTCGTTCACGCGCTGGTGTCCACGCTGCTCAATGCCTTGTTCGGCATCGTCGCCGGCGCGGTGGTGCTGGGCGTGGTCAGCCTCGTCAAGCGCCTGTTCAAGAAGGGCTGACAGGCAGCGGGGTCCGGCGCGCCGGGCAGGCGGGCGTGACCGGGCAACGGGGGGCGCCCGGAAGACCGCCACGCCGAAAAGGCCCTGGCGTACCGCTACGGCTACCGCGACCGCTACTGCTGCGGCGCGGCGCTCGCCGGCGAGCCCATCGCCTGGAACAACGCCGCCGTTTCCGTCATGCGGGCATTGGCATATTCCAGTTCACGCAGGCGCGCCGCCACGTAATGCTGTTCGGACGCGTACTGGGTGTAAGGCGCCAGCGCACCCAGCCGAACGCGCTTGGCCGTGTTCTGATAGGACAGCTCCGCCGAGCGCCGCGAGGCTTCGGCTGATGCCAGCGCCTGACCGCCGGCATCCAGACGTGACAGCGTGTCGGCCACATCGCGGAATGCGGTCAGCACGGTTTGCTTGTACTGCAACACGGCAGCCTCATAACGCGCCTTGGCGGCGCTGCGCTCGGCAAGCAACTGCCCGCCGTGGAAGATCGGCTGCGTCAGCGACGCGCCGATGGCCCAGATGGAGCCGGCGCCCGACAAGGCATCCGCCCACGCAAACCCACCCTTGCCCATGGAGGCCGTCAGCGACAGGCTCGGAAAGAGCTGCGCGGTCGCCAGGCCCACGTCGGCGGCGGCCGCCACCAGCGCCGCCTCGGCAACCAGCACGTCCGGGCGGGAAGCCAGGAGTTCCGACGGCACCACTACCGGCACCGTATCGGGCACGGCGATCGTGCTGAAGGCCAGATCCGGCGGCGCCTGATCGGGGCTGCGGCCCAGCAGCACGGCCAGCGCGTGACGCGTCGCATGCCACCGCGCGCGCAGGCCGGGCAGCGATGCCTCCAGCGTGGCGGCATCCTGATCCGCGTCCAGCGCGTCGTTCTGCGACGCCGCGCCCAGTTCGTACCGGCGCTGCGTATCGCGCGCGACCTGCCGCAACAGCACCACCTGCTTTTCCGTCAGCGCCACCTGTTCGGCCAGCGAGGCCGAGGTGATCGCACCCGTGACGATGTTGGCCGCCAGCGAACGCCGCGCGGCTTCCAGCTGATAGGCCTGCTGTTCCACCTGCGCGGCGAGCGACGTGTTGGCAAAGCGCGCCGCGCCAAAGAGGTCCAGGTTGTAGCTGGCCTGCACCTGACCTGTGAAGACATTGAAGAGCGCAGTGGGCTGCGGCAGGTTGGGCATCGTCAGCGCACGGTTGCGCGTGGCGCTGACGCCCGCGTCCACCGTGGGCAGCAGCGACGAATTGACCTGTCCGCGCAATTGCTCGCGCGCACCGGCCAGATTGCGTTCGGCGGCGGCCAGGTCCGGGCTGTTGGCCAGGCCTTCTTCGACCAGCGCATTCAGCGCGTCGGACTGGTAACGCGTCCACCATTGCGGGACCGGGTGCGCGCCGCGTTCGAAGCGTTGCGCCACGCCCTGCGCGGCGGCGCCGGCGGCAGGGGCGGCCTCGACCCCGTATTGCGCGGGTTCGGCCATCGCGGGCGGCCTGCTGTCCGGCGCAAAAGCGCAGGCGCCCAGCGCCAGCACCAGCGGCAGCGCGGCAAATCGCAGGCAGACGGAAGGGATGGAATGTTGCATCGTCAGGCTCCTCGTTCCACCGTGTCGCCCGCGTTGGCGCCGGGCGGCACGCCTTCAGGTTCGTCGCGCTCGTCGTGCTTCACGCGGAACCACGCGGCATACAGGGCCGGCAGGAAGAACAGCGTCAGCACCGTGGCGCTGGTGATGCCGCCCATCAGGGCCGTCGCCATGGGGCCGAAGAAGTTGCTGCGCAACAGCGGAATCAGCGCCAGCACGGCGGCAGCCGCCGTCAGCGTGATCGGCCGGAAGCGCCGGACCGTGGCGCCGACGATGGCGTCCACGCGTTTGTGGCCCGCGCTGATGTCCTGATCGATCTGATCCACCAGGATGACCGAGTTGCGCATGATGATGCCGAACATGGCAATCACGCCCAGCATCGCGACAAAGCCGAAGGGCTTGCCGAACAGCAGCAGGGCGGCCACCACGCCGATCAGCCCCAGCGGCGCGGTCAGCACCACCATCAGCACGCGGGCGAAGCTTTGCAGCTGCACCATCAGCAGCGTCAGCACGGCCACCGCCATCAGCGGCATCTGCGCGTTGATGGACGTCTGGCCCTTGGCGCTTTCCTCCACCGGGCCGCCGACTTCGATGCGGAAACCGACCGGCAGCTCGGCGCGCAGCGTGTCCAGCTTCTTGTCGATGGCGCGCGTGACGTCGATGCCTTGCGCGCCGCCGATCACGTCGGCCTGGACGGTGATCGTGGGTTGGCGGTCGCGTTCCCAGATGACGCCGTACTCCAGGTCGTACTTCACCTGGCCGATGCTGCCCAGCGGCACGGGACCGTTCGCCGTGGGCATTGCCAGCGTGGCAAGGCGGGCGGGGTCGACGCGCTCTTCGCGCGGGGCGCGCAGGCTGACGTTGATGAGCTTGTCGCGTTCGCGGTACTGCGTCACGGTGTAGCCCGACAGCGTCATCGCCAGGAAGTCCGAGATGTCGCTGGAGCTGATGCCCAGTTCGCGCGCCTTCTGCTGGTCGACTTCGAAGCGGACCGAGCGCTCGGAAGGCTCGTCCCAGTCGAACTGCACGTTGGCCGAACGTGTGTCGGCGCGGACTTCGGCGGCCACCTTCTCGGTCACCGCTCGCACGTCCGGGATCTTGTCGCCGCTGACGCGGAACTGCACCTGATAGCCGACCGGCGGTCCGTTCTCCAGCCGCGACAGGCGGCTGCGGATGGCGGGGAAGTCGCTGCGCAGCATCGGCTCCATCCACTGCGCAAGCTTTTCGCGATCTTCCACCGAATGTGTCGTGATGACGAGCTGGGCGAAGTTGGGCGTCGCCAACTGCTGGTCCAGCGGCAGGTAGAAGCGCGGGGCGCCCGTGCCCACAAAGCTGACCGAATGCGCGATTTCGGGCCGGCCCTCGATCGCCTTTTCCAGACGCTCGACCTGGCGCAGCGTCGCCGCAAACGACGCGCCTTCCTGCAGCCGCACGTCGACCAGCAGCTCGCTGCGGTCCGAGCTCGGAAAGAACTGCTGCGGCACGAACTTGAAGCCCGCCATGGCCACGGCAAAAACAATTACCGTGCCGGTCAGCACCAGAAAGCGGCGGTCCACGCACCACGCCACCCAGCCGCGCAGGCGCTGGTAGAAGCGTGTGTTGTAGATGTCGTGTTCGTGGTCGTGCGGCAGATGCGCCTCGCGCTTGCGCTCGGGCAAGAGGCGGTAGCCCAGCAACGGAATCAGCACCACGGCCGCGAACCACGAGGTGATCAGCGCAATGGCGGACACCTGGAAGATCGAGCGCGTGTATTCGCCCGTGGCGGACTTGGCCAGCGCAATCGGCAGAAAGCCCGCCACGGTGACCAGCGTGCCGGTCAGCATCGGAAACGCCGTGCTGGTGTAGGCGAACGCGGCAGCGCGTGTGCGGTTCCAGCCTTGTTCCAGCTTCACCGACATCATCTCGACCGCAATGATGGCGTCGTCCACGAGCAGGCCCAGCGCCAGCACCAGCGTGCCCAGCGACACCTTGTGCAGGCCGATGCCGAACATCTCCATGAACAGCGCCGTGATGGCCAGCACCACGGGGATGGAAATCACCACCACCATGCCCGTGCGCAAGCCCAGCGACACCAGGCTCACGGCCAGCACGATCGCCACGGCTTCCGCGACGGAGCGCAGGAATTCGTCAACCGAATGCGACACCGCCGTGGGCATGCTGGAGACTTCCTTCAGCGTGAGGCCCGCAGGCAGTTGGGCCTGCAATTCCTTGAACTTCGCGTCCAGCGACTTGCCCAGGCGCACCACGTCCTGATTCGGCTGCATGGTGATGCCGATGCCCAGCACGGTTTCCCCGCTGAACCGCATCTGCTGCGCGGGCGGATCGTCATAGCCGCGATGAATGGTGGCGATGTCGCCCAGCCGGATCGACTTGTCGTTCACGCGGATCAGCGTGTCCGCCAGCGCCCGGCTGTTGGGAAACTGCCCAGAAGGCCGCACGAAGATGCGGTCGTCGGCCGTGGTCAGCGTGCCCGCGCCCTGCACGGCGTTCTGGCTGTTGATGGCCTGCGCGATCTGTTGCGGCGACACGCCCAGCCGGGTGAGCTGCGTGTTCGTGATCTCGATGTAGATGTGTTCGGGCTGATCCCCGAAGTAATCCACCTTGGCCACGCCGGGCACGCGCAGCAGCACTGTGCGCAGCTTGTCCG
This sequence comes from Achromobacter sp. UBA4530, assembly GCF_002388205.1. Classification (NCBI taxonomy): domain Bacteria; kingdom Pseudomonadati; phylum Pseudomonadota; class Betaproteobacteria; order Burkholderiales; family Alcaligenaceae; genus Achromobacter; species Achromobacter sp. UBA4530. Next base: position 129,377 of record NZ_DGMA01000002.1, on the reverse strand, counting down.
CATAGTCGTGCAGCTGCGCCGGCGAAAAGCCGTCGCCCTGCAAGGTATAGATGTTGGTGTAGACGTCGCCGAACTCGTCATTGAAGAACGGCCCCTGCACGCCTTGCGGCAGCGTGGCCCGCATGTCGCCCACCTTCTTGCGCACCTGGTACCACTGGTCCGCCACCGTGTTGGCGGGGGCCGAGTCCTTCATCGTGTAGAAGATCAGCGATTCGCCGGGCCGCGAGTAGCTGCGCAGGAAGTCCGTATTGGCGGTTTCCTGGAGTTTCTTGGCGATGCGGTCGGTGACCTGCTCCTGCACCTGCTGCGCGGTGGCGCCCGGCCACAGGGTCTGGATCACCATGACACGGAAGGTGAAGGGCGGGTCTTCGGACTGCGCCAGCCGCGAATACGACAGCACGCCGAACAGCGTGACGAGCGTGATGATGAAGATCACCAGCGGCTGATGCCGCAGCGCCCAGGCCGACAGGTTGAACCGGCCTTCCTCGTGGCGGTGGGCGTCCTGGCCGGCTTGCTTGCCCCCTTCCTGGCCGGGGGCGCTCATGACGCGAAGTCCTCGGGATGCAGCGGCGGCACCGGGCGCACCTTCTCGCCCGCCGACACGGTGTGCACGCCTTGCCACACCACGCGCTCGCCGGCCTGCAGGCCTTGCGACAGCGTGACGGTGCGCGCGTCGTATCGAAGCACCTGCACGCGGCGCAGTTCCAGCGTGTCGGCATCGGGCTTGACGATCCACACCGCGGGCTCCCGGCCTTCATGGAACAGGGCGGTGGCCGGCACGGTAAAGGTGGTCTGCCCGTTGGCCGAGCGGTTGTCGAAGCTGATGTTGGCCGTCATGCCCAGCCGGACGTCGGGCGAGGGCGATTCCAGCGTGAGCTTGGCGCGGTAGGTGCGGCTTTGCGGATCGGCGGCCGGCGCAATCTCGCGCAGCACTGCCGTGAAGGTCTGGCCGGGCAACGGACCCAGCGTGACGCTGGCGCGTTGGCCGATCGCCAATCCCGCCAGCACGCTTTCGGGCACGTCGCACAGTGCGTCGATGTCGCCCGACCAGGCCAGTTGGTAGACCGGGGTGCCCGCCGCCACGTTCTGTCCGGTGTCGGCCTGTTCTGCCGTGATCACGCCAGCGTGGTCGGCCGTGAGGGTGGTGTAGTTGAGCTGGTCGGCCGCCAGCGCCGCCTGCTGCGCGGCCTGGTCCCGCTGCGCAAGCGCGGAGGCATAGGCGTTGCGGGTTTGTTCAAGCTGCGTCGCGGCAATCAGGTTTTCACGTGCCTGGGCGCGGTCGCGGTCCAACTGCTGCCGCGCGTAGTCCAGCTGGTGCTGCGCCGCGGACAGCGACGCGCGCGCCGCCGCGGCGTTCTTGGCCGCGTCGGCCGGATCCAGCTTGGCGAGGACCTGGCCGGGCGCGACGGTGTCGCCCAGCCGCACCTTGCGTTCGATGATCTTGCCGCCCACGCGGAACGACAGCGGCGTGCTGTAGCGGGCCTGGACTTCGCCGGGCAATGTCCAGGCGGGCAGGGCTTCGTCCGCCTGCGCGGGCATGGCGACCACGGGACGCGGCGCCGGGGCGGGCGCCTCCTCGCGGCCGCAGCCGGCCACGGCGGCAGCCAGGGCAAGCACGGCAGACATTGCCATCAGGCGTGTCAGGCGGTGGGGCAGGGAAACGGGAGGTAGCGGCGCTGCATCCGCAGCGGCGTGGCGCGCGGTGGAACGCACGGCCGGGCCAAGACAATTCACGAAACACCTCGCGGCGCGGAAAAGGGCAGGAAAAGGGCGAGTCGGACTCGATACGGACTGGATTCTAATACAGTAATGTATCCGGATTCAATGTTGAATCTGAAACCGTCGCCGATGCTAAACTCCGCCCATGTCAAAAGTCCGCCTAACCCGAGAGCAGAGCCGTGACCAGACGCGTCAGCGCCTGCTCGACGCTGCCCAGTCGATTTTTCTGTCCAAGGGTTTCGTGGCGGCCAGCGTCGAAGACATCGCCGAGCAGGCGGGCTATACGCGCGGGGCGTTCTACAGCAACTTCGGCAGCAAGTCCGAACTGTTTCTGCAACTGCTCAAGCGCGACCATGAAAACGTCATGGCCGACATGCGCGCCATCTTCGAAGCCGGCGAGACCCGGCAACAGATGGAAGCGCGCGTGCTCGATTACTACAGCACGCACTATCGCGAAAACGACTGTTTCCTGCTGTGGATGGAAGGCAAGCTGCAGGCCGCGCGCGATCCGGACTTCCGCGTGGGGTTCATCGCCTGTCTGCGCGAACTGCGCGCCGCCACCACCGAATACATCCGCCAGTTTTCGGCTCTCGTCGGCACACCGCTGCCGCTGCCGGCCGAGCAGCTTGCGCTGGGCCTCCTGGCTCTGTCCGACGGCATGCAGTTCAGCTATGCCTTCGATCCCCAGGCCGTCACGCCCGAGATGACCGAGGCCGTGCTGGCCGGGTTCTTCCGCCGCGTGGTCTTCGGCGACGCAAAGCCCGAATAAGACCGCGGCGCCGATCTGAAAACTTCCGATTCCTGACTCAGGTGATTGTCAGCTTGGGTGCGCCCGTGATAGTAATACCGGCGGTGCACCGGTCGTGCTGAGGGGGCCAGCGCCATGTTCCGCGACCCTCGGGCGCAAGGAGTGCATCCATGACTTCGGAATCCCGACCCGGCACAACCATCCATCGGCCCGTCTTCTTTTCCGCAGCCCTATTCACCGTGCTCCTTGTCGCCTTCGCCATCATTGCGCCCAAGGCGGCGCAGGACCTCTTCGGCGCGATGCAGGCCTGGATCATCAGCAACGCCAGCTGGTTCTACATCCTGGTCGTCGCGATCATTCTGCTCTCGGTCGCGTTCCTGGCCATCAGCCGGTACGGCGACATCAAGCTGGGCCCGGACCACAGCGAGCCCGATTACCGAAATTTCACCTGGTTCGCCATGCTGTTCTCCGCCGGCATGGGCATCGGGCTGATGTTCTTCGGCGTGGCCGAGCCCGTCATGCACTTCGTGTCGCCACCGGTGGGCGAGGGCGGCACGGTCGAGGCGGCGCGCGAGTCCATGAAGATCACCTTCTTCCATTGGGGCCTGCACGCCTGGGCGATCTACGCGGCGGTGGCGTTAACGCTCGCATTCTTCAGTTTCCGTCACGGACTGCCGCTGACCCTGCGGTCCGCGCTGTATCCGCTGATTGGCAACCGCATCCATGGCCCGATCGGCCATGCGGTGGACATCTTCGCCATCATCGGCACCGTGCTGGGCGTCGCGACGTCGCTGGGCCTGGGCGTGGCGCAGATGAATAGCGGGCTGAATCACCTGTTCGGCATTCCGGTCGGCGTGGTGCCGCAGATCATCCTGATCGTCATCACCTGCAGCCTGGCGACGATGTCGGTGGCCAGCGGGCTGGACAAGGGCATCCGCATCCTGTCGGAAGCCAACATGGTGCTGGCCGTGATCCTGCTGCTGTTCGTGCTGATTGCCGGCCCCACGGTGTTCCTGTTCCAGACCTTTGTGCAGAACACCGGCGCCTACCTGTCCGACATCGTCAACAAGACCTTCAACCTGTACGCCTACGAACCGACCGATTGGCTGGGCGGCTGGACGCTGTTTTATTGGGGCTGGTGGATCGCGTGGTCGCCCTTCGTGGGGCTGTTCATCGCCCGCATCTCGCGCGGCCGCACCATCCGTGAGTTCGTCTGCGGCGTGCTGCTGGTCCCAGCCGGCTTCACGCTGTTCTGGATGACGGTGTTTGGCGACACGGCCATCTATTACATACTGGTTGGCGGCGACCAGGGCCTGGCGCAGGCGGTGGATAAGGACAGTTCGCTGGCGCTCTTCGCATTTCTTGAGTTATTGCCCTGGAGCAGCGTGATATCGGTCTTTGCCATCGCAATGGTGGCCGTGTTCTTCGTCACGTCCGCCGACTCCGGAGCGCTGGTCGTGGACCTGCTGGCCTCGGGCGGCGCGGACCGCACGCCGGTGTGGCAGCGGATCTTCTGGTCGCTGTCCATGGGGGCGGTGGCGATTGCGCTGCTGCTGGCCGACGGCCTGACCGCGCTGCAGACCGCCACCATCGCCAGCGCGCTGCCGTTCTCGATCATCCTGCTGCTGTCGCTATGGGGGCTGTTCAAGGCGCTCAAGCTTGACGCGACCAAGCGGGGCATCCGCTACCAGTCGCTCACGCTTTCCCGGCCGGCGCGCGGCGGCCAGTCCTGGGAACGCCGCCTGCGCAACATGGTCATGATGCCGCGCCGCGCCCACGTGCTGCGCTTCATCTCGGACGTGGTGCGGCCGGCCCTGGAAGACGTGGCCGATGAATTGCGCAAGCAGGGCTACGCGGTTGAGGTGCGCGAAGACGAAGTTGACGGCGGCGCGATCCTGGAAGTCTCGCACGGCGAACATCTGGACTTTTCCTACGCCGTCCAGCCGCAGGCCTTCGTGCGGCCCAGCCTGACGCCAGACGAGGCGGCCGACGAAGACGAGCGCAAGTATTTCCGCGCCGAGGTCCATCTGCGCGAAGGCGGCCAGGACTACGACATCATGGGTTGGAGCCGCGACGCGGTGATCGGTGACATCCTGGATCAATACGAGCGGCATCGCCATTACCTGCACATGGTGCGCGGGTGAGCCGATTGCGCTGATCCGCCCGTTCCGTTTTCCCCTTAGGCCGCGCGCATTGCGTGGCCTTTTTTTCGCCCATAGGCCGACGCTATCCCCTTCATTGCTTTCGCTGCTTTGACGAATCACCGCGATTCGTGGATTATCCAAGCAAATTCTTGTTTAAATAAAAAGTGAGCGAAAAATGAAGGCGAAGGCAGGAGCATGGGCGGTTGTCGCCCTGGCCGTGGCGGCGGCATTGGCCGGCGGGGCGATGTACTGGAAATCCAAAGCGGCAACGCAGGGCGGCGGATGGTCGATGCCGCCCGCCAAGGTCGCCGTGGCCGCCGCAGTGCAGGCGGATTTTCCGGTCGTCCTCGCCGGCATCGGCTCGCTGGAGGCCACGCGCCAGGTGCTGGTGCCCGCAGAGGTGGACGGTCGTGTCGCGCAGATCCTGTTCACGCCGGGCGAGTCCGTGAAGGCCGGGCAGTTGCTCGTGCAGTTGAATGACGCGCCCGAGCAGGGCGAGCTGGCGCGGCTGCAAGCGCAGGCGCGCAACGCGCGGGCCTTGCTGGACCGCACGCGCCGGCTGGTGCCGCTGCAGGCCGCAACGCGCGAACAGCTCGATCAGGCGCAGGCCGATCATGAGCAGGCCGCCGCCGATGTGCGGCGCGTGCAGGCGCTGATCGACCAGAAGCGCATCAAGGCGCCATTCGATGGGGTGCTGGGCGTGCGCCGCGTGAACCTGGGCCAGTTTGCCCGCGCCGGCGATCCGCTGGTGTCGCTGACGGATGCGTCCTCCATGTTCGCCAATCTCACGCTGCCCGAGCAGGCGCTGGGCACGCTGCGCGTGGGCCAGCCGGTGGCCGTGACGGTGGACGCCCACGCCGGCCGTGTCTTCCAGGGCAAGGTCACCACCGTGGAACCGCAGGTCGACCCGGGCACGCGCACGGTCCGCGTGCAGGCGTTGCTGGCCAATCCGGACGGCGCGCTGTCCGCCGGCATGTATGCGCAGGGCAGGATCAGCCTGCCCGACCGCCCGAACGTCATCACCGTGCCGGAGACGGCCGTGAGCTACAGCGCCTATGGCGATTCGGTCTATGTCGTGGCCGCGCCGGAATCCGGCACGGCCGGCGCGGCACCCACCGTCCGCCAGGCCTATGTGAAGACGGGCGAACGCCTGCGGGGCCGCGTGGTGGTGACCGAAGGGCTCAAGGCCGGCGACCAGGTCGTCACGTCGGGCCAACTGAGGCTGCATAACGGCGCGGCCGTCGAGATCCTGCCGGACGACACCGTGGCGCTGACCGCGCCGGGGCAGACCGTGGCGCAAGCCCGGTAAGGCACGGAGGCTCCCATGAAGTTCACCGATCTTTTCGTGCGCCGCCCCGTGCTGGCGCTGGTGGTCAGCACGCTCATCCTGCTGCTGGGCGTCAAGGCGCTGAGCGGGCTGCCCGTCCGGCAGTACCCGCTGACCGAAAGCACCACCATCACCATCACCACGCAGTACCCGGGCGCCTCGCCCGACCTGATGCAGGGCTTCGTGACCCAGCCGATCGCGCAGTCCGTCGCCACGGTCGAAGGCATCGATTACCTGTCGTCGTCGTCCACGCAGGGCCGCAGCGTGATTACCGTGCGGATGAAGCTGAACGCCGATTCCAACAAGGCCATGACCGAGGTGATGGCCAAGGTCAACGAGGTCAAGTACCGCCTGCCGCAGGACGTCTACGATCCGGTGCTGGTCAAGTCCGCGGGCGAGGCGACGGCCGTGGCCTACGTGGGCTTTTCCAGCACGAACCTGTCGCTGGCCGCGCTGACCGACTATCTGTCGCGCGTGGTGCAGCCGCAGCTCTCGTCCATCGACGGCGTCGCAAGTGTCGAGCTGTACGGCGGGCAGAAGCTGGCGATGCGCGTGTGGCTGGACCCGGACCGCATGGCGGCGCGCGGCATTTCCGCCGGCGAGCTGGCCGACGCGCTGCGCCAGAACAACGTGCAGGCGGCGCCCGGACAGGCAAAGGGCCTGTACGTGGTGTCCAACATCCAGGTCAACACCGATCTCGTCAATGTGGCCGAATTCCGCGATCTCGTCATCAAGCAGGAGGGCGGCGCCATTGTCCGGCTGGGCGACGTGGCCACGGTGGAACTGGGCGCGGCGTCCACGGATTCAAGCGGTCTGATGGACGGCGAACCGGCCGTGTACTTCGGCCTGAACGCCACGCCCGTCGGCAATCCGCTGGTCATCGTGAAGCGCCTGAACGAGCTGTTGCCCAACATCAAGCAGAATCTGCCGCCCGGCACCAGCGTGCAGGTGCCGTTCGAGCTGGCCCGCTTCATCAGCGCGTCCATCGACGGCGTGACGCAGACGCTGCTGGAGGCCATCGTCATCGTGGTGGCGGTGATCTTCCTGTGTCTGGGCTCGCTGCGCGCAGTGCTGATTCCGGTGGTGACCATACCGCTGTCGATGCTGGGCGGCGCGGCCATCATGGCCCTGTTCGGCTTCAGCGTGAACCTCTTGACGCTGCTGGCGATGGTGCTGGCCATCGGCCTGGTGGTGGACGACGCCATCGTCGTGGTCGAGAACGTGCACCGCCATATTGAAGAGGGCAAGTCGCCCGTGCGAGCGGCGCTGATCGGCGCGCGCGAGGTCGCGGGGCCGGTGATCGCCATGACTATCACGCTGGCGGCGGTCTATGCGCCGATCGGGCTGATGGGCGGACTGACCGGCTCGCTCTTCAAGGAGTTCGCATTCACGCTGGCCGGCGCGGTGGTGGTGTCGGGCGTGATCGCGCTGACGCTGTCGCCGGTGATGAGTTCGTTTCTCTTGAACGGCCGGGTGGCCGACGGCTGGATGGCCCGCAAGGCGGAACACTTCTTCGGCCGCTTGGGCGATGCCTATGGCCGCGTGCTGGACGTGTCGCTGCATCATCGCTGGGTCACCGGCGTGCTGGCCGTGGCCGTATTGGCCAGCCTGCCCTTCCTGTACAACGCCGCGCAGCAGGAACTGGCGCCGGTCGAGGACCAGTCCACGGTGCTCACCGCCATCAAGTCGCCGCAGCAGGCCAACATCGACTACGTCGAGAAGTTCGGCAAGAAGTGGGACGACGTCATGAAGACGCTGCCCGAGCAGAACGGACGCTGGCTGATCAATGGTTCCGACGGCGTGTCCAACAGCATCGGCGGCGTGAACTTTGTTGACTGGCAGGACCGCAAGCGCTCGGCCGACGAGATCCAGGCCGACATGCAGGCGATGGCGAATGGCGTGGAAGGCAGCAACATCTTCGCGTTCCAGCTGCCGTCCTTGCCCGGCTCCACCGGCGGGCTGCCCGTGCAGATGGTGCTGATGAGCGCGTCGGACTATGCCGTGGTCTATGACGCCATGGAGAGCCTGAAGAAGGCCGCGCGCGAAAGCGGCCTTTTCATGGTGGTGGACAGCGACCTGGACTATAACAATCCGGTTGTGCAGTTGAAGGTGGACCGCAGCAAGGCGAACAGTTTGGGCGTCACCATGAAGGCCATCGGCGACACGCTGGCGGTGCTGGTGGGCGAAAACTACGTCAACCGCTTCGGCATGGACGGGCGTTCGTATGACGTCATTCCGCAAAGCCTGCGCGAGCAGCGCATCTCGCCGCAGGCGCTGGCGCAATACCACGTGAAGAGCGCCTCGGGCGCGCAGGTGCCGCTGTCCAATCTGGTGTCGGTATCGATGGGCGTGGAGCCCAACAAGCTCACGCAGTTCAACCAGTTGAACGCCGCCACGTTCCAGGCCATTCCCATGCCGGGCGTCACCATGGGCGATGCGGTGCGGTTCCTGACGCGCGAGGCGCAATCGCTGCCGGCGGGCTTCAGCTATGACTGGCAGTCCGACGCGCGCCAGTTCACGCAGGAAGGCTCGGCGCTGATGATCACCTTCATCTTCGCCATCATCGTCATCTACCTGGTGCTGGCCGCGCAGTACGAAAGCCTGCGCGATCCCTTCATCATCCTGGTGAGCGTGCCCATGTCGATCTGCGGCGCGCTGATTCCGCTGGCGCTGGGCATGGCCACCGTCAACATCTACACGCAGATCGGGCTGGTGACGCTGATCGGGCTGATCAGCAAACACGGCATCCTGATGGTGGAGTTTGCCAACGAGATGCAGGTCAGCCATGGGCTGGACCGGCGGGCGGCCATGGAGCAGGCCGCGCGCATCCGCCTGCGTCCCATCCTGATGACCACCGCCGCCATGGTCATGGGGCTGATCCCGCTGCTGTTCGCCACCGGCGCCGGCGCGCACAGCCGCTACAGCCTGGGGCTGGTCATCGTGGTGGGCCTGCTGGTCGGCACGCTGTTCACGCTGTTCGTGCTGCCCACCGTCTACACCGTGTTTGCCCGCGATCACCGGGCGGCCAACGACACGCCGCGTGCCCGTGAACTGGCGCAGGCTGACGCCGAGGACGCGCGCGCCGCGGCCTCGCATTGAGGAATCGAACATGAATAAGCTGCACCGCTATCCCCGGCTGAGCCGCAGTGCCGTCGTGCTGCTGGCGGCCCTGGCCTTGGCCGGCTGCGCCGTCGGGCCGGATTACCAACAGCCGAACCCGGCGCCCGTCGTCCTGGCCAGCCCCGAGCAGGCGCTCTTTTCCACCGACCAGGTCCAGCGCGACTGGTGGAAGCAATTGCAGGACCCGCAGCTCGATCGCTTGATCGACATGGCGCTCGCCCGCAACCTGGATATCCGCATCGCCCAGGCGCGCCTTGCCGAATCGCGCGCGGTACTGGACGAAAGGGAACTGGACAAGCTGCCCGCCGTGACCCTGGGCGGCGGTTACGCGCGCAGCCTGTCGCAGGCGAACCCCGGCGTCGCCGGCCAGCGCAATCTGGCCGAAAGCTATCGCGCGGGCTTCGACGCGACCTGGGAGCTGGATCTGTTTGGCCGGCTGCGCCGCGCGGCCGAGGGCGCGGCGGCCCGCAGCGAGGCGCAGGCGGCCGACCTGGCGCAGGCGCGCATCGTGGTCGCGGCCGAGGTCGCGCGCAACTATTTCGAGCTGCGCGGCGCCGAGCAGCGGCTGGCCGTGGCGCGCGCCAACCTCGCCAGCCAAGAGGACAGCCTGCGCGTGACTCAGGCCATGGTGTCGGCTGGCCGCGGTGACGAAGGCGACCTGGCCAGCGCGCGGGCGGAGCTGGAGACCGTGCAGGCCAGCATCCCCGTGCAGGAGACCGCGCGCCAGTTGGCCCTGTACCGGATCGCGGTGCTGGCGGCCCTGCGCCCGGTGGAACTGGGTGCGCTGGATGCCGCGACGCCGCTCGCGCCGTTGACGGCGCGGCTGCCCATCGGCGATGTGGGCGCCTTGCTGTCGCGGCGTCCGGACGTGCTGGCCGCCGAACGCAACCTGGCCGCCGCCAATGCCGACGTGGGCGTGGCCACGGCCGAGCTCTACCCGCGCATCGACCTGGGCGGATTCCTGGGATTCGTCGCGCTACGCGGCGCGGACTTCGGCTCGGCGGCCAGCCGCGGGTTCAGCGTGGCGGCCGACGCGGGCTGGCCCGCCTTCCATCTGCCTACGGCGCTGGCCCGCAAGCGCGGCGCCCAGGCGCGTCTCGAAGGCGAGGCGGCGCGCTACGAGCAGGCGGTGCTGCGGGCGGTGCAGGAGGTGGAGGAGGCCCTGGCCGAGTACGGGCAGACGCAGCAGCGCCTGGGCAGCCTGGCGCAGGCCGCCGCGCACAGCGGACGGGCCGCGGAACTGGCCCGGCTGCGCTACCGCGAAGGCAGCACGCCTTATTTGACCGTGCTGGACGCGCAGCGTACGCTTTTGCGCGCCCAGGACGCCGTGGCCGTCGCCGAAGCCGAGTCCTACACGCGCCTCATTGCGCTGTACAAGGCGCTGGGGGGCGGATGGCAGGCCCAGCCCGCCGACGCCGTGGCGGCAAGCCAGCCCGGCGCCGGCTGACCACCGCGAGCCGTCCGTGGCACCATAGGAACCTTCTTCCGGAGCATCGATACCTCTCATGTCTGACAGCTTGTCCCACCCGGCCGCCGCGACACCGCACCAGCCTGCGGACCGCGTGCTCATGACCCTGAAGACGCGCGGACCGCAATCCATCGCGGTCATCGCGCGCGCCATGGACGTGACGGCCGAGGCGGTGCGCCAGCAGATGACGCGCCTGCATGCCGACGGGCTGGTCGACTTCGAAAGCCAAAGCGCGGGCCGCGGCCGGCCCACCCAGATATGGTTCCTGACCCAGGCCGGCCATGGGCGCTTCCCGGACACGCACGCCGAGATGACGGTGCAGATGATCGCGGCCGTGCGCCAGGTGTTCGGCGATGACGGCATCGACAAGCTGGTGCAGGTGCGCGAAGGCGCCATGCTGAATGTCTACCAGCAGGCGATGCAGGACGCGCCGGACTTGAAGACACGGCTCGCGCGCCTGGTCGACGTGCGCAGCGCCGAGGGCTACATGGCGGAACTGCGTGAAGACGGCGCGGATTTCGTCTTCATCGAGAACCACTGCCCCATCTGTTTCGCGGCCAAGGCCTGTATGGGCTTTTGCCGCAGCGAGCTGGAACTCTTCCGCAAGGTGCTGGGCGAGGGCGTGCAGGTCGACCGCGAAGAACACATCCTGGCCGGCGCGCGGCGCTGCGCCTACCGCGTCAGCCAGCGGCCATGACGCTCAAGCAGCTCGAGGCCTTCTACTGGGCCGCCACCTGCGCCAGTTTTGCCGTGGCGGCCGAGCGGCTGCATCTGTCGGTGTCTTCGCTGTCCAAGCGCATCACGGAACTGGAAGAAGGGCTGGGCCAGCCCCTCTTTGACCGCAGCGGCCACAAGGCCGTGCTGACCGACGCAGGCCAGCGCCTGCTGCCGCAAGCGCGCGGGCTGCTTGCCACGGCCGACCAGATCCGCGCCTCCATGACCGAAATGCCGGGTCTGCGCGGCCGTTGCCGCTTCGGCGTCGGCGAGCTGACGGCGTTGACCTGGCTGCCGGGGTTGATACGCGCCGTGCGCGCGGCCTACCCGGAGCTGGTGCTGGAGCCGTACGTGGACATCGGCCAGGTGCTGGAACAGCGCGTCGCGGACGGCGAGCTGGATTTTGCCGTGATCGCCGGCCGGTCTTCCCGCGCCGGCATTGCGTCATCGCCCATCGGCGAGGCGCACTTCTCCTGGGTCGCCGCGCCCTCGGTGCTGCAACCGGCCGACACCGGCATGACGATGGCCTTGCTGGCCCGGCTGCCGCTCGTGACCTTGCCCGAAGGCGCGGGCACCACGCGCATCATCGACGACTGGCTCGGCGGACGCGAATCCGCGGGCGAGCGCCTGTGCTGCAACAACTGGGGCGCCATCGTCGGGCTGCTGATCGAGGGCACGGGCGTGGGGTTGCTGCCCAGCCATTGGGCCGAAAAGCTCCAGGCCGAAGGCAGCCTGCGCGTCCTGCACGGCGAGCCCGAACTGGCCGCCTTGCCCTACGCCTTCCAGTACCGGCGCGACGACGCCCGGCCGCTGGTCGCCATGCTGCGCGACACGGTCGCCGCGTCGGCCGATTTCTCGGCCCCTTGCCGCCTGCCCTGAGCCATTCGTCCGCAAGGCGGCCGCCACGGGCGTATAGTGGGCGGCGCGTCACCCGCCGGTCTATACAATCGCCGCGCGCCTGGCGCAGAATCCAACAACAAACAGCGTGCGCACGAGGGGGATGGGCCCGGCGATGCGGCGCGTCCCGGGGTCTGTTGCTCCCAGCCAGGCGGTGCCTCCGCGCACGAGACGACAGATCCTGACGGAATCGACGGAGATCATTCATGCGTAAACTTTGCCTCGCCATGGCCATGGCGGGAATGCTGGCCACCGGATTGGCGAACGCCCAGTCCACGCTGCGTATCGGTCTGCAGGACGACCCGGACGTGCTGGACCCGGCGCGCGCCCGCACCTTTGTCGGCCGCATCGTGTTCGCCTCGTTGTGCGACAGGCTGGTCGACATCACCCCCGACCTGAAGATCGTGCCGCAGCTTGCGCAATCCTGGACCGTCGGCCCGGACAACAAGACGCTGACCTTCAAGCTGCGCACGGATGCCGTGTTCCACGATGGCACCCCCATCAACGCCGCCGCCGTCAAGGCCAACCTCGACCGCGCCCGCACGCTGCCCGACAGCAACCGCAAGAGCGAGCTGGCCACCGTTGCCAGCGTGGACGCGCCCGACGAGCACACCGTGGTGCTGAACCTGTCGGAGCCGGATGCCTCGCTGCTGTCGCAGCTGTCCGACCGCGCCGGCATGATGATTTCGCCTGCCAGCTTCGACAAGGACCCCGGCGGCAAGCCCGTGTGCTCGGGCCCGTACCAATTCAAGGAGCGCGTGCAGAACGATCGCATCGTGCTCGAGAAATTCCCCAAGTACTGGGACGCGGCCAACTACCACTTCGACCGCCTCGTCTACACGCCGATTCCGGACAACACCGTGCGCCTGAACAACCTGCGCGCCGGGGACCTGGACATCATCGAACGCGTGGCGCCCAGCGACGCCAAGGCCGTCAAGGATGACGCCAGCCTGCGTCTGGCGCCGGTCACGGGCCTGGGCTTCCAGTCCATCTCCGTGAACCTGGCCAACGGCGCGCGCGCCGATCATCCGCTCGCCAAGGACAAGCGCGTGCGCCAGGCGCTGGATCTGGCCATCGATCGCGACGTCCTGAACCAGGTGATCGGCGAAGGCATGTTCCAGCCCGCCCACCAGCCGTTCCCGCCCGCCAGCTTTGCGTACAACAAGTCCTTCGACCGCCCGGGCCGCGACCCCAAGAAGGCGCAGGCGCTGCTGAAGGAAGCCGGCTACGACCGCGTGAAGGTCGAAATCACCTTCGGCAACAACACCACCATGCAGCAGGTCTTCGAACTGGTGCAGGCCATGGGCGCCGAAGCAGGCTTCGACATCTCGCTGCGCCCAGTCGAGTTCGCCTCGCTGCAATCCTCGCTGGCCCGCGGCGACTTCCAGATCGGCCAGAGCGGCTGGTCGGGCCGTGTCGATCCCAGCGGCAACATCCACCAGTACCTGAGCTGCAAGGGCAACCTGAACGACGGCAAATTCTGCGACCCCGCCGTCGACAAACTGCTCAACGACGCCCGCGCCGAAGCCGACACGACCAAGCGCCGCGCCATGTACGACCAGGTCCTGGCCGCGATGCAGGACCAGCGTCCGATTATCTATTTGTTCTACCTGCCCTGGACGTTCGGCGTGCAGGCCAAGGTGGACGGTTTCGTCCCGTACCCCGACGGTCTGATCCGTCTAAAGGGCGTAAAGAAATAAGCCCACCCCGTACCCGCTGACGCGGGCCCCCTCAAGGGGGCGACACCAGCGGACCGGCGGAGCCGGATCCGCGGTGTCCCGGATGGCGTCACTTGCTGCTGTGGGGCGTCTCGGTGTCAGACACCCGAATCGGTCTTACATCCCAACATCAGGACCCACCATGTTTACGACTCGCCCGGAAATCCTCGGCACCTTCGGTGTCGTGACGTCCACCCATTGGCTGGCCAGTTCGGCCGGCATGTCGCTGCTGGAGCGCGGCGGCAATGCGTTCGATGCCTGCGTCGCCTCGGCGTTCGTGCTGCAGGTGGTCGAACCCCATCTGGTCGGCCCGGCCGGCGAAGTGCCGGCCGTGTTCTATTCGGCCCGCACCGGCAAGGTCGAGGTCTTGTGCGGGCAGGGCACCACGCCCGCCGCGGCCACGCTGGAACGCTACCGCGCCGAAGGCCTGAAGCTCATTCCCGGCAACGGCCTGCTCGCCACCGTGATCCCCGGCGCGTTCGATGCCTGGATGCTGCTACTGCGCGACCACGGCACGATGCGCGTGCGCGACGTGCTCGAACCCGCCATCTATTACGCGGAACACGGCCATGCGCTGATGCCGCGCATCTCCAACACCATTGCCGGCCTGAAGGACTTCTTCGAAACCCACTGGCCGACGACCGCCCAGGTCTACGTGCCGGGTGGGCAGGTGCCGCAGGCCCGCAAGCTGTTCCGGAATCCGGCATTGGCCCGCACCTGGACCCGCGTGCTGCAAGCCGCCGAAGGCGCCGGCGCCGACCGCGAGCGCCAGATCGAGGCCGCGCGCGACGCGTTCTACCGAGGTTTCATCGCCGACGAGATCGACCGCTTCGCCCGCAACACCGACGTCATGGACGAAAGCGGCGCCACCCATCGCGGCGTCATCACGGCCGACGACCTGGCCGGCTGGTCCGCCAGCTACGACGAACCGCTGACCTATGACTATCACGGCTACACGGTCGCCAAGGCCGGCGCCTGGAGCCAGGGCCCGGTCTTCCTGCAGACACTCGCCATCCTGAGAGACATGGACCTGGCGGGCGTCAGTCCCACCAGCGCCGAATTCATCCACCGGGTGACCGAGGCCATGAAGCTCGCCTTTGCCGACCGCGAAGCCTATTACGGCGACCCCGCCTTCATCGACGTGCCGCTCGCCCATCTGCTGTCCGACGCTTACAACGCCGAACGCCGCCAACTGATCGGGGAGGGCGCGTCGCACGACCTGCTGCCCGGCCAGGTGCCCGGCTTCGAGGCGCAGGTCGCGCGCGTCATGGACACGCTCGAGCGCCTGTCGCCCGTCACCGCGCCCGGCAGCGCCACGAACGAACCGACCCTTGCCGATATGCGCGCGTCGGCCAAGCGCGGCGACACCACACACGTGGACGTGATCGACCGCTGGGGCAACATGATCTCGGCCACGCCGTCCGGCGGCTGGTTCCAGTCCTCGCCGGTCATTCCGGAATTGGGCTTCGGCCTGAACACCCGGGCCCAGATGTTCTGGCTTGAAGAAGGCCTGCCCGGCACGCTGGCGCCGGGCAAGCGCCCGCGCACCACGCTGACCCCGTCGCTCGCGCTGCGCGACGGCAAGCCGTACCTGGCCTTCGGCACGCCGGGCGGCGACCAGCAGGAACAATGGCAACTGCTGTTCTTCCTGCGTCACGTGCACCACGGCCTGAATCTGCAGGAAGCCATTGACCTGCCCATGTCGCACACCATGCACTTTCCCACTTCCTTCTACCCGCGCGACCGCAAACCCGGTCATCTGGCGCTGGAGGCCAGCTTCGGCGCCGAGGTCATTGCGGCGCTGCGCCAGCGCGGCCACCAGATCGAAGAACTGCCCGAGTGGTCGGCCGGCCGGCTGACCGCCGCCTCGCGTGACGCGGACGGACTGCTGCATGCGGCCGCCACGCCGCGCCTGATGCAGGCGTACGCCGTCGGCCGTTGAACGGACGGCGCACGCTTTCTTACAAAGCGTGCGCCGTGCGGCGTCTTGCGGCGGTTTACCCGCTTAGGGTATGTTTGTCGCATGACGCCATCCGAGCAGAGCCCGGCAACAGCGGCTCGACCCCTTACGGGAAAAGAACCCTTATTCATCGTCCTCAATAAAGGATCGGGGCGCGGCGACGCGCAGGTCTTGCAGGACACCATCCGGACAATCCTTAACGAGGCCGGGCGGCGCTACGAACTCATGCCGGTCGGCGATCCGTCGCGGCTGACGGACGTGGCGCGCCAGGCGGTCAAGCGCGCCCAGGACGAGCAGGGCGTCGTCATCGCCGCGGGCGGCGACGGCACGCTCAATGCCGTTGCGTCCACGGTGCTGGGACAGGGCGTGCCGTTCGGCATCCTGCCGCAAGGCACCTTCAACTACTTCGGCCGCACCTACGGCATTTCGCAAGAAACCGAGGTGGCGCTGCGCGGCTTCCTGCAAGGCACCATCCGGCCCGTTCAGGTCGGCCTGCTGAACGGCCGACTGTTTCTCGTTAACGCCAGCCTCGGCCTGTATCCGCAACTGCTCGAAGACCGCGAGGCCTACAAGCAACGCTACGGGCGCAGGCGCTGGGTTGCGCTGTGGTCAGGCCTGGTCACGCTCTGGCGCCAACCGCGCCAGCTCGGGTTGCAGCTCGAATTCGAGGGCAAGTCGCGCAGTCTGCGGTCGCCGACGCTGGTCGTGGGCAACAACAAGCTGCAACTGGAACACATCGGCATCGAGAACGACGAGCTCGACCGCAATCGGCTGATCGCCATGGCGGCGCGGCCGGTGGGCACGCTGGCCCTGTACGGTCTGCTGGTGCGCGGTTTGCTCAGCCGGATGGGCGACGCCGAGAACGTCATCAGCTTCGCCTTCGACAAGCTGACGGTCGGTGTGCGCGGGCGCCGCCGGGTCAAGGTGGCGATGGACGGCGAGATATCCTGGATGGACACGCCGCTTGAATTCAAGGTGGCGAGCGATCGCCTGCCCCTGGTGGTGCCGGCGGACCCCGAGCTTCTGGATCGCTCATGACGCGGATCCTGCATTTGTCGGACACCCATTTCGGCACGGAACGCAAGGCGGTCGTCGAAGCCGTGCTGGACCTGGCGCGGCAGTTGTCGCCCGATCTGGTGGTGCTCAGCGGCGACATCACCCAGCGCGCGCGCCGCAGCCAATTCGCCGCCGCACGCCGGTTCATCGAGCGTCTGGCGCTGCCCGTGCTGGCGGTACCCGGCAATCACGACATCCCGCTGTACAACGTATTCGCACGCGCCCTCAATCCCTACGGCAACTACAAGCGCGCGCTGGGCCCGATCCTCGAGCCCGTGTTCGAAAACGATGGCGTGCTCGCCATCGGGGTGAACACCACGCGGCCAAAACGCCACAAGGATGGCGAGATCTCCGATGCGCAGATCGCTCGCGTCGCCCAGCGGCTGCGCCAGGCCCGGCCGGGCCAGTTGCGCCTCGTCGTGGCACACCACCCGGTGCGCGCCAAGGTCGAATCGGACCTGTCCAATCTGCTGATCGGCCGGGAGCGTGCGCTGTCGGCCTGGGCCCAGGCGGGTGTCGACCTGGTGCTGGGCGGTCACATACACTTGCCCTACGTGCTGCCGCTGACCGCGCCCACCGGACCGGCCGGCTGGATCGTCCAGGCCGGGACGACCTGCTCGCACCGGGTGCGGGGCACCGTGCCCAACTCGCTGGGCGTGATCACCCGCTCTGAAGAGGAAGGCCAGCAGGTCTGCCACGTCGAGCGGTGGGATTACGCGGCGGGCGCGCATGCCTTCGCGCCGGTCGACAAGACCCTGGTCTCGTTGTAGCAGGGGGCGCGGCCCCCGCGCACCTTTCTTTTTGATGGCGCATACATGACCGATGTCTACGCGGCATGGGCCGCAGCCCATGCCCTCTCTTTGTTTGTCGCGCTGCCGCTGGTCGCGGGCGGCGTGGCGCTGCTCTTCATGCGCTGCCATGGCCGCCTGTCCGGCAACGGCCGTGCCGCGCTCTTCGCCGCGACGGCGGGCATATCCTTTGCGTTGTTTCTGGCGCTGGCCCTGGCCGTCGAAAGCCGCGGGACGATCGTGGCGTTCGACAGCGCGCTCGCCAATGCGCTCAGCATGTCCATGTCGACGTCCATGCTTTGGCTGCTGTCCTGGATCACGTATCTAGGTGACCGCAACCTGCTCACGGTCGTCGCCGTGTTGATGACGCTTGCGCTGCTATGGAGCGGGTCGTGGCAGCTCGCGCTCTTCTGCGCGGTCGCGACCGGCCTGAACGGCGCGCTGAACTGGCTGTTCAAACACACGTTCGAGCGCGTGCGGCCCGACCACGATCACGGCTACGCCATGGCGACCGGTTGGAGCTTCCCCAGCGGCCACTCTTCGGCGGCAATGGCTGTGTACGGCACGGCCTGCTACCTGATGTGGCGATTCGCGCCACCCGCGTGGCGTCTGCCCTGCGTGGCGTTCATGGCCGCGCTCATCATGGCCATCGGTCTCAGCCGCATCCTGCTGCAGGTGCATTTTGCGAGCGATGTCGTAGCCGGGTTCGCGGTCAGCCTGGGATGGCTGGTCCTGTGCGTGGCGGCCGTCGAACGGCTGCACGTGTCAGGCAGGACGGTTCAGCGCGTCCAGTAGGCGCGCCTCGATGCCGTCCGCGGCGGGCGCCTGCATGGGCGCGCAGGTGTAGCGCCCGCCCGCGCAGGCGATCGCGCGGTCAAGCTGCCGCATCCGGTCGGCGGGTGGCGGGTCCAGATCGATGATCAACTTGCCGGCAATGGGCGCAGTGACCTGTCCGTCGCTGAAGCGTTCCAGCGTGCGATCGATCTCGCGCTCCCGGGGCAGGGCCAGCACGATGGTGTCTGACTCCGCCAGGGCTTCGCGCGCCGAGGTCGCCAGCGTCGCGTTGCCACGGAAATCTTCGCACCGCTCCGCCTCGATGTCATAGAGGGTCAGCGCAATGTCGGGCTCGGCGGCCAGCAGCCGCCGCGCGGCCATCGTGCCGATCCTGCCCATGCCGACGATGCTGACGCGCGGACTCATGGCTTGGGCACCGACCACGTGCTCACGATATGCGCGACCGGCTCGTCCGAGCCTTCGCCGGTCAGCACGACTTCGCCCGCGGAAAGCCGGCCCACCTTGAGCAGCCGGGCATGCGCATGGATGGCGCCTGCCGGACTTTTGCGCAGGAAATTGATGGTCAGGCTGGCCGTGACCGCGTGGGCCTGCCCGGTGGCGCCCACGACTGCCGCATACATGGCCAGGTCGGCCAGTCCCATCAGCATTGGTCCGGCAACAATGCCGCCCAGCCGCTGGTGCGCGTCGCGGGCGGGCAACACGGCGTGCGCCGAGCCGTGGCCGATGTGCAGCACATCGATCCCCAGCAGCATCGAGAACGGATGCTGGTCGGCAAGCAGCACGTGAAAGTCGGCAAGGCTGATCTGCGGCGCGCGCGCATCGGCGGCGAGGGCGGTTGCGGTCATCGTTGTTCCAGGGCGTGGCAATAGTTGTCCAGCAGCGCATCGGCCTGCTGGCCCAGCGACTTGAGGCGGCGGGTGTGCACCAGCAGCAACAGTCCCATCAAATAGGTGAACACGTTCATCTGCTCGGCCTGAACGGTCTCGTCCCGCCAGCCTTTTGTGCGCGACAGCGCCTGGCCGATCAGATCGATACATTGCCGCAACCGGCCATTGAGCTTTTCGTCCATGTCCCGGCCCAGCCCCCGCGGACCCAGTCCCTGGAACAGATACATCCCCAGCGAAAAATCCGTGCGCCGATGCGCGTAGTACGCAAAAAACGCCCCGATCACGCCGCGCGCGGCCGACTGCGGCGTCTCGGCATTGCCCGCCTGCGCCAGATGCGCGTGCAGCCGTTGCAGCGATCCGTCCAGCAGTTCCCCGTAAAGCGCCTCCTTGCCGGCGAACCAGGGATAAATGGCGCCCGTCGTGCAACCTGCCTCTTTGGCGATGGCCCGGATCGTCGTCTTTTCCAGACCATCCCGTTCAAACACGCGCTGCGCGGCGTCCAGGATGATCTGCCTGCGCAGGGCGCTCAGGCGTTCGTTGCGGTCGGCACGAGGGGAAGGGGTGGACATGGCGCTCAGCGGCTATACGGTGCCAACGATCATATCGACGATTTTTATTAATAACAACGTTATTAGCGCCGCACGTGATTACGATGATCTTCAGTGCCGGCATCATCCCGGCCGCTCCGGTTTAGCGCTGCATGGCAGCCGGAGCCGCGAAGAAAGTAGCGTGATAAATGGGTTTTGGAATTGCCCGGAAAATTGGGGGCAGGGCCGAAAGTCGCATGGTTGCGCGCTCGGGCAGTTCGGTAAGGGAAAGCCCTAGCGTTGCGCGGCAAGCATCAGCGGGATGTTGCAACTTCCCAACAAGCCTGTCGCAAACCAGCACTTTTCTGATGCCGACCATAGCCAGTCCCCCCGATTTTTGATGCAATAGCGTCAACTTCCCTTCGCGGAGTTAGGGGGGCGGCAGGCTGGTTTGCTGGATTGCTGCTCTTGTCACTCAAATCAACGGAGATTTCTTAAATGAAAAAGACTCTGCTCGCTGCCGCCCTGCTCGCCGGTTTCGCCGGTGTCGCCCAGGCAGAAACGTCTGTCACCCTGTACGGTATCATCGACACGGGCCTCGGCTACAACCGTATCAGCGGTGCTGGCGATGCTGTTAACGGCAGCCGCTTCGGCATGATCAACGGCGTCCAAAACGGTTCGCGCTGGGGTCTGCGTGGTTCGGAAGATCTGGGTGACGGCCTGCGCGCTGTTTTCCAACTGGAATCGGGCTTTGACTCGGGTAACGGCCGTTCGGCTCAAGGTGGCCGTCTGTTCGGTCGTCAAGCCACCGTCGGTCTGGCCAGCGACAGCTGGGGCCAACTGGACTTCGGTCGTCAAACCAACATCGCTTCGAAGTACTTCGGTTCGATCGATCCGTTCGGCGCTGGCTTCGGTCAAGCTAACATCGGTACCGGTCTGAGCGCCGCCAACACGCAGCGCTACGACAACATGGTCATGTACCAAACCCCGTCGTTCAGCGGCTTCCAATTCGGCGCCGGCTACTCGTTCAGCGCCGACGACACGAAGACGACCGAAACCGGCTTCAAGACCGCCGACAACACCCGCGCCATCACCGCTGGTCTGCGCTACGTCAACGGCCCGTTGAACGTCGCTCTGTCGTACGACCAACTGAACGCCTCGAACCGTCTGACGACCGAAGCTACCGACGCCACCCCGCGTTCGTACATGATCGGTGGTTCGTATGACTTCGAAGTGGTCAAGCTGGCCCTGGTCTACGGCCGCACCACCGACGGCTGGTTCGCTGGCCCCGGCGTGAACGGCAACTCGATCCTGTCGGCAACCGCCAGCGGCATCAGCAACGTGTTCGCTGACGGCTTCAAGGCCAACTCCTACCTGGTCGGCCTGTCGGCCCCCATCGGTGGCGCTTCGAACGTCTTCGGTTCGTGGCAGCGTGTTGACCCGTCGAACGACAAGCTGACGGGCGACGATGCCAATATGAACATCTACTCGCTGGGCTACACCTACGACCTGTCCAAGCGTACCAACCTGTACGCCTACGGTTCGTACGCCACCAACTACGCCTTCCTGGACGACGTCAAGTCGACCGCCGTCGGCATCGGTGTGCGTCACCGCTTCTAATCCAATGCAGGGCGCAAGCCCTGTGTGGATTTAAAGCAAAAGCGAACGGGCCTCGGCCCGTTCGCATGAACCACCCCTTTGGGGGTGGTTTTTTTTCGTCTGCGCACTGAATTCAGGCATACTACGGCTTCGTGTCGTTCGAGCCGCACATGCTCGACATGCACCGACGAAAGCTGCAATTGTTCCATTTGAGGAATGCAGTCTTTCGCCTGCTATTCAAGCTACAGAGTTCAGCCGGAAGTAACCGCGCGAATGCTACAATCCTAAGGTTTGCGCATTTGACGGACGCCTGAATGAACCTGCAACAGTATTTTCCCGTCCTGCTGTTTATCGTAGTGGCCACCCTTATCGGGTTCGCGCTTCTAACGGCCGGCTCCCTCCTTGGCCCGCGGCGTCCTTACGCTGAGAAGCTCTCGCCTTACGAGTGCGGCTTCGAAGCGTTTGAAGATGCACGCATGAAGTTTGACGTGCGCTACTACCTCGTGGCGATTCTGTTCATTCTTTTCGACCTGGAAATCGCGTTCCTGTTCCCGTGGGCCATTGCCCAGGGCACCGTCGGACTCGTCGGTTTCTGGACGGTCATGGTTTTCCTCGCCGTGTTGACCGTCGGCTTCATCTACGAATGGAAAAAGGGCGCGCTGGATTGGGAGTGACCTTCGGGTTCATTTCACAGCACGTTATCAGAGACGAATATGGCTATAGACGGCATTCTCAAGCAAGGGTTCATCACCACCAGCGCCGACAAGTTCCTGAACTGGGCGAAGACCGGTTCGATGTGGCCCATGACCTTCGGTCTGGCCTGTTGCGCGGTTGAGATGATGCACGCGGGCGCAGCCCGCTATGACCTGGACCAATTCGGCATCATCTTCCGGCCCAGCCCGCGCCAGTCCGATCTTATGATCGTTGCCGGCACGCTGTGCAACAAGATGGCGCCCGCGCTGCGCAAGGTCTACGACCAGATGCCCGAGCCGCGCTGGGTGGTTTCCATGGGCTCCTGTGCCAATGGCGGCGGCTACTACCACTACTCGTATTCGGTGGTGCGTGGCTGTGATCGCATCGTACCGGTAGACGTCTACGTGCCGGGCTGCCCGCCCACGGCCGAGGCGCTGGTCTACGGCTTGCTGCAAATGCAGAACAAGATCCGTCTGACCAACACGATTGCGCGCTGATGCTTCGTCAGGTCCGATGGCAGGCCTCAGCCGCCTCGAACCTGCGAAACCAGCGTATCGGTTCACCTAAGCGTACAAGATGATGACCAGGCTCGAATCCCTGAAAAACAATTTGCAGACCACCCTCGGCGCGGACATTGCGCTGACCGAGGCGCTGGGCGAGCTGACGCTCGAAGTGCCCGCGGAGCAGTGGTTCTCCGTCTGCAACAAGCTGCGCACCGAAGCCGGCCTGCGCTTTGAAACCTGTATCGACCTCTGCGGCGTCGACTACCTGACCTGGGGCAACGGCACGCGCCAGATGCCCGAGGAAACCAACGTCCGCATCCACCGCTCGCGTTATGCCGTGGTGGCGCACCTGCTCTCCCTCGAGAACAACTGGCGGCTGCGCGTGCGCACGTGGGCGCCTGACGACGAGTTCCCGATGGTCGCCTCGCTGATGGAATGCTGGCCCACGGTCGGCTGGTTCGAGCGCGAAGCCTTCGATCTGTACGGCATCGTCTTTGAAGGCCATCCGGACCTGCGCCGCATCCTCACCGACTACGGCTTCATCGGCCATCCGTTCCGCAAAGACTTCCCGCTGTCGGGCACCGTCGAAATGCGCTACGACCCCGAGCAGCGGCGCGTCATTTACCAGCCGGTCACGATCGATCCGCGCGAGATCACCCCGCGCGTGGTGCGCGAAGACACCTACGGCATGGGGCGTTGAATCATGGCAGACATCAAGAACTACACCCTGAACTTCGGTCCTCAACACCCTGCCGCGCACGGTGTGCTGCGCCTGGTGCTCGAGCTTGACGGCGAAGTCATCCAGCGCGCCGATCCGCACATCGGCCTGCTGCACCGCGCCACTGAAAAACTGGCCGAACACAAGACCTACATCCAGGCGCTGCCCTACATGGACCGCCTGGACTACGTGTCCATGATGTGCAACGAGCACGCCTACGTCATGGCCATCGAAAAGCTGCTGGGCGTCGAAGCCCCGCTGCGCGCGCAGTACATCCGCGTGATGTTCGATGAAATCACGCGTCTGCTGAACCACCTGATGTCGCTGGGCTCGCACGCCCTGGACGTGGGCGCGATGGCGGTGTTCCTGTACGCCTTCCGTGAACGCGAAGACCTGATGGACTGCTACGAAGCGGTCTCGGGCGCGCGCATGCACGCGGCCTACTACCGGCCGGGTGGCGTCTATCGCGACCTGCCGGATTCCATGCCGCAGTACGGCGACTCCAGCAAGTTCCGTGGCGACAAGGAAATGCGCGTCATGAACGAAGCGCGTTCGGGTTCGCTGCTGGACTTCATCGAAGACTTCACCAACCGCTTCCCCGGCTGCGTCGACGAGTACGAAACCCTGCTCACCGACAACCGCATCTGGAAGCAGCGTCTGGTCGGCATCGGCGTGGTCGATCCCGAGCGCGCCAAGGCGCTGGGCTTTACCGGCCCGATGCTGCGCGGTTCGGGCGTCGCCTGGGACCTGCGCAAGACGCAGCCCTACGAAGTCTACGATCTGCTTGATTTCGACATCCCCGTGGGTGTCAACGGCGACTGCTACGACCGCTACCTGGTCCGCATCGCCGAGATGCGCCAAAGCAATCGCATCATCCGCCAGTGCGTGGAATGGCTGCGCAACAATCCCGGCCCGGTCATGATCGAGAACCACAAGATCGCCCCGCCGTCGCGTACCGCCATGAAGACCAACATGGAAGAGCTGATCCATCACTTCAAGCTCTTCACTGAAGGTTTCCACGTGCCCCCGGGCGAGGCGTTCGCCTCGGTGGAGCACCCGAAGGGCGAATTCGGCATCTATCTGGTGTCCGACGGCGCCAACAAGCCTTACCGCCTGAAGATTCGGGCGCCTGGCTTTGTCCACCTGCAAGCGCTGGATGAAATGTCGCGTGGCCACATGATCGCCGACGCCGTCACCATCATTGGCACGCAGGACATCGTTTTCGGCGAGATCGATCGCTGATCCGCCCAGACAGTCACGAGCACGCCCGCATAACCCGGATTCAAACTATGCTGCTTTCCGAACAGGCCTACCAGAAAATCGACCGTGAACTGGCCAAGTTCCCGGCCGACCAGCGGCAGTCCGCCATCATGGCCTCGCTTGCCATCGCGCAAGAAGAGAAGGGCTGGTTGGCTACCGAAGTCATCGAAGACGTGGCCAACTACATTGGCGTTCCGCCCATCGCGGTCCAGGAAGTCGCCACGTTCTACAACATGTTCGACGTCAAGCCCGTCGGCAAGAACAAGATCGCCGTCTGCACGAACCTGCCCTGTGCCTTGCGCGACGGCGACCGCGCCGGCGAATACCTCAAGCGCAAGCTGGGCGTCGACTATCGCCAGACCACCGAAGACGGCCAGTTCACGCTGGTCGAAGGCGAGTGCATGGGCGCCTGCGGCGACTCCCCCGTGCTGATCGTGAACAACAAGCATATGTGCGTGCGCATGACCGACGAGAAGCTGGACGCGCTGGTCGCGGCCCTCAAGCAGCAAGGAGAGTCGGCATGAACGCGCCTGACCTGTACAAGCAGTTCGCGCAGGGGCTGGATCCCAACCCCCTGAACGACCTGTCCAACTCGATGGCCCTGCACGGCCGCCACCTGCAGCCGCAGATCATGGCCGACGTCGACGGCGCCAACTGGCGCCTGGCCGACTACGTCAAGCGCGGCGGCTACGAAGCCCTGAAAAAGATCCTGACCACCGGCATGAAGCCGGAAGACGTGATCGCCGAAGTCAAGGCGTCGGGTCTGCGCGGCCGTGGCGGCGCGGGCTTCCCGACCGGTCTGAAGTGGAGCTTCATGCCGCGCGCCTTCCCGGGCCAGAAGTACCTCGTCTGCAACTCCGACGAAGGCGAGCCCGGCACGTTCAAGGACCGCGACATCCTGCGCTTCAATCCGCACATCGTGATTGAAGGCATGGCGATCGCGGCCTACGCCATGGGCATCAGCGTCGGCTACAACTACATCCACGGCGAAATCTTCGAAGTCTACGAGCGCTTCGAAGAAGCGCTGGAAGAGGCGCGTGCCGCCGGCTTCCTGGGTGACCGCCTGTTCGGTTCCGACTTCAGCTTCCAGCTCCACGCTTTCCACGGTTACGGCGCCTACATCTGCGGCGAAGAAACCGCGCTGCTGGAATCGCTGGAAGGCAAGAAGGGCCAACCGCGCTTCAAGCCGCCGTTCCCGGCCAGCTTCGGCCTGTACGGCAAGCCCACCACCATCAACAACACGGAAACGTTCGCGGCGGTGCCGTGGATCATCCGCAACGGCGGCCAGGCCTACCTGGAAGTCGGCAAGCCGAACAACGGCGGCACCAAGCTGTTCTCGATCACCGGCGACGTCGAGCGTCCCGGCAACTACGAGATCCCGCTGGGCACCCCATTCTCGACGCTGCTGGAACTGGCTGGCGGCATGCGCGGCGGCAAGAAGCTGAAGGCGGTCATCCCCGGCGGCTCGAGCGCCCCGGTCCTGCCCGCCGACATCATGATGGAATGCACGATGGACTATGACTCCATCGCCAAGGCCGGCTCGATGCTCGGCTCTGGCGCTGTGATCGTCATGGACGAGACGCGCTGCATGGTGAAGTCGCTGCTGCGTCTGTCGTACTTCTATTTCGAGGAAAGCTGCGGCCAGTGCACGCCGTGCCGCGAAGGCACCGGCTGGCTCTACCGCATGGTGCACCGCATCGAAAACGGTCAAGGCCGTCCGGAAGATCTGGAGCTGCTGGACAACGTGGCCCTCAACATCATGGGCCGCACCATCTGCGCCCTCGGTGACGCCGCCGCCATGCCCGTCCGTGGCTTCCTCAAGCATTTTCGCGACGAATTCGCGCACCACATCGAGCACAAGTCTTGTGTGGTCCCGCAATATCTGTAGGTCTCAGGAACAGCAATGGTTGAACTAACCGTCGACGGCAACAAGGTCGAAGTGCCCGAAGGCAGCATGGTCATGCATGCCGCCCAGAAAGTCGGGCTTTACGTGCCGCATTTCTGCTACCACAAGAAACTGTCCATCGCGGCCAACTGCCGGATGTGCCTGGTTGAAGTGGAAAAAGCGCCCAAGGCGCTGCCCGCCTGCGCCACGCCCGTGACCAACGGCATGGTCGTCCACACCTGCTCTGAGAAGGCTCGCGCCGCTCAGAAGTCGGTGATGGAATTCTTGCTCATCAATCACCCCCTCGACTGCCCGATCTGCGATCAGGGCGGCGAATGCCAGCTGCAGGATCTGGCCGTGGGCTACGGCGGATCTTCCTCGCGTTACCAGGAAGAAAAGCGCGTCGTGTTCCACAAGGACCTGGGCCCGCTGGTTTCCGCCGAGGAAATGTCGCGCTGCATCCACTGCACCCGCTGTGTGCGCTTCGGCCAGGAAATCGCCGGCGTCATGGAACTGGGCATGCTGGGCCGTGGCGAGCACTCCGAAATCACCACCTTCGTGGGCCGTTCGATCGAGTCCGAACTGTCGGGCAACATGATCGACATCTGTCCGGTGGGCGCGCTGACCTCCAAGCCCTTCCGCTACAGCGCCCGCACCTGGGAACTGGCTCGCCGCCGTTCGGTCAGCCCGCACGACAGCCTGGGCGCCAACCTTGTCGTCCAGGTCAAGGGCGACCGCGTGATGCGCGTGGTCCCGTTCGAAGACGAAGCCGTCAACGAATGCTGGATCAGCGACCGCGACCGCTTCTCGTACGAAGGCCTGAACAGCGACGACCGCCTGTCCGCCCCGATGATCAAGGGCACCGATGGCAAGTGGCAGGAAGCCTCGTGGGCCGACGCCCTGCAAGCCGTGGCCCAAGGCCTGTCGCGCGTGCGTGACAGCTTCGGCGCCGGCCAGATCGGCGCGCTGGCGTCCGAATACGCCACCACCGAGGAATACGCGCTGCTGGGCCGCCTGGTCCGCTCGCTGGGTTCCGAGAACATCGACTTCCGTCTGCGCCAGACCGACCCGGCCTTTGACGCCGCGCTGACCGGCGCGCCGTGGCTGGGCATGCCCATCGCCGAACTCGACAACCTGGACCGCGTCCTGGTCGTCGGCTCGTTCCTGCGCAAGGACCATCCGCTGATGGCTCAGCGTCTGCGTCAAGCCGCCAAGCGTGGCACGCAGATCCTGATGGTCGACAGCGCCGCCGACGATCCTCTGATGCCCGTCACGGCGCGCATCACCGTGGCCCCGTCGGAACTGGCGCGCGCGCTGGCCGAAGTGGTCGTCGCGCTGGCCCAGGCCAAGGAACAGGCCGTGCCGGCCGAGTTCGCCTCGGTCACGCCGGGCGAAAACGCCAAGCTCATCGCCGCCAGCCTTGCGTCGGGCGCCAACACCGCCGTGCTGATGGGCAACCTGGCTGTCGCCAGCGTCCAGGCCACCACGCTGGCCGCCAACGGCCGCGCCGTGGCTGACCTGTCCGGCGGCAAGTTCGGCTTCCTGACCTCGGGCGGCAACACGGTCGGCGGTTACCTCGCCGGCGCCATCCCGGGCAAGGGCGGCAAGACCGCCGCGGCCATGCTCGCCGAACCGCTCAAGGCCTACATCGTCCTGCACGCCGAACCGCTGCTCGACGCCGACAACGGCCAGCAAGCCATCGCCGCGCTGCGCGGCGCGCAGTTCGCCGTTGCGCTCACGCCTTACCGTTCGGCCGCCGCTGAATGGGCCGACGTGATGCTGCCGGTGTCGCCGTTCACGGAAACCTCGGGCACGTTCGTCAACGCCCAAGGCCTGGCCCAGAGCTTCAAGGGCACGGTCACGCCGTTCGGCCAGACCCGCCCGGGCTGGAAGGTCCTGCGCGTGCTGGGCAACGTCCTGCACCTGGCCGGCTTCGATGACGAGACCTCCGAGTCCGTGCGCGACGCCGTGCTGGCCAGCGGCGTCGAAGGCCGTCTGTCCAACGACGTCAAGGCCCCGCTGGGTCTGGGCCAGGCGCTCACCGGCCTGGAACGCGTCGCCGATGTGCCGATCTACCGCACGGACGCCATGGTGCGCCGTTCGGAACCGCTGCAGGCCGCGCCGGCTTCGAAGAAGCCCGCCGCCGCCATGAACGGCCGCACCCTCACCAGCCTGGGCCTGACGGCCGGGGTCAAGGTGCGCGTGTCGGCCGGGCAGGGCGCCGTCGAACTGGAAACCGTGCAGGATGATGCCGTGGCCGATCGCGCCGTGCGCATTTCCGCCGCCTTCGAAACTACCGCTGCCCTGGGTGGCGCATTTGGTCAAATCAGCGTGGAGCGTGCCTGATGGAATGGCTCAATGTTCTTGAAAGCCACGGTCAGGCATTGCTGGGTCCGACGGTCTGGATGGTCCTCTGGACCCTCGTGAAGATCGTCATCATTGCGGTGCCCATCATCCTGTGCGTGGCCTACCTGACGTACTGGGAACGCAAGATGATCGGCGCCATGCACGTGCGCATGGGCCCGAACCGCGTCGGTTTCAAGGGGCTGCTGCAGCCGTTTGCCGACGTGTTCAAGCTGCTGACAAAGGAAGTCGTGGTCCCCAGCCAGGCCAACAAGGTGCTGTTCATCGTGGCCCCCGTGGTCACGCTGATGCCGGCGCTGGCGGCCTGGGCTGTCGTGCCCTTCGGTCCCGACGTCGTGCTGGCCAACGTCAACGCCGGCCTGCTGTACATCATGGCCATCACGTCCATCGGCGTGTACGGCGTGATCGTCGCCGGCTGGGCATCCAACTCCAAGTACGCGTTCCTGGGCGCACTGCGCGCCTCGGCCCAGATGCTGTCGTATGAACTGGCCATCGGCTTCGTGCTGGTGACGGTGCTGCTGGTGTCGGGCAGCCTGAACATGTCCGAGATCGTGCACGTGCAGAACCGCGGCTGGTTTGCCGAAAAGGGTCTGACGTTCATGTCCTGGAACTGGCTGCCGCTGCTGCCGCTGTTCGTCATCTACGTGATCTCGGCCGTTGCCGAAACCAACCGTCACCCGTTCGACGTCGTGGAAGGCGAATCCGAAATCGTGGCCGGCCACATGGTCGAATACTCGGGCATGGCCTTCGCGCTGTTCTTCCTGGGCGAATACGCCAACATGATCCTGCTGTCGTGCATGGCATCGATCATGTTCCTGGGCGGCTGGGCTTCCCCGATCGATATCGCGCCGCTGACCTGGATTCCGGGTTGGATCTGGCTGGGTCTCAAGACGTTCTTCGTGGTCTCGTTGTTCGTGTGGTTCCGGGCCTCGTTCCCGCGCTACCGTTATGACCAGATCATGCGCTTGGGTTGGAAAATCTTCATCCCGCTGACCGGCGTCTGGCTGGTCGTGGTGGCGATCTGGATGCAGACGCCCTGGAACATTTGGCGCTAAGCGCCAAGCAGAGGCAGGATATGGAAGCGATCAAGGATTTCTTCGGCAGCCTGATGCTGACCGAGTTGCTCAAGGGCATGCGCCTCACGGGCAAGTATTTTTTCAAGCGCAAGGTCACCTTGCGCTACCCCCAGGAAAAGACCCCTGCGTCGCCGCGTTTCCGCGGCCTGCACGCGCTGCGCCGCTACCCCAACGGGGAAGAGCGCTGCATCGCGTGCAAGCTGTGCGAAGCCGTGTGCCCGGCGCTGGCGATCACGATCGAGTCCGACCAGCGCGACGACGGCACCCGCCGCACGACGCGCTACGACATCGATCTGACCAAATGCATTTTCTGCGGCTTCTGTGAGGAAAGCTGCCCCGTGGACTCCATCGTGGAAACGCACATCCACGAATACCACGGCGAAAAGCGCGGCGACCTGTATTTCACCAAAGACATGCTGCTCGCCGTGGGCGACCGCTACGAAGCCGACATCGCCCGCCGCCGGGCCGAAGACGCGCCTTACCGCTGAAGCCCAGGGTCTGATCCATGACTTTTACCACTGTCCTTTTCTACATACTGGCCGCCGTGCTGGTGATCGCGGCGTTCCGCGTGATCACCGCGCGCAGCGCGGTCACCGCCGTTCTGCATCTGATCCTGGCGTTCGCCAACGCGGCCATGCTGTGGATGCTGCTGGGCGCCGAGTTCCTGGCGCTGCTGCTGGTGCTGGTGTACGTGGGCGCCGTGATGGTGCTCTTCCTCTTTGTCGTGATGATGCTCGACATCCGCATGGACACCCTGCGCCAGGGCATGAAGACCTACCTGCCGCTCGGCCTGGTCATCGGCGTCGTGCTCGTGCTGGAAGTGTCCTTCGTGCTGGGCACCATCTGGTACGGTTCCGGTCCCCAGGCGCAACTGCCCGCCGACTACAACAACGCCCGCGCGCTCGGCGAAGCGATGTACACGCAATACATCTACGCCATTGAAGTCGGCGCTGCGTTGCTGCTGGTTGGCATGGTTGCCGCGATTGCGCTGACCCTGCGCCGCCGCCGCGACGTCAAGTACAACGACCCGGTCGCCGCTGTCCGCGTGCGTTCGAAGGACCGCTTCCGCATGGTGAGCATGCCCGCCCAGAGCGAGCGCGCCCAGGCCAAGCGTGACGCCTCGAACGGTGCCGCGCCCCAAGGAGAAAAACAATGACGCTGACGCTGGCCCACTATCTGATCCTTGGCGCGATCCTGTTCGCGATCGGGATCTTCGGCATCTTCCTGAACCGCCGCAACCTGATCATTCTCCTGATGTCCATCGAGCTGGTGCTCCTGGCCGTCAACATGAACTTCGTGGCGTTCTCCAGCTGGTTCGGCGACACCGCCGGCCAGGTGTTCGTGTTCTTCATCCTGACCGTGGCCGCCGCTGAAGCGGCGATCGGCCTGGCCATTTTGGTGCTGCTGTT
This sequence comes from Achromobacter sp. UBA4530, assembly GCF_002388205.1. Classification (NCBI taxonomy): domain Bacteria; kingdom Pseudomonadati; phylum Pseudomonadota; class Betaproteobacteria; order Burkholderiales; family Alcaligenaceae; genus Achromobacter; species Achromobacter sp. UBA4530. Next base: position 98,002 of record NZ_DGMA01000002.1, on the reverse strand, counting down.
CCGCAACCTGAACACGATCAACGTTGACGAACTCGATCGCCTGAAGGGCTGACGGGGTATTGGAAGAAAATGTCTAGCTCACCCAATCTCTACCTGCTCATCGCGCTGGCGCCGCTGGCCGGAGCAATTCTCGCGGGCCTCTTCGGCACCGGCTTCCTCGGCCGGCCCATCGGCCGCCGCGCCTCGCACGTCATCACCATTCTGGGCGTGCTCATCTCCGCCATCGGTTCGGTGGTGGTGCTGGGCGACGTGCTGAACGGTCTGCGTTTCGACGGCGCCGTCTACACCTGGAGCCTCATCGGCCAGACCAAGCTGGAAATCGGCTTCCTGATCGATCCGCTGTCGGCCATGATGATGGTCGTGGTGACTTCCGTGTCGCTGATGGTGCACATCTACACCATCGGCTACATGGCTGACGATCCCGGCTACCAGCGCTTCTTCTCGTACATCTCGCTGTTCACGTTCTCCATGCTGATGCTGGTGATGTCGAACAACATGGTGCAGCTGTTCTTCGGCTGGGAAGCGGTGGGTCTGGTGTCCTACCTCCTGATCGGTTTCTGGTACACCCGTCCGACGGCGATCTTCGCCAACATGAAGGCGTTCCTGATCAACCGCGTCGGCGACTTCGGCTTCGTGCTCGGCATCGGCCTGCTGTTCGCCTACGCCGGCACCATGCACTACGGTGAAGTCTTCGCGCAGGCCGACAAGCTGGCCGCCATGACGCTGCCCGGTTCCGACTGGATGCTGCTGACCGTCGCGTGTATCTGCCTGTTCATCGGCGCCATGGGTAAATCGGCCCAGGTTCCGCTGCACGCCTGGCTGCCCGACTCGATGGAAGGCCCGACCCCGATCTCCGCGCTGATCCACGCCGCCACCATGGTGACGGCCGGCATCTTCATGGTCGCGCGTTTCTCGCCGCTGTTCGAACTGTCGGACACCGCGCTGTCGTTCATCATCGTGATCGGGGCCATCGGCGCGCTGTTCCTGGGCATCCTGGGCATCATCCAGAACGACATCAAGCGCGTCGTCGCGTACTCCACGCTGTCGCAGCTGGGTTACATGACCGTGGCACTGGGTGCGTCGGCCTACTCGGTCGCGATCTTCCACCTGATGACCCACGCGTTCTTCAAGGCGCTGCTGTTCCTGGGCGCGGGTTCGGTCATCATCGGCATGCACCACGACCAGGACATCCGCAACATGGGCGGCCTGCGCAAGTACATGCCCATCACCTGGATCACCTTCCTGCTGGGTACGCTGGCGCTCGTCGGCACGCCGTTCTTCTCGGGTTTCTACTCGAAGGAAAACATCATCGAAGCCGCCGGCCAGGCCAACGTCTGGGGCGCGAGCTTTGCCTACTATGCCGTCCTGATCGGCGTGTTCGTCACCTCGCTGTATTCGTTCCGCGTGTACTTCCTGGTCTTCCACGGCAAGGAACGCTTCGACACCAGCGATCACGGCCACGGCCACGGTCACGACGCGCATGGCCATGACGACCATGGTCACGACGACCACGGTCACGGCCATCACGGCGGCAAGCCGCACGAGTCGGCCTGGGTGGTCACGCTGCCGCTGATCCTGCTGGCGATTCCGTCGGTGTTCATCGGCGCCTGGGCGGTCGATCCCATGCTGTTCGGCAAGTTCTTCGACGGCGTGATCAAGGTCCTGCCGCAGCAGCATCCCGCGATGCACGTGCTGAGCGAGGAATGGCACGGCTGGGTCGCCTATGGCCTGCATGCCTTCCAGACCCTGCCGTTCTGGCTGGTCGTGGCTGGTTTCGTGATCTCCTGGTACTGCTACCTGATCAATCCGAAGGTGCCGGCCGCCATCAAGGCCAACCTGTCGGGCGTGAACAAGATCCTCGAGAACAAGTACTACGTGGATTGGGTGAACGAGCAGATCATTGCGCGTGGTCTGCGCTGCCTGGGCCGTGGCCTGTGGCAGACCGGTGACCGCGGCATCATCGACGGCATCCTGATCAACGGCAGTGCCCGCGTCGTGGGCTGGGTGGCAGCCATCAGCCGCCACCTGCAGTCCGGCTTCATCTATCACTACGCGTTCGCAATGATCATCGGCGTCATGGCGCTGGTGACTTTCTTTGTGCTGATTCCCCAATGATGGCAAGCGAGATGGCATCCAACACTTTTCCCTGGCTCACGCTTGCGATCTTTGTCCCGATCGTATTCGGCCTGCTGGTGCTGGCGGTGGGCCGTGACGACCGTCCCGGCCTGACGCGCGGCCTGTCGCTCGTCGGCTCGATCGCCGGCTTCCTGGTCACGATTCCGCTCTACACCGGTTTTGATTCCTCCACGGCCGCCATGCAGTTCGTGGAGAAGGCCTCCTGGATCGAAGCCTTCAACGTCAACTACCACCTGGGCATCGACGGCATCTCGATGTGGTTCGTGCTCCTGACCGCGTTCATCACCATCATCGTGGTGCTGGCCGGCTGGGAAGTCATCACGAGCCGCGTCGCGCAATACATGGCCGCCTTCCTGATCCTGTCGGGTCTTATGGTTGGCGTGTTCTGCGCGCTGGACGGCATGCTGTTCTACGTGTTCTTCGAAGCCACGCTGATCCCGATGTACATCATCATCGGCGTCTGGGGCGGCGGAAACCGCGTGTACGCGGCGTTCAAGTTCTTCCTGTACACCCTGATGGGTTCGCTGCTGACGCTGATCGCGTTCGTCTACCTCTGGAATGTGTCGGGCGGTTCGTTCGACATCCTGACCTGGCAGCAGACCAAGCTGGGCTACACGCCGCAGATCCTGATCTTCGTGGCGCTGCTGGCTGCGTTTGCCGTCAAGGTGCCGATGTGGCCGGTCCACACGTGGTTGCCGGACGCCCACGTTGAAGCGCCCACGGGCGGCTCCATCGTGCTGGCCGCGATCATGCTGAAGCTGGGCGCCTACGGTTTCCTGCGCTTCTCGCTGCCCATCGCGCCTGACGCCTCGCACAGCCTGGCCGGCATGATGATCACGCTGTCGCTGATCGCCGTGATCTACATCGGTCTGGTCGCGATCGTCCAGGAAGACATGAAGAAGCTGGTGGCCTATTCGTCGGTCGCGCACATGGGCTTCGTCACGCTGGGCTTCTTCATCTTCAACACGGCCGGCGTCGAAGGCGCCATCGTGCAGATGATCTCGCACGGCTTCGTGTCGGGCGCCATGTTCATGTGTATTGGCGTTCTCTATGACCGCATGCACTCGCGCCGCATCGCCGACTACGGCGGCGTGGTCAACGTGATGCCGCGTTTTGCCACGTTCTTCATCCTGTTCTCGATGGCCAACAGCGGCCTGCCGGCCACCAGCGGCTTCGTCGGCGAATTCATGGTGATCATGGGCGCGGTCGAGCACAACTTCTGGATCGGCCTGCTTGCAGCCACTGCCCTGATCCTGGGCGCGGCGTACTCGCTGTGGATGGTCAAGCGCGTCGTCCTGGGCGATGTCGCCAACGACCACGTGCGCGAGCTGACCGATATCAATCGCCGCGAATTCGTGATTCTTGGCGTGATGGCGATCGCCGTGTTGTACATGGGGATCTATCCCAAGCCCTTCACCGACGTGATGCACGTGTCGGTCGAGGCCCTGCTGCAACACGTTGCCGTCTCGAAACTGTAAGACAAGACAATGATGCAATCCCAAATCGATTTCGCCCTGGCGACACCGGAAATCCTTCTGCTGATTTTCGGCCTGGCTATTTTGCTCATCGACGCGGTCAGCAATCACCCCGAGCGCAAGCCGACGTTCCTGCTGACCATGCTTGCCCTGGGCGTGCTGACCGTCGTGTCGGCCGTGCAGTGGAAGAATGGCGTGGCTGGCTCGACGTTCAACGGCCTGTACGTCACGGACGAGCTGTCGCACCTGCTCAAGATCGCCTCGTATCTTGCCGTCGGCGTAACGCTGATCTATGGCCGCGTGTATGCGCAGGTCCGCGACATGATGCGCGGCGGTGAACTCTACGTGCTGACGCTGTTCGCGCTGCTGGGTCAGATGGTCATGATTTCCTCCGGGAATCTGATCTCGATCTACCTGGGCCTGGAACTGATGTCGCTGGCGCTGTACGCGCTGATCGCCCTGCGCCGTGACAACGTCGTGGCCACCGAAGCCGCCATGAAGTACTTCGTGCTGGGCGCGCTGGCCTCGGGTTTCCTGCTGTACGGCATGTCCATGATCTACGGCGCCACGGGTCACCTCGACCTGACCGAAGTGTCCAACGTCATCGCCGCCGGCAAGGCCGAGAAGATGGCGCTGGTGTTCGGCATCGTGTTCCTCGTGTCGGGTCTGGCGTTCAAGCTGGGCGCCGTGCCGTTCCACATGTGGGTGCCGGATGTCTACCAGGGCTCGCCGACCGCCGTCACGCTGATCCTGGGCGGCGCGCCCAAGCTGGCCGCCTTTGCGATCACGCTGCGTCTGCTGGTTGATGGTCTGCACGGCCTGGCCACGGATTGGCAGCCGATGTTGATGATCCTGGCGGTGCTGTCGCTGGCCATCGGCAACCTGACCGCCATTGCCCAGACCAACTTCAAGCGCATGCTGGCTTACTCGACCATCTCGCACATGGGCTTCGTGCTTCTGGGCCTGATGTCGGGCTCGGTGGCCGGCAAGCCGGAACTGTCGTCGGCCGCCTACGGCGCCTCGCTGTTCTACATGCTGACCTACGTGCTGACCACGCTCGCCAGCTTCGGCATCGTGCTGCTGCTGTCGCGCCAGGGCTTCGAGTGCGAGCACATCGACGACCTGAAGGGCCTGAACCGCCGCAGCCCGTGGCATGCCGCCATCGTGCTGCTGCTGATGTTCTCGCTGGCCGGCATCCCGCCGCTGGTGGGCTTCTACGCCAAGCTGGCCGTGCTGCAGGCGCTGGTTTCCGCCGGCCACGTGACGCTGGCGGTGGTCGCGGTACTGTTCTCGCTGATCGGCGCGTTCTACTACCTGCGCGTGGTCAAGGTCGTCTACTTCGACGAACCGGCGGCCGACGCCGCCCCGATGGTGGCCACGGCCGGTCAGCGCGGCGTGCTGTCGATCAACGGCGCCTTGATCCTGGTGCTGGGTCTGTTGCCGGGTGGCCTGATGGCCCTGTGCGTGCAGGCCATCCGCTCGTCGCTGAGCCTCTAAGGAACGGATAACAGCCATGAACCAGACGCTGGCGGTGTGGCTGTTGATCGCGCTGGCGCTTGTCAGCGCGAATCTTCCTTTCCTGACCGAGCGCGTCTTCGCCGTGCTGCCCTGGAAGCAGGGTGGGGCGGTGGCGGTCAAGCCGTTCTGGTTGCGGCTGGTCGAGGTGCTGGTGTTCTACGCCATCGTCGGCGCGCTGGGCTTTGCGTTCGAGTCCACGCTGGGCAACCGCTTCGCCCAAACCTGGGAGTTCTACGCGATCACGCTCAGCCTGTTTCTGGTGCTGGCGTATCCCGGGTTTGTGTACCGGTATCTCTTCAAGCGGCATCCGCGTCTGCGGACCTGACGACGCAGCAGCCTGCCTGCATATGGACGCACCAAGACGCCCCGATCGGGGCGTTTTTTATGTGTGCAGCAACCTCCGCGTCGACTTTGCCTCGCGCAAAATCCGGCCGCAATCCGCCCCTTTTTTGATCTCCAATCCGTTCAGGATTTTGAGCAAGATCAAAGCTGTTGTTTTTTTATCCTTTTGATTTGGAAGGGGCTTTCATTCAGGTTTCATTCAGCGCCTCCGTTCAGAATCGCAAACAACAAAAAAACAAGAATCGTTGTTATTTACGTTCTGGAGAAGTCTGCTTGAAGCCCCAAGATTCGTATTCGCTGAATACGCTCGCCACCTCGCTGGCCGCTGCCATTGCCGCGCCCGCGTTGTTCGTCAGCCCCTATGCCGCAGCCCAGTCCGCCGACACCGGCGTGACGCAGTTGTCGCCTGTCCGCGTCGAGGGCGAAAGCTCGTCCTATCAGACCTCGACCGCGCAGTCGCCGAAGATGACCGCGCCTTTGCTGGACACGCCGCGGACGGTGCAGGTTGTGCCGCAGCAGGTGATCCAGGATCAGGCCGCGTCGACCTTGCAGGACGTGCTGCGCAACTCGCCGGGCATCACGTTCGGCGCCGGCGAAGGCGGCCGTCCGGGCGGCGACTTGCCGATCATCCGCGGCCAGAACTCCGCCGGCAGCATTTTCCTGGACGGCATCCGCGACAGCAGCACCCAGGTGCGCGATACGTTCAATCTGGAGCAGGTCGAAATCATCAAGGGGCCGGACTCGGTGTACTCGGGCCGGGGCGGCGCGGGCGGCAGCATCAACATGGTCAGCAAGGCGCCCAAGACCACGGACTTCACCGAAGCCACGGCGCAGATCGGCACGGACAACAACTACCGCGCCACCATCGACAGCAACTGGCGCCTGGGCGACAAGGCGGCGTTCCGCCTGAACGTGATGGGCAACAAGGGCGACACGCCGGGCCGCGATGATGCCGTGGACTTCGAGCGCTGGGGCGTTGCGCCGTCGCTGATGCTGGGCGTGGGCACGCCGACCCGCATCACGCTGAGCTACTACCACTATCAAGACGACAGCATGCCCGACTACTCCATTCCGTATGACCCGAAGTCGGGCCAGCCGGTGACGGAGACGATGGGCGTGAGCCGCAAGTCGTTCTACGGCCTGACCGGGCGCGACTTCATGAAGACGCGCGATGACGTCGCCACGGTGGACTTCCAGCACGACTTTTCCGACAAGCTGCAACTGCGCAACGTGACGCGCTATGGCCGCGGCACGACCGACTTTGCTGCGACCAATCCCGACGACAGCAAGGGCAACATCCCGAACGGCCTGGTGTACCGTGCGCTCAAGTCCGGCTACTACGTCACCAAGACCTTCGCCAACCAGACGGACCTGACGGGTGAATTCGAGACCGGCAGCCTGAAGCACTCGTTCGACCTGGGATTTGAGTACAGCAACATCAAGCAGGACAAGGACAGCTACACCCAGACGATCGCCCGCGGCCCGATGGACTGCAAGGTCAGCGCAACCGACCTGTCGAACCCGGCGCTGTGCACGTCGCTGTGGGATCCGAATCCCCACGACGACTACACCGGCAAGCTGACGCGCAACAACAATCCCGCCGTCTACAACACGGACACGCTGGCGCTCTACGGCTTTGACACCATCAAGTTCAACGAGCAATGGCAGGCGAGCCTGGGCGCGCGCTGGGACAACTACCGCACCAGCGGCAGCAACATCGCGCGCGGCCGCAGCGATCCGGCGAGCACGCCCGCGTTCTACAGCACGAGCCGCGAGGACAACCTCTTCAACTACCAGGTCGGCCTGGCGTACAAGCCGGTGCCCAACGGCACCATTTACGCCACGTACGGCACCTCGTCCACGCCGTCCGCCATTGCCGGCGGCGCAATCAGCGATGCGACGTCACTGTCGACGTCTTCGCTGGAACCGGAAAAGAGCCGCACGGTGGAGCTGGGCACGAAGTGGCAGGTGTTCGACGACAAGCTGACGCTGTCGGCCGCGGCGTTCCAGGACATCCGCAAGAACACCAGCGTTGCCGTGTCCGCGACCGAAGTGGCGCAGGTGGGCGAAGCCAAGGTGCGCGGCATCGAACTGGGATTCTCGGGCGCCATCACGCCCAAGTGGAACGTGTTCGGCGGCTACACCTTCATGGACAGCGAAATGACCAAGGGCGCGTACAACAGCGGCGCCGTCGGCCAGGACCTGCCCAACACGCCGCGCAACGCCTTCAGCCTGTGGACGACCTACAAGGTCCTGCCCAAGCTGACGGTCGGCGGCGGCGCGTATTACGTCGACAAGGTGTACGGCAACTCGGACGCCACGAAGAACGCCGACGGTACGCCCAAGGCGCGCTGGGTGCCTTCGTACTGGCGCTTCGACGCGATGGCCGGCTACGAATTCAACGAGCACTTCTCGGCGCAGTTGAACGTGCTGAACATCTTTGATGAGACGTACTACACGAAGGCCTATGCCGCGCACTATGCGGCGCTGGGCACGGGCCGGGCGGCGCTGCTGTCGCTGCGCGTGCGGTACTGATCAAGGGGCGCCGCGTCCGTGGCGCCGACTTGCATGAAAAAAGCCACCTCATTTACTGAGGTGGCTTTTGCTTTGGCGAAGGGGGCCGGTGTCAGACACCCTGTCGCAGGATCAGCTTTCAAACCAGTTCAGCACGCCGTCCAGCCCCGAGACATTGAGCGCATAGCGCGTCTGCTGACGCACCAGCGGCTTGGCGTGGTAGGCCACCGGGAAGCCGGCGTTGGCCAGCATCTTCAGGTCGTTGGCGCCGTCGCCCATGGCGATGATCTGGTCCGTCGAGGCGCCGTGCGTGCGCGCGAACTCGCGCAGGTGCGTGGCCTTGGCGTCGGCGTCCAGGATGTCGCCCAGCACGCGGCCGGTCAGCACGCCATTTTCGATCTCGAGCGTGTTGGCATGAGCGCTGTCCAGGTTCAGCCGGGCGCGCAGGCGCTCGGTGAAGAAGGTGAAGCCGCCCGACACCAGCAGCACCTTGATGCCGGCGGCCTGGGCCGTGGTGATCAGACGCTCGGCGCCCGGATTCAGGCGCAGCTTTTCCTCGTAGACCTCGTCCAGCGCGCCAGCGGGCGCGCCCTTGAGCAGCGCAACCCGGCGGCGCAGGCTTTCCGCGAAATCCTTGATCTCGCCGCGCATGGCGGCTTCGGTGATCTCCGACACCTTGTCCTTCACGCCCACCACGCCCGCGATCTCGTCGATGCACTCGATGTTGATCAGGGTCGAGTCCATGTCCATGGCCAGGATCTTGCAGTGGGCCAGCTTCAGGCCGGCGGGCACGAAGGCAGCGTCGACGCCGCGCGCTTCGGCCCAGGCGCCCACCACGGCGCGCGTCTCGTCGTCGTGTTGCACGTCGAGCAGGCGGGCGGCGGTGTTGCTGATGCGCGCCACGCCCTGGGCCTGGGCCAGCGCGGCAAGCTGCTCCGCATGTTCGATGGCGAGGCCGGGGGATTGGACGACGAGATTGTGGGTAGTCATGGCGGATGGGTAAGGGTGTCGGGAATTACTTCAGGGCGCGCAGAACGGCGCGCACGGCGTCGGCACGGGCCGGGAGTTGAGGCGCCTTGATCTCGACGCGCAACTTGTCCTGCCCGGCCAGCTTGATGTGCCGCTGCCGCTGGACAAGCTCGATGATGCGGGCCGGATCGACCGAGGTCTTGGGGCCGAACTGGATCAGCGCCTGCGCTTCGCTGGCATCGATCTTGACGATGCCCAGCGGTTGGGCGGCGAGGCGCAGGCGGTGCGTGGCCAGCAGCGTCTGCGCCGCCTCCGGCAGTTTGCCGAAACGGTCGATCAATTCTTCCTGGATGTGGATCAGGTCGTCTTCGTCGGCCGCGTGCGCCAATCGCTTGTAGATGGCCAGGCGCGCGTGCACGTCGGCGCAGTAGTCGGACGGCAGCAGCGCCGGGGCGTGCAGATTGACTTCGCACGCCAGGTTGAAGGGCGCGTCCAGGTCGGGCTCTTCGCCCGCGCGCAGGGCGCGCACGGCCTCGTTGAGCATCTCGTTGTACATCGAGAAGCCGACTTCCTGGATGTTGCCCGACTGCGAGTCGCCCAGGACTTCGCCGGTGCCGCGGATTTCGAGGTCGTGCATGGCCAGGTAAAAGCCCGAGCCCAGCTCTTCCATGGCCTGGATGGCTTCCAGCCGCTTCTTGGCGTTGCTGGTGATCGCGTCCTCGCCCGGGGTCAGCAGGTAGGCGTAGGCCTGGTGGTGCGATCGCCCGACGCGGCCGCGCAGCTGGTGCAGCTGCGCCAGACCGAAGCGGTCAGCGCGGTGGATCACGATGGTGTTGGCGCTGGGCACGTCGATGCCGGTTTCGATGATGGTGGTGCACAGCAGGACGTTGTAGCGCTGCTGGTAGAAGCCCTTCATCACCTGTTCGAGTTCGCGCTCGGGCATCTGGCCGTGCGCGACGGCGATCCGGGCCTCGGGCACCAGCTCTTCCAGGCGCGCGCGGCGGTTATGGATGGTTTCTACCTCGTTGTGCAGGAAGTAGCACTGGCCGCCGCGCTTGAGCTCGCGCAGCAGGGCTTCGCGCAACGTGCTGCCGTCCTCGCGCCGCACGAAGGTCTTGATGGCCAGGCGCTTTTGCGGCGCTGTGGCAATGACGGAGAAGTCGCGGATGCCTTCGAGCGACATGCCGAGCGTGCGCGGGATGGGCGTCGCGGTCAGTGTCAGCACGTCGACTTCGGCGCGCAGCGACTTGAGCGCTTCTTTCTGGCGCACGCCGAAACGGTGTTCCTCGTCGATGATGACCAGGCCCAGGCGCTTGAATTTCACGTCCTTAGACAGGATCTTGTGCGTGCCGATGACGATGTCGACCCGGCCGTCGTTGATGCCTTCGATGGCGCTGGAGACTTCCTTGGCCGAGCGGAAGCGCGACAGTTCCACGACGCGCACGGGCCAGTCGGCAAAGCGGTCGGTAAAAGTCTGCGCGTGCTGTTCGGCGAGCAGGGTGGTGGGGCATAGCAGCGCCACCTGTTTGCCGTTGGCGACGGCCAGGAAGGCGGCGCGCAGCGCGACTTCGGTCTTGCCGAAACCGACGTCGCCGCAGACGAGCCGGTCCATGGGGCGGCCGGAGGTCATGTCGCTGATCACGGCCTGGATGGCGGCAGCCTGGTCGGCCGTCTCTTCAAAACCGAAGCCCTCGGCAAACGCCTCGTAATCGTTCAGCGGCAGGTTGAACGCAAAGCCTTCGCGCGCGGCGCGCTGCGCATACAGCGCCAGCAATTCGGCGGCGGTGTCGCGAACCTGCTTGGCGGCCTTGCGGCGCGCCTTGTCCCATTGGCCTGAACCCAGCTGGTGCAACGGTGCGGCTTCCGGGTCGGCGCCGCTGTAGCGCGCGATCACGTGCAGTTGCGACACCGGCACGTACAGCGTGCTGCCGTTGGCGTATTCAAGATGGAGGAACTCCATCTCGCCTTCGCCCATGTCCATGTTGACCAGGCCGTGATAGCGGCCGATGCCGTGCTGGGCGTGGACGACGGGGTCGCCCTCGCGCAGCTCGGACAGGTCGCGCACCATGGCTTCGACGTTGCTGGCGCGTTCCTGGTCGCGCTTGCCGCGGCGGCCGGTGGTCGCCAGTCCGGGGTAGAGATCGTTCTCTGTCAGGAAGGCAAGGTTGGCGTCGGGCAGTTCGAACCCGATGCCCAGCGGCGAAGCGACAATGCCGAAATGCGCGTCCGACGCCAGGAAGCTCTCGATGGTGTCAGGCTGCGCATCGGGCGTGACGCCGAATTCGTTCAGCATCTGCACCAGGGTTTCGCGCCGGCCGGCCGAATCGGCGCACAGCAGCACGCGGGTGTGCCGCCTTTCTACCAGCGTGCGCAGCTTGGCGATGGGATCTTCGGCGCGCCGCGCCACGCTGATGTCGGGCGCGGCCCGGAAGTCCGGATGCGGCTGGCCCGCAGTCAGCGACAGGCGGCGGAATGCCTTGAGGCGGCCATAGAGCGATTCGCTGTCCAGGAACAGGGCGGACGGCGGCAGCACGGGGCGTTCGCGGTCGCTTTTCAGGAAGCCGTAGCGGCTGGTCGTGTCCTGGTTGAAGCGCTGGATCGCGTCGTCGATGTCGCCGACGGTGACCATGACCGTGCCGTCGGCCACGTAGTCGAACAGCGTGGCGGTTTCTTCAAAGAAGAGCGGCAGGTAGTACTCGACGCCGGCAAACGGGATGCCGTTGCCGATGTCTTTATAGGGCAGGGCGCGGGAAGGATCGCCTTCGAAGACTTCGCGAAAGCGCGCCCGGAAGCGGTTGCGCGAGTCTTCGTCCATCGGGAATTCGCGGCCGGGCAGAAGCTGCACCTCGCGCACGGGGTACAGGCTGCGCTGGGTGTCGACGTCGAAACTGCGGATGGTTTCGATCTCGTCGTCGAACAGGTCCAGCCGGTACGGCACCACCGAGCCCATCGGGAACAGATCGATCAGGCCACCCCGCAGGCAGAATTCGCCCGGCGAGGTTACCTGGGTGACGTGGTTGTAATTGGCCAGCGTCAGTTGGGCGCGCAGCGCCGCTTCGTTCAGCCTGTCTTTCTGCTTGAACGAGAACGTGTAGGCGGCCAGGAACGAGGGCGGTGCGACGCGGTACAGCGCCGTGGTGATGGGCACCGTCAGCACGTCCACCGTCTTCATCATCAGCGAGTGCAGCGTGTTCAGGCGCTCGGAGATCAGGTCCTGGTGCGGCGAGAATGCGTCGTAGGGCAGCGTTTCCCAGTCGGGCAGCTGCCGCACGCGCAGGCTGGGCGCAAACAGCTGGATTTCCTCGGCCAGCCGCTGCGCTTCAAGGGGCTCGGCGGTCAGGATGACCAGCGGCGCGCTGGCCTGGCGCGCCAGATCGGCCAGCAGCCAGGCGTCGCCGGAGCCCGGCGGCCGGGGCTGCGCATAGCGCGTGCCGGGCTTCAGCGCGGACAGGGTGGGGACCGTGGCGGGGACGGGCGGTGCGGCCGTGGCGGAGGAGGAAGGGGCGGGCATCAGGCTGGAAGCGGACATCAAGCGAACGATTATAAAATCTCCGCACCATGTCTGACTCAATCATCGCAATCGTGCCCGCCGCCGGCGTCGGCGCCCGCGCCAGCGGGCCCGGGCACGAGGCCGTTCCGAAGCAATACCGTCCATTGGCCGGACAGCCCATGCTGCGCCACGCAGTAAGCGCGCTGCTGGCCGATGAACGCGTATCGCAGGTGCGCGTGGCGGTCACGCCGGGCGACGGCTGGGTTGACGCCGCGCTGGCGGGCTTGCCGCGCACCGTCTGGCGTGCCTGCGGCGGCGCCACGCGCGCCGATACGGTCGCGGGCGCGCTGGCCGACAGCGAGGTCACGGATGATGCCTGGGTGCTGGTGCATGACGCGGCCCGCCCGGGCTTGCCCGCCGCGGCGCTGGGGCGGCTGATCGACGCGTGCCTGGCCGACCCGGTCGGCGGGCTGCTGGCCCTGCCGGTGGCCGACACGGTCAAGGGCGGCCACGATCGCGTGGAACGCACGCTCGACCGCAATGGCCTTTGGCTGGCGCAGACGCCGCAGATGTTCCGCGCGGGCGTGCTGCGCGATGCGCTGACCGCCGCGTCCGTGAACGGCATCACCGTCACCGACGAGGCCTCGGCCATCGAGGCCGCCGGCTATGCGCCGCTGCTGGTCACCGGTTCGATGCGCAACTTCAAGGTGACGTGGCCGGACGATTTTGAACTGATGGAAAAATGGCTATGAGCATTCCTTTTCGCGTCGGGCAGGGCTTTGACGTGCACGCGCTGGTCGAAGGCCGGCCGCTGATCATCGGCGGGGTCACGATTCCCCATACCCATGGCCTCTTGGGCCATTCCGATGCGGACGTGCTGCTGCACGCGATCACCGACGCGCTGCTGGGCGCGGCGGGCCTGGGCGACATCGGCCGGCACTTTCCGGATACCGATCCGGCGTTCAAGGGCGCCGACAGCCGTGTGCTGCTGCGCGAGGCCATGGCACGCGTGCGCAAAGCGGGGTGGACACCGGTCAATATCGACGCCACGCTGCACGCCCAAGCGCCCAAGATCGGTCCGCACGCCCCTGCCATGGTGAAGAACATCGCCGACGACACCGGCCTGGCCGAATCCGAGGTCAACATCAAGGCCAAGACCAACGAGGGCCTGGGTTATCTGGGCCGCAAGGAAGGCATCGCGGCCACCGTGGTCGCCTTGCTGGCGCGCGCGGACCCCTGACCCGCGGGCCGCGCTGCGTGGCGTTCGCGCCACGCTTATCCGGTATTCCAAAGCCGCCCGAGCCGCCAGGCCGGGCGGCTTTTACGTTGGCATACATCTTTAACAAATGAATAAGCGGACCGCATTGTTCTGACTTACGCTCCGCGACTTGAAATCTGACTAATCAGGGACACTCAGATGCGATTACGTGGCGCGGGGCTACTTTTTGTGCTGGCCGCTTTTGCTACCTCCGCCCACGCGGCCTACGAGAAGCAGCTCGGTCCACTGGCCGGCACGGTCAAGCAGCAGCTTTTGCAAGGCTGGCATGTCGGCGAGCAGGACGGCTGGTTCACCCTGCGCAACAGCGATGTCCCGGGCGGCGAGCAGACGTTCTACATCAACCCGGGACCTGCCCCGGAAAGCGGACGCATCACCGACGTCAACGTGATGGTCAACTCGAAGAGTCCCAAGGCGTCCATCGGCATTGCGCTGAACAACAACGCGCGCAAGGGCCTGTGCCTGCTGGAGATCCGGGCGGACCGCAACATTCTGCTGTTCTGTCTGGAAGGCCAGAAGCGCCGCGATATCGCGTCCGTGCCCAACGTCGCCAAGCTGGACGGCACCGACCGCATCCGCGTGGTGGAGGTGCCGGGCGCCGCGCGTTTCCTGGTCAATGGTCAGAAGATCGGCGATATCGAGGACGAGGCCGCGCTGGGCAGCGAGATCGGCATCATGGCCTATGACGAAGGCACGTTCGGCATTGCGGATTTCATGATCGTCTCGGACGTGGCCGGCAAGCCGGTCGGGGTAGGAGCGCAAGGGACCGCCGGACAGGGCAGCGCCGGACGGGGTAGTGCCGCACAGGGTAGTGCCGGCCAGGGTAGTGCCGGCCAGGGTAGTGCCGGCCAGGGTAGTGCCGGCGCGCCGCGCGTGCCGTCGGCCGCGTCGCCCCCCGCCCAAGCCCCCGCCGACAACAGCCCGGCGCTGGCCGGCGCCGGCCCATATCCCCGTTTCGGCGGGGACACCTTGCGCATCGTCGCGGTCTACATCGGCATCATGCGCAGCATCTTCCTGCACGAGTTCGGGCACGCCCTGATCGGCGAGCTGGAACTGCCGTCGACGGGTGCGGAAGAAGACGCGGTCGACATGTATTCGGCCTTGCGGATCGTCGAGCCCACCATCTACCCGTCCGACAACGAGGACGTGAACGTCATGGCCCGCGAGGCCGCCACGTATGCGGCCCTGCAGTGGTACTACAGCGGCATGCTGGCGGAAAAGCGGGGCGCGTCGGCGAACTCGGCCTGGCAGGACGAGCACACCGGCGACCTGAAACGCTTCCGCAACATGCTCTGCATCATGTATGGCGGCAATCCCGCCGTCTTCGAGAACGTGGTCAAGCACGTCGGTTTCGAGGACCGGACCAAGTCGCGTTGCACCGACGAATTCAACAAGCAGAACCGGGCCTGGCGCCACCTGTTGGCGCCCCATACCCGCGTGGGCACCTGGACGCCGGACGGCCAGCAACCGGCCAACGCGCCCGGCGCGCCGGTCAACGTGGTGCTGGAACCCTCCAAGCGCAAGATCGGCAACCTGTTCGCGACGGCCCTTTCCAACGCTGTCGCCAACAGCGTCAAGGATCTGGGCAACACCTACGTCCTGCCGCGGCCGATCAATGTGACGTTCAAGGATTGCGGCCAGTTGAACGCCTGGTACAACCCGCGCGAAGGCTCGATCACGATGTGCTACGAGCTGATCGAGAACATCGCGGTGATGATTTCCGACATTGAAATGGGCACGGTCGGTGGCGAGGTCGTCGCCAACAAGGGTGGCGGGGCGCAGACGGCGCCGCGGCAAGCCTCCTCGGCGGGGCAGGGCATGCCCGCGCTGCCCGCCGGCGCCTTCGACGAACTGAAGGACTTCGGCGTGCCGCCGACCAGCCTGCTGTTCTCGTCCCCCTACCGGGGCCCGACGCCTGTCAAGCACACACGCGCCGATGTCATCACCACGGCCGACCTGGTCAAGCTGATCAATAACGAGAAGAACATCCTGATCATCGACACCAGCGCGGGGCGGGACACGCTGCCCATCGCCTATCCGCTGCCCGATGCCGGGTCGGACGGCAGCGTCGCAGACCATCTGCAAGGCGCGCTGGACGACTGGCTGAAGAAGAAGACGGGCGGGCAGCGCAACGCGCCCATCGTGTTCATGGGCGCGGGCATGAATGACCGCTCGGCCTACAACGGCGCGTTGCGCGCCGGGTCGCTCGGCTGGCGCGCCTACTGGTATCGCGGCGGCATGGAGGCCTGGACCGCCAACGGTCTGCCCACTGCGCCGGTGAAACCCGCCGCGGGCAAGTAATCCGGCGGTGACTCGCCGGGCAGCGGCAACGTGCCCGGCGCCGGCCAGAACCGCGTCATCGGAAACGACGCAACGTCGCCGCCAAAAGAAAAGCCCGCCTGCATGATGCAGGCGGGCTTTTTTGCGGTCGGCGAATCGCTTACTTGCCTTGCGCGGCCAGCGCCAGCGCGGCGGCGTTGACGACGGCGGCGATACGGCCGGCATCGCGCAGCTGTTCGGTCGACAGGCCGTCGTTCTTAAGGTTTTCATAATGCGAGGCCACGCAGAAGTGGCACTTGCCGATGATGGAGGCCACGAGGGCGAACAGCTCGAAGCGCTTCTTGTCCACGCCGCCATGGGTGGCGTAGGCATTCATGCGCAGCTGGGCCGGCAGGCTTTTGAGCTGGGCGTCGCCGGTCATCTCCACGTAGGGATACCAGGTGTTGTTCATGCCCATGAGGGCGGAAGCGGTCAGGGCGGCGTTCGCGTCGCCTTCGGACAGGCCGCTCTTGAAGGCTTCAACCAGCACCGGGCTGCGCGCGGCATAGGCGGCGGACAGGGCGGCGCCCACGGCGTCTTCGGGAGCCAGCGTCGAGCGGGCGATCACGGCGTCCAGATTCAGGCGGATGTCCTTGGCCCAATCCGGCAGCTGTTCCTTAATGGTCGTAAGAAATTCCATAGTTTTTACCTATAATCTAGCGCAGTTAAAGCCCGGCGCGGGCCCCTGCAGGGCAGGGTCCGGACCGGGCTGGAAATTACAGCGTGGCGCCGCCAACCGTACGGTTGCACGGGCACAGTTCGTCGGTTTGCAGACCGTCGAGCAGACGCAGAACTTCTTCCGGGTTACGGCCGACGTTCAGGTTGTTCACCGAAACGTGCTGGATCGTGTTGTCCGGGTCAACGATGAAGGTGGCGCGCAGCGCAACGCCAGCACCCTTTTCACGCACGCCCAGTTGGTCGATCAGGGCGCCGGTGGTGTCGCCGAATTGGTAGTGACCCAGCTTGTTCAGGTCCGGGTGCTCACGGCGCCAGGCCAGCTTGACGAATTCGTTGTCGGTCGAACCGCCCAGCAGGACGGCGTCGCGGTCTTCGAAATCCTTGGCCAGCTTGTTGAAGCCGACGATTTCGGTCGGGCACACAAACGTGAAGTCTTTCGGGTAGAAGTAGATCACCTTCCACTTGCCGGGGAACGAGCTTTCGGTGATGTCTTCGAACGCCGACACGCCGTTTTCTTCGTGCTGATTGAAGCCGGGCTTGACGCCGGTGACCTTGAAGGGTTCGAGTTTGTCGCCAACAGTTTTCATGTTTACTCCCGTAGTTGTTGGGTGGAGATGAGGCCAAGCCTCAAAACCATAAATTCTACGCTATGGATTATCGTTGTCTAATTGATAATTCCTAAACTTGGCTTTGGGCAGCTCTATCCTCGCGGTCAGTCCGCCGCCCTCTCGGGGCAGCATTCGGAGCGACCCGCCGACGTGTTTGAGCAGGCGTTCGACGATGGCCAGTCCCAGTCCCGCGCCGCTGACGCCGGTGCGCGCCGCCTCGCCGCGGGAGAACGGGCGAAGCAGGCGATCCACGTCTTCGGGTGCGATGCCGGGGCCGCGATCGGAGACCTCGATGACGATCATGCTGCCTTCGGCCTGCAGTGTCATGTTCAGGTGCGCCATGCCGTCATCGGGTGAGCGGCCGTAGCGGCGCGCGTTCTCGATCAGGTTGCTGACGATACGCTTCAGGTCCAGCGCGGTGATGCGGGCGCGCAGGCCAGGTTCCAGCGCGGCGTCCAGCTCGCCGCCCAGCGAGGCGGTGTGGCTGCGTTCGCGTTCGTACAGTTCGGCCAGCACGGCGGAAATGTCGGTGGCGAGCTGCGGCAGGGTGCCGGCGGGACGGGCGTACTCCATGAGCTGCCCGATGCTGTGGTCGATCTGGCCCAGGTCTTCGTCGATGGCCTGCCGCGCGTCTTCCGACACGCCGCTCAGCTCGATTTCCAGACGCATCCGGGCAAGTGGCGTGCGCAGGTCATGTGAGATGCCCGCCAGCATGAGCTCGCGGTCGGCCTCCGCCTGGCGTAAGTCCTTGGCCATGCGGTTGAACGACGCGTTCAGATCGCGGATCTCGAGCGGGCCTTGTTCGGGCAGGGCCGCGGGCGTTTCGCCGCGCGACAGCACCTGGGCGGCCCGCGCCAACCTGGATAGCGGCCGGTTGACGAAGCCCACGCTGACCGCCGCGCCGACCAATGACAGCAGCAGCGCCGTCGCGCCCCAGCCCAGCCACTCGATTCCGCCTGTAAGACCGATCTGCTCACGCTCGAACACCAGCCAATACAGATCTTTTTCTATCTGGAAACTGACCCAGAAGCCAGGTACCTGGTTCACGCCCCAGGCAATCTGCGTTTCCGGGCCAAAACGCGTGCGGATATGCTGCGCCACACGCTGCCAGTAGTCGTCGTCGGGGAGGGCTTCGGCGAAGTCGGTGACCTCGCGCGGATAGACCTGGATGCCTTCGTTGGTGGCCAGGTCGAGGAGGAGCTTGCTGCGTTCGCCGTTATGCGAATAGATCAGCGCGGTGCGCGTGATATTGACGGCCGTGATCACCCGCTGCGCCATTTGATTGGCGCGCGGTCCCAGCTCCATGCTGAAAAATACTTGAAGCCACGCGCCCAGGCTGACCAGCATCAGCGCGGCGAGCAAAAGGAACGTGCGGCCGAACAAGCCGAGCCGCAAACGGGATGTCAGGTTCCTGAATGTTCTGCGCAAGCGCGGCACGACGCTGCGCTCCTGCACCGGGCGGGCCAGCCGATCAGCTACCACCGTCCGGAACGAACACGTACCCCAGACCCCAGACGGTCTGGATGAATACGGGCTTGGACGGGTTCGGCTCGATCAGCTTGCGCAGACGCGAGATCTGGACGTCGAGGCTGCGATCGAAGGCTTCGTATTCGCGGCCGCGGGCCAGTTCCATGAGCTTGTCGCGCGACAGGGGAATCTTCGGATGGCGCGCAAAGACCTTGAGCACCGAGAATTCACCCGTGGTGATGGGCACCTGTTCGCCGTTGCGCGTGAGCGTGCGGGTGGACAGATTCAGCACGTAGGGGCCGAAGGCGATGGACTCGTTTTCCTGGCTGGGCGCGCCGGGGTGTTCCTCGGTGCCGCGGCGGCGCAGAATCGCATTGATGCGCGCCAGCAGTTCGCGAGGATTGAACGGCTTGGACAGGTAATCGTCCGCGCCCATCTCAAGGCCGACGATGCGGTCGATTTCTTCCGCCTTGGCCGTGAGCATGATGATGGGGGTATTGTCGTGGCCACCGCGCAGCCGGCGGCAGATGGACAGGCCATCTTCGCCGGGCAGCATCAGGTCCAGCACGAGCAGGTCAAAATGCTCTCGTTGCCAGAGTTTGCCCATCTCTTTCGCGTCTTCGGCAACGAAAACGTTGAAACCCTGTTCGGACAAGTACCGGCGAAGCAGATCGCGCAAGCGCGGATCGTCGTCAACGACGAGGATTTTTCGGGTGGGGGTGGTGTTTTGCGTATTCATGGCCGGAAATGTAACAGTGACAAGAACCGGGGGCTAGAGGGCGTTCACAAGATATTACACATTGCGATCCCTGGTTGAAATCCCCCTTACACACGGGGGTAACAGCGGCTTATTTCGTACAATCTGCATCTATGGAACTAAACCTGCTGGCACTGGAAACTTCGTCGTCACGTTGTGGCGTGGCCCTTTTACGGGCGGTCGACGGCCGTCTGGAGATCAGCGTCCGCGAACACGAAGGATCCCAGGAACACGCTGAGCGCCTACTGCCTATGGCCGATGCGCTGCTCGCCGAGGCCGGCATCACGCCGTCCGGGTTGCATGCCGTGGCGTTCGGGCAGGGGCCCGGCGGCTTCACCGGGCTGCGCGTGGCATGCGGCGTCGCGCAGGGCATGGCCCTGGGGCTGGGGATCCCGGTGTTGCCTATTGTTTCGCACCAGGCCGTGGCGGCCGACGTCGATGGCACCCCCGCCGACGCTGTCGTCGTGGCCCTGGACGCCCGCATGAACGAGGTCTATCTGGCAGTCTACCGCCGCGGCGACGCCGCGGGCGAGGAATCTGTCTGGGAAACGCTTCAAGCTCCGATGCTGATTGCCGCCGCCGAGGTCGTGCCCTGGACGGCGCACCATCTGCCCAACTGGTCGGCCCGCGCCGGGCAGCCGCTGACGCCGCTACTGGCTGGCGATGCCTGGGAAGCCTATGCCGCCGACATGGCCGCGCCCGCCGAATGGCGCCGGGCCACCGAAGCCCAGCGGCCGCAGGCCGCCAGCGTGGCGCGGCTTGCCCGCCAGGGCTGGCTGCGCGGCGAAACCCTGGCGCCCGAGCTGGCCGCGCCGCTCTATGTGCGCGACAAGGTGGCGTTCACCACCGCCGAGCGCCTGCGCGGCGAGGGCGGCAATCCCAAGGCGCAGCCGTCGCTTGCCGCGCCGGTCCCGCAGCCCATGACGGATGCCGATCTGGACGAGGTCGTGGCGCTGGAGGCGCAAGTGCAGGCCTTCCCCTGGACCCGCGGAAACTTCGCGGACGCGCTGGCGTCGGGCTATGGCGCCTGGACGTTGCGGCGGGAGGGCAAGCTGGCGGGATTCTGCATTCTGATGTTTGCGCCGGACGTGGCGCATCTGCTGGTGATCGCGGTGGCCCAAGACCTGCATCGGCAGGGACTGGGCGGCGTGATGCTCGACTGGTGCGAGCAGCAGGCGCGCGAACGCGGCCTCGAAGGCCTGCTCCTGGAAGTGCGGCCGTCCAACACGTCCGCCATCAGTTTCTATAAGGGCCACGGCTATCTGCAGATCGGCATGCGCCGGGCCTACTACCCAGCCGAGAAGGGCGGTCGCGAGGACGCCATCGTCATGCAGAAACGCTTCGGCGAACCCGACGGAGCACCGGCATGAGCCCGATGGACGCCGCGCCGCGCCCGGCGCCGCCCCGCATCAACCCGTTGCAGCGCATCTGGTTGCGCGAGCTTGGCATGGAGCGGCTATGGCTGCGCACGCCGCCTGCCGTGCCGGTGGCCAAGGCGGGTTCCGTGGCGTCTGGAGCCACTCCCGGCCAGACGCCGGCTGCCGCGTCTCCTGGCGGTCCGAGTACCGCACCACATTCCCCCATTGTTGCGCCGACTCCCGTCGAAGCGCGGCTCGATGCCCCGACAGCTGCTCCGGTGGCCGACGCCGCGCCGGTCGCCGCGCCCGCCGTTGCGCGCACTGCCCCGGCAGAGCCGGCTTCTGGCCGCGCATCGGCTATTCCGGCTTCGATCCTGAACCGCACCGGCCCCCCGCCGCGTCCCGCGCCGAAGGTCGAGGTCCAGGAAGAGGCGCCGCCGCCCATTCCGGTGGCCGAGGCCGTCAAGGATGCCAATCTGGAGCAGTTGGCGGCGCAGGTCGTGGCGTGCGCCGCGTGCGGCCTGTGCAAGGGACGCCGTCACGCGGTGGTCGGGCAGGGCGCCCAGCCCACCCGCTGGCTCGTCGTGGGCGAAGCGCCGGGCGAACAGGAAGACCGCCAGGGCCAGCCTTTCGTGGGACGGTCCGGCCAGTTGCTGGACGCCATGCTGGCCGCGGTGGGCATGAGCCGCGAGCGCGATGTTTTCATCACCAATGTCATCAAGTGCCGTCCCCCGGGCAACCGCAATCCCAAGCCCGAGGAAATCGCGGCCTGCAGCCCGTACCTGATGCGGCAGATTGCGTTGCTGAAACCCGAGCGCATCCTGGTGCTGGGCCGGTTCGCGGCGCAGACGCTGCTGGGCACCGACGCCACCATCGGCAACCTGCGTGGCCGCGTCCATCATCTGAAGACGGACGAAGGCGTGCAGATCCCGGTCATCGTGAGCTACCACCCCGCCTACCTGCTGCGCAGCCCGTCCGAGAAGGCGCGCGCCTGGCAGGACCTGAAGCTGGCCGCCCGCGAGCTATAGCGCGCAGGGGTCAAAGAAAAACCGGGCAATTGCCCGGTTTTTTGTTGCTGCATCAAGCACTTGGCGCGTTTGTCCTAGTGCGTCGAATCCAGCGCGCGGCCGTGGCCTTCCTGGCCGATCTGGTCATGCAGGTCGGGGTTGGCCTGCATGTTGCGCTTGCTCCAGCGCATGAACACCACCATCAGCACGGCCACCACGGTGCCGAAGATGACGATGATCACGTTGATCGGCAGTTCCAGCCACAGCAGCAGCGTGTACATGGCCACCATGAGCAGGATGTTGAGCTGTTCGTTGAAGTTCTGCACGGCGATCGAATGGCCGGCCGACAGAAGGACGTGACCGCGGTGCTGGAGCAGGGCGTTCATGGGCACCACGAAGAAACCGGCCAGGCCGCCCGTCAGCAGCAGGAGAAGATAGACGCTCCAGGGCTGGTAGACCAGCGGCATCAGCAGCACGACGAGACCCATCATGGCGCCGACCGGCAGCACGGCAAGCGCGCGGCGCAGCGGAATGCGCCCGGCCAGGATCGACCCCACCACCGTGCCCAGCGCGGCCACGCCCATCAGCATCGACGCCTTGTCGAGCTGGTAACCCAGATGGCTGCGGCCCCATTCGATGACGATCAGCTGCAGCGTGGCGCCGGCGCCCCAGAAGAGCGTGGTGACAGCGAGGGAAATCTGGCCCAGCTTGTCCTTCCACAGCACGCAGACGTAGCCCCAGAACGTGCGGATCAGGCGAACGGGGTTCTTCTGCTGCGGCGGATAGCGCACGTGCGTGCGCGGAATCATCAGGTTGCACAGCGCGGCCAGCAGGTACACGAAGGCGATGACCAGGATGGCTGCTTCGGCCGGCGTGTGGACCAGGCTGCCTATGAAGGAGTGGCTGAGCAGGGCGGTGGACACCGACGAGGAAATCAGGAGGCCGCCCAGAACCGTGCCCAGGATGATGGAGAAGACGGTCAGGCCCTCGATCCAGCTATTGCCCTTGACCAGCATGGTCGGCGGCAGCATTTCCGTCACGATGCCGTACTTGGCGGGGGAGTAGGCGGCGGCGCCGATGCCCACCACGCCGTAGGCGGCGCAGACCAGCCAGGTTTGATATTCGGGGGCGACGCCAATGCTGGCGTACGAGAACATCAGCAGACAGCCCGCCACCTTCAGGGCATTGGTGGAAAACATCACGCGGCCCTTGGGGTAGGAGTCCGCGATGGCGCCGACGAATGCGGCCAGCACGACATAGGCCAACGCGAACGACCACTTCATCATGGGGGCCAGCCAGTCAGGGCCGTGCAACTCCTGAATCAAGGCGATCGCTGCGATGAACAACGCGTTGTCCGCCAATGACGAGAAGGCCTGCGCCGCCATGACCAGATAGAAACCACGTTTCAAGAATGTCCCCGTTCTTCGGCCAGAGCCTGGCCAGTCCGCGTGAAAATTATGTGTCGTGCCAAAAAGTGTCAGGGAGTATAGCCGGAGCAATGCGGCCAGCCATTGCGCGTTTGCCCGCGGGTTGTCCGGCCCCAACGTCTGGGTAAAGACCGCCTGCGGTATCATACGACCCATATGAGAGCCGGCCCTTCTTGGGCCGGTTTGCAATCTGTGCGGCAGGTCCGTTAACGCCTTTCGTTCAACCCACCCCGTCGTCATCGTACTGTGCGCCTTACTCAGCTCAAACTCGCCGGCTTCAAGTCCTTCGTCGATCCCACCGTCATCCCCGTGCCCAGCCAGCTGGTCGGCGTGGTGGGGCCCAATGGCTGCGGCAAGTCGAACATCATCGACGCCGTGCGCTGGGTGCTGGGCGAGGCCAAGGCGTCGGAACTGCGCGGCGAGTCCATGCAGGACGTCATTTTCAACGGGTCGGGCAACCGCAAGCCGGCTGCCCGGGCGTCGGTCGAAATGGTGTTCGACAACAGCGAGGGGCGCGCCGCCGGCCAGTGGAGCACCTACGCCGAAATCGCGGTGCGCCGGGTCCTGACCCGGGACGGCACCAGCAGCTATTTCGTCAACAACCAGCAGGTCCGCCGCCGCGACATCCACGACATCTTCCTGGGCACCGGCCTGGGCGCCCGTGGCTACGCCATCATCGGGCAGGGCATGATCAACCGCCTGATCGAAGCCCGCCCTGAAGAACTGCGTGTCTTCCTGGAAGAGGCGGCCGGCGTGTCGCGCTACAAGGAACGCCGCCGCGAGACCGAAAACCGCCTGTCCGACACGCGCGAGAACCTGACCCGCGTCGAAGACATCCTGCGCGAACTGAACAGCCAGCTAGAAAAGCTGGAAGCCCAGGCCGAGGTGGCCACGCGCTACCGCGAGCTTCAGGCCGACGGCGAAAAGAAGCAGCATTCGCTGTGGTTCCTGAAGGAAACCGGGGCGCGCGAAGAACGCGCCAAGAAGACGCAGGAAATGGCGCAGGCCCAGAACGAACTGGAAGCCGCCATTGCCGGACTGCGCGCGGGCGAGGCCGCGCTGGAATCCCGGCGCCAGGCCCACTACGCCGCCAGCGACGCCGTCCACACCGCCCAGGGCGCGCTGTACGAGGCAAATGCCCAGGTCAGCCGCCTCGAAGCCGAGATCCGGCACGTGGTCGATTCCCGCAACCGCCTGCAGGCGCGCCGCGACCAGCTCCAGCAGCAGATCGCGGAATGGACCAGCCAGCGCGAACACTGCACCGAACAGATCGCCCAGGCCGAAGACGACCTGGCCGCCGCCGCCGCCCGCACCGAAGAGGCGCGCGCCACCGCTGAGGACGCCCAGGCCGGCCTGCCCTCAGTCGAGCAGCGCGTGCGCGAAGCCGCCGCCGGCCGCGACGAGATGCGCGCGGCGCTCGCCCGCGTCGAGCAGAACCTGGCGCTGGTCGCGCAGACGCAGCGCGACGCCGACCGGCAGATGCAGACCCTGGACCAGCGCCGCGAGCGCCTCCAGCAGGAACTGCGCGAACTGCACAGCCCCGATCCCGAGCGCCTGGAACAGTTGGCTGGCGACCGCGCCGCGGGCGAAGACCAGCTTGAAGCCGCCCAGGAAGAACTGGCCACCCTGGAAGGCCGTGTGCCAGAGGCCGACGCCGAGCGCAGCCGCGCTCAGGGCGCCGCCCAGACCGAAGCCCAGAACCTGGCCCGCCTGGAAGCCCGCCTGTCCGCGCTCGTGAAGCTGCAGGAAGACGTGCAGAAGCAGGGCGCGCTGGAACCGTGGCTGGCCAAGCACGAACTGGCTGGGCTGTCGCGCCTGTGGCAAAAGCTGCACGTCGAGCCGGGCTGGGAAACCGCCCTGGAATCGGCGCTGCGCGAACGCATGGCGTCGATGGAAGTGCGCAACCTGGACTGGGCGCGCGCCTTTGCCGACGACGCACCGCCCGCGCGGCTGGCGTTCTACCAATTGCCCGTCGCGGCGCCCGCGCCGACGGCGCCTGCCGGCTTCACGCCGCTGGCCAGCCTGCTGCGCATCACCGACCCCGACCTGCGCACGCTGCTCAACGAATGGCTGGCCGGCGTCTATACGGCCAATGACCTGACCCAGGCCCTGGCCTTGCGCGCGACCCTGCCCGCCGGCGCCGCCTGCGTGGTCAAGGCCGGTCACCTGATCGACGCGCACAGCGTGCGTTTCTACGCGCCCGATTCCGAACAGGCCGGCCTGCTGGCCCGCCAGCAGGAAATCGAAAACCTGCAACGCGAAATCAAGGCCCAGCAACTGATCGCCGACCAGGCCCGCGCCGCAGTCGCCCGCGCGGAAGCGGCGTGGCAGCAGGTGTCGCAGGCCATCTCCCCGGCGCGCACCCGCGTGGCCGAGGTCACGCGCCGCGTGCACGACATCCAGCTGGAACACTCGCGGCTGCAGCAACAGGCCGAACAGTCCGGCGAGCGCGCCTCGCGCCTGCGCCAGGACCTAGAAGAAATCAAGGCGCACGAGGAAGATCTGCGAGCCACCCGCGAAGAGGCCGAGGCCCGCTTCGAGGCGTTGGACGAAGAGCTGGCCGAGCATCAATCCAAGTTTGCCGACGCTGAAATGGATGGCGAGACGCTGGCGGCGCAAGCCGAGGCGGCCCGCACCCGCCTGCGCGAACTCGAACGCGCCGCCCAGGAAGCTGAATTCGCCGAACGCGGCATCCAGGTGCGCATCACCGACCTGCAACGCAACCAGCAACTGGCCGCCGACCAGAGCCAGCGCGGCGCGGTGGAACTTGAACAACTGATGGGCGACCTGACCGAGCTGGACGCATCCGCGTCGCAGGCCGGCCTGCAGGATGCCCTGGAAGCGCGCGCCGAACGCGAGGAAGCGCTGTCGCGCGCCCGCCAGGAACTCGAAAACCTGGCCGCGCTGCTGCGCGGCGCCGACGAAGACCGCCAGCAACAGGAGCAGACCCTGGAGCCGCGCCGCGCGCGCATCATGGAACTGCAACTGCAGGAGCAGGCCGCGCGCCTGGCCGAAGAGCAGTTCACCGAACAGCTCAATGCACGCGAAGTCGACCGCGAGGAACTCGCCCAGTTCCTGGCCAACCAGCCCGACGAATGGCGCCGCGCAAGCTGGCTGCAACAGGAAGTCGGCCGCATCTCGCGCCAGATCGAAGCGCTGGGTTCGGTCAACCTGGCCGCGCTCGACGAACTGAACACCTCGCGCGAACGCAAGGGCTTCCTCGATTCGCAGCACGCCGACCTGATGACCGCCATCGAGACCCTCGAAGACGCCATCCGCAAGATCGACCGCGAGACGCGCGAACTGCTGCAAGAGACGTTCAACATCGTCAACGGCCACTTCGGCGAGCTCTTCCCCAAGCTTTTTGGCGGGGGCGAAGCCAAGCTCAGCATGACGGGCGAGGAAATCCTCGATGCCGGCGTGCAGGTGATGGCGCAGCCGCCGGGCAAGCGCAACAGCACGATCCATCTGCTGTCGGGCGGCGAAAAGGCGCTGACCGCGACTGCGCTGGTGTTCGCGCTGTTCAAGCTGAACCCTGCGCCGTTCTGCCTGCTGGACGAGGTGGACGCGCCGCTGGACGACGCCAACACCGAACGTTACGCGAACCTGGTCGCCAACATGAGCGAGCAGACGCAGTTCCTCTTCATCTCGCACAACAAGATCGCGATGCAGATGGCAAAGCAATTGATCGGCGTAACCATGCAAGAGCAAGGGGTTTCGCGTATCGTTGCGGTAGACATAGATTCGGCCGTCCAGATGATGGCCTCCGAAGCGGCATAAACCCAATATTGAGAAAGGCGCCGCCTTCCAGGCGCGGGATTTACACATGAGTGATTTGCAGATCGGGCTGATTGCCCTGGGCGTCTTGCTGATACTGCTGGTGTTGGGATTCAACTGGTGGCAGGACCGTCGCGTCCGTCGCAAGATGCAGAGCCATTTCCCCACCTCCGAACAGGATCCGCTGCTGGGCGCGGGTGTGGCGGGCGCCAGCGCCGCCACCGCCGGTGCTTCCCGGCGCGAACCCGGCATGGGCGGCGACTCTGCGCGCGTCCAGCCCGGCCAGCCCGCGCCGGTGGATCCCGGCAGCGATGCCGACGACGCCGAAGAACCCGATCCCGCCTGCGAAGTGGTCATCGAAGTCAACTTCGCCGAGCCCGTGCGCGGCGCGGATCTGTTGCCGTACATGCAAAGCCTGCGCAACGTGGGCCGCAAGCCCATGCGCGTGTTCGCCGAAACCGACCAGCGCCGCCACCGCGCGCGCGTCCATGCCGGCGAGTCCTATGCGTCCATGCAGCTTGCCGTGCTGCTGGCCAACCGCAGCGGTCCGCTGACCGCGATCGAATGGTCGCAGGCCTGGGCCCGCGCCCAGGACATGGCCGAACGCTTCGACGCCACCATTGAAGGTCCCGACCAGCAGGCCGTGCTGGAGCAGGGCGCCCGCCTGGACGACACCTGCGCGGCTCTGGACACCCAGGTCGGCCTGACCCTGCTGCTCGGCTCGGCCCAGCCGGCGGCCGAAGTCATGGCCGTGGCGCGCGACGTGGGATTCGTCGCCGACGGCAACCGACTGGCCTGGCCTAACGAGAACGGCGTGGCCCGCTTCACGCTGGCCCGTGCGGACGGTGCTGCTTTCGATGCGGGCATGGGCGGCATCGAGCGCCTGTACCTGCTGCTGGACGTGCCTTGCAGCCCGGCCGACACCCGCGCGTTTGGCCGCATGGTCGACGTGGGCCGCGACCTGGCCTCGCGCCTGCGCGCTGAACTTGTCGACGATCAGGGCAAGCCCCTGGCCGACGGCTCCGAGACCGTCATCGACGAGCGCCTGCAGGTCCTGTTCGGCCAGCTTGAACAAGCGGGCCTGCCCGCCGGCAGCGAGCGCGCCCAGCGCGTGTTTGCCTGATGGCCAGCGGGTCCGGCGAAAATCCGGCGCAAGCCGCCGCGCGGCTGCGCGCCGAGATCGAGCAGCACAACGTCCGCTATTACGTCTACGACGAGCCCTCCGTCTCGGATGCCGAGTACGACGGGCTGATGCGGGATTTGCAGGCCCTGGAGGCCGAGCACCCGGAACTGGTGACACCCGAGTCCCCCACGCAACGCGTGGGCGCGGCGCCGGTGTCCGCGTTTGGCAGCGTGCGCCACGTGGTGCCGATGCTGTCGCTGAACAACGCGTTTTCCGAAGAAGAGGTTGCCGCATTCGACCGTCGTGTCACCGACACGCTGCGCGGTGCTGGCCTGCTGGGTCCGGCGCAGCAGCCGGACTACTTCTGTGAACTCAAGCTCGACGGCCTGGCGATCAGCCTGCGCTACGAGGACGGCCGCCTGGTGCAGGCCGCCACGCGGGGCGACGGCCAGACGGGCGAGGACGTCACGTCCAACATCCGCACGATCAAGGCGATTCCGCTGCAACTGAAGGGCGCGGCTCCGAAGGTGCTGGAGGTGCGCGGCGAGGTGCTGATGAATCGCGCCGACTTCGAAAAGCTGAATGCGGCGCAGGCCAAGCGCGACGAGAAGATTTTCGTGAACCCCCGCAATGCGGCGGCGGGCAGCCTGCGCCAGCTCGATCCGCGCATTACCGCCAAGCGGCCGCTGCGTTTCTTTGCCTACGGTTGGGGCGAGGTCCAGGGCCTGCCCGGTTCGCAAAGCGGGCTGTTCGACGAAGCCTCGGCCGGCGCGGACCAGGCCTCGCAATTGCCCGAAAAATCCCACGGCGCCATGCTGGAATGGCTGGCCTCGTTAGGGCTGCCGGTCAATGTCGTGCACAACCACCGGGCAAGCGGCGCCGAAGGCCTGATGGCGTTCTACGCCAAGGTCGGCGCCTTGCGCGCGAACCTGCCCTACGACATCGACGGCGTGGTCTACAAGGTGGACTCGCTGCCGGCGCAGAAGGTGCTGGGTTTCGTAGCGCGCGCGCCGCGCTTTGCATTGGCGCACAAGTTTGCCGCCGAAGAGGCCACCACGACGCTGGTGGACATCGAAGTGCAGGTGGGCCGCACGGGCGCCATCACCCCGGTCGCACGGCTCAAGCCGGTGTTCGTGGGCGGCGTCACCGTCACCAACGCCACGTTGCACAACGAAGACGAGATCCGCCGCAAGGACGTGCGCATCGGCGACACGGTCATCGTGCGGCGTGCGGGCGACGTGATTCCCGAGGTGCTGGGCCCGGTCCCGGAAAAGCGGCCCGAGGACGCACGCGAATTCGTCATGCCGACGGAATGCCCGGTCTGCGGATCGGCCATTGAACGCCTGGAAGGCGAAACCATCGCGCGCTGCACCGGGGGCCTTTTCTGCGGCGCCCAGCGCAAGCAGACGCTGTGGCATGCCGCCAGCCGCAAGGCGCTGGATATCGAAGGCCTGGGCGAAAAGCTCGTGGACCAGCTGGTGGACAGCGGCCGCGTCAAGACGCTGGCCGACCTGTACAGCCTGCGTCCGCTGGAACTCGTGGGCCTGGACCGCATGGGCCAGAAGTCCGCCGACAATCTGGTGGCCGCCATTGAGAAGGCGCGCTCGCCGAATCTGTCCCGCCTGCTGTTCGCGCTAGGGATCCGGCACGTGGGCGAGACCACGGCCCGCGACGTTGCACGGCACTTCGGCAGCATCGACGCCATCATGGATGCGGATGAAGACGCCTTGTCGTCGGTGCCCGACGTGGGGCCTGTCGTGGCCGCGTCGATCCGCCATTTCTTTGCCGAACAGCACAACCGCGACGTGATCGGGCAGCTCAAGGCGCAGGGCGTGAACCCGGTGGCCGAAGCCGCCCCGCAAGCCGACACGCTGGCCGGCAAGACCTTCGTGCTGACGGGCACGCTGCCGAACTGGACGCGCGAAGAGGCCTCGATGCACATCCAGGCGGCCGGCGGCAAGGTCAGCGGCTCGGTGTCCAAGAAGACCGCCTATCTGGTGGCGGGCGAGGATTCGGGCAGCAAGCTGACCAAGGCCCAGGAATTGGGCGTGCCGGTGCTGGACGAAGACGGGCTGAAGGCGCTGTTGGGCGTTTCCTAGTCAGGACGTTGCCGCGGTTGAACGAAGGGCTGCACGCCATCGGCGCGCAGCCCTTTTTGTTGCTGGCTTCGGACGGTGCCGGACTCCCGGTGAAGATCGTCTTCAGCCTGCGCGGCCGTCTAAAGGGGGCGGACACCTGAGCGCGTTGCCGAGCGCGCAAAAAAAAACTGCCCGCGTTCGGCGGGCAGTTTTCTGAGCGATGCGGGCCTTATTGAATCTTGGCCTTTTCGCGCAGTTGCTTCTGGTAGTCGGCCAGGGTTTGCTGGCGCAGCATTTCTTCCAGTTGCGGACGCACTTGATCCATCGGCGGGAATTCGACCGGACGGGTGTCGTCGACCATGATGATGTGCCAGCCGAATTGGGTCTGGACCGGCTTGTCGACCAGTTGGCCCTTCTTCAGTTGCGTCACGGCTTGCGCGAACGGCTGCACGTAGTTGGTCGGGGGAGCCCAACCCAGATCGCCACCCTTTTCGGCGCTGCCGGGGTCCTTGGAGTTCTTCTTGGCCAGTTCGTCGAACTTGCCCTTGTTCTTCTGCAACTGTGCCAGCAGGTCGTTCGCCTTCTTCTCGTCTTCGACGAGGATGTGGCGGACCTTGTATTCCATCTTGCCGGCCTGTTCCTTCTTGATCTTTTCGTATTCAGCGGTGACTTGGGCGTCGGTGACCGGGTGCTTGGCCAGGTAGTCGGCCATCAGCGCACGAACCAGGATGCCTTGGCGGGCCAGTTCGATTTCGGTCTGGACGTCAGCCTGCTTGGCGATGCCGCTGGATTCGGCGGCCTGCACGAAGATCTGACGGTTGATCATTTCCTGCTTGACCTGTTCGCGCAGTTGCGGCGAATCGGTGGCGCCTTGGCCGACCAGGAGCTTGACGAATTGATCCAGGCTCTTTTGCGGAATGGCTTTACCGTTGACGGTAGCCACGTTCTGCGCAAAAGCAGGCACGGCGATGACGCAGGCCGCAGCCAGCATGACGATGCGTTTCATGAATATCCTTTGACTTTCTATTTGGGAGCCTGGGCGTCAAGCGCAAGCGCATGAATCGGATAGGGGATCAAATCTTGCAAATGATGATACACCAGCCGGTGTCGCGCAACGGCGGAGAGCCCCGCAAAGCAAGGCGCTACGATGATTACGCGATAGTGGCCGGCGCCGTTTTTACTGCCTTCGTGGCCGGCATGCAAATGGGAGTCGTCCAGGATGTCCAGACTGACGGGTTCCAGGGCGGCAAGACGTTCCCGGATCAGGGCGATGCGGTCGGTGTTTTCTGACATGAGTTCAGGGCTTGCCGGGCGGCGTGGCGCCCGGATTGGCCGGCGTGTTTTCTTCGGTCTGGATGTGCTTGCCCAGCCACAGCGACTGGCCAATGACGAAGACGATCATCAGTCCCATCAGGCCGAAGGCCTTGAAACTGACCCACTGCGACTCGGTGAAGTGGCCCGAGAACGCGACGTACAGATTGAGCGCGCCGGCGATCAGGAAGAAGGCGGCCCAGATCAGGTTGAGCTTGTCCCACGCCGCATCCGGCAGCTGGATCTGCTTTTCCATCAGGCGGCGGATCAGGTTGCGCTTGAACAACAGGCGGGCAAAGACCAGCGCGCCGCCGAACATCCAGTACAGCACCGTGGGCTTCCATTTGATGAAGACGTCGCTGTGCAGCCAGATGGTCGCGCCGCCGAACACCAGGATGACCGTCAGGTTGATCCAGTGCATGGCTTCGGTGGGGCGGCCGGTGGCCTTTAGCCAGACGATCTGCGCCACGGCAGCCGCCATGGCGACGCCCGTGGCCGTGAAGATGTCCGTGTACCTGTAGGCGATGAAGAACAGGAGCAGCGGAAAGAGGTCGAACAGGAACTTCTTCATCAGTCTTCTAGGGGCTCAAACGTCATCGACAGGGAATTGATGCAGTAGCGCAGTCCGGTGGGCTCGGGGCCGTCGGGAAAGACGTGGCCCAGGTGCGCGTCGCAGACGTTGCACAGGACTTCGGTGCGCACCATGCCGTGCGTGGTGTCGCGTTCTTCGCGGACGAGTTCGGGGTCCAGCGCCTGGAAGTAGCTGGGCCAGCCGCAGCCGGCGTCGAATTTGGTGTCGGATGCGAACAGCGCCGTGCCACAGCCGACGCAACGGTAGATGCCAGGGGTGAACGTATCCCAGTAGCGCCCGGTGAATGCGCGTTCGGTACCTTTTTGACGGGTGACCACGTATTCTTCGGGGGAAAGCTGGGCGCGCCATTCGGCGTCGGTTTTGCGTACTTTTTCCATATGAGCTCTTGGAGTCGCGATGCCCGAAATGGTTCGGGCATAATCCCGCCCCATGTTAATCGAGTTTGACCAGGCGGTAGTGTCGACGCCCCAGGCGGAAGTGTTGCGCGGGGTGAGCGTCACCCTGGCCGAACGCCGCATCGGCATCGTGGGCCCCAATGGCGCCGGCAAGAGCACGTTGGCGCGTCTGGTCAACGGCCTGGTGATGCCGTCTTCCGGCAGTGTGCACGTGGACGGGCTGGATACGCGCCAGGATCTGAAAGCCGTGCGTGCGCGCGTCGGCTTCGTGTTCCAGAACCCCGAAAACCAGATCGTCTTTCCCATCGTCCGCGAAGACCTGGCGTTTGGCCTGAAGCGCCTGGCGCCCGACCGCCAGCAGCGCGAGGCGCGCATCGACAGCCAACTGGCCCGCCTGGGCGTGGGCCACCTGGCCGACCGCAGCAGCCACACGCTGTCCGGCGGTGAGCGCCAGTTGGTGGCGCTGGCCGCCGTGCTGGTCATGGAGCCGGCCCTCATCGTCTTTGACGAACCCACCACCCAGCTCGACCTGCGCAACCGCAACCGGGTGCGCGCCGCCATCGATGGGCTGCCCCACGACGCCATCGTCGTCAGCCATGACCTGGAATTGCTCGAAGACTTCGACCGCGTGCTGGTCGTGCGCGACGGCGCGATCGCGGCCGACGACACGCCCGCCGCGGCGTTGCGCTGGTACCGGGAACACTGCGGATGATGGAGCCCCTGTACGTTGCGGGCAACACGCCGCTGCATCGGCTGCCAGCGTGGGTGAAACTGCTGGCGCTGATGGCGGCCGGCGCAGGTCTGTTCGTGCTGCGCGATCCGCTCTGGCTGGCGTTCGCCTTTGGCTTTTCGGTGGCGTTGGTCTGGTCCACGGGCGTCGCCGCCGCGGCTGTCTGGCGTCAGGTGCGCGGACTGCTCTGGGTGCTGCTGGCCGTCGCGCTCTTCACCGGCTGGTTTCAGGGGCCGCTTGAGGCGCTGGCGGTCGTGCTGCGCGTGGCGGCGATGGTGGGTCTGGCCCTGGCCGTCACGCTGGCGACCCGCACGTCGGACCTGATTGCCGTCTGCGAGCGGACATTGCGGCCGCTGGAACGCACCGGGCTGGTCGATGCCGAAAAGGTGGCGCTGGCGCTCGCGCTGACGCTGCGCTTCGTGCCCGAGATCTGGCGCAATTTCCAGGAGATCCGCGAGGCGCAGGCCGCGCGCGGGCTGGGGGCGAATCCGGTCGCGCTGATCGTGCCGCTGATCGTGCTGACGTTGAAGCGGGCCCAGGAAGTCTCTGAAGCGATCGACGCGCGCAGCGTCTGAAGGCCGCGCGCCCTGAACTCATTCAAAAGGGGAGACCATGAAATCGAACAATACGGTGCTGGTGGCGCTGTTTGCGGCGCTGATCGTCGTGCTCAGCCTGATGCCGCCCATTCCGATGCCCGGCATTCCGGTGCCCATCACCTTGCAGACGCTCGGCGTCATGCTGGCCGGCGCCATGCTTGGCCCCGTGCGCGGCGCGCTGGCGTGCCTGCTGTATCTGGCGCTCGCGGCGATCGGCCTGCCGGTGCTGCCGGGCGGGCGCGGCGGGCTGGGGGCGTTTTTTGGCCCGACCGGCGGGTTTCTCATCGGCATGGTGGCAGGCGCATTCGTGACGGGCTGGTTGGCGCGCCGCCTGGCCGCGCGCGGAACCGGCACGTGGGTGGGGCTGGCGGGGTATGTGGCGGCCTGCGTCGTTGGCGGCGTTGCGGTGGTGTATGCCTTCGGTGTGCCCTGGCTGTCGGCGGTGACGAAGATGGGCATGGCGAAGGCCGCCGGCGCGGTCGTGGTGTTCCTGCCGGGTGACCTCGTCAAGGCCGTGGTGGCGGCGTGGGTCGCTTCGCGCGTCGAGCGGGTGTGGCCCATGCTTGGCCGTTGATCACGGCGGGCCGCAGACCGTACGGCGAAAGACCCCAATCGCCCCAAGGGAATCCCCCAACATGACGCCTGCGACCCTTTCAAGTACAAGTTCGCCATTAACAAATGCGTTCGCCAAATCACGATTTACGTAGCACATCAGGGAATTACCGTAGTTGCGCTACGTCATCTGATACTGTTTTAACCATATAATATTTTTTTCTGTATAACTTTAAACAGGCTCGCTTCGCCTCGTTCGAGGCACATAAGAGCCAACCACAGGAGACAAAAACATGCGCAAGCACTTCGGCTTGTCCGCGGCCGCCGCCGCTGTAGCCCTGACTCTGCCGCTTCTGGCGAGCGCACAGGTCAAGGTTGGCGTGACGGTGTCCAGCACCGGCCCCGCCGCCTCGCTGGGCATCCCCGAGCGCAACACCGTGGCCTTGCTGCCCAAGGAAGTTGCCGGCCAGAAGATCGAATGGATCGTGCTGGACGACGCCACGGACACCACGCAGGCCGTCAAGAACTCGCGCAAGCTGGCTTCCGACGACAAGGTCGACGTGCTGATCGGCACGTCCATCACGCCGGGCTCGCTGGCAATGGTCGACGTGGCTGCCGAAGCCAAGGTGCCGATGATCAGCGTGGCCGCGAGCGCCAAGATCGTCGAACCCGTGGACGACAAGCGCCGCTGGGTCTTCAAGACCCCGCAGAACGACGCGCTGATGGCTGGCGCCCTGGCCGACGCGATGGCCAAGTCCAAGGTCAAGACGCTGGGCTTCATCGGCTTTGCCGACGCCTACGGCGACGGCTGGCTCGACGTGATGCAGAAGGCCGCCAAGGCCAAGGGCATCGAGATCGTCGCTATCGAAAAGTATGGCCGCACCGACACCAGCGTGACGGGCCAGGTGCTCAAGCTGGTCGGCGCCAAGCCCGACGCCATCCTGATCGCCGGCGCCGGCACCCCGTCCGCGCTGCCGCAAAAGGAACTGAAGGCCCGCAACTACGGCGGAACCATCTATCAAACCCACGGCGCCGCCAACAACGACGTGCTGCGCGTTTGCGGCAAGGACTGCAACGGCATGTACCTGCCGGCCGGCCCGCTGCTGGTCGCGGCGCAACTGCCCGACAGCAATCCGGTCAAGAAGTCGGCGCTGGCCTACGTGGAGACCTATGAGAAGGCCAACGGCGCCGGTTCGACCAACACGTTCGGCGGCCACATGTGGGATGCCGGCCAACTGGTCGTCGCCGCGCTGCCCGTGGCGCTGAAGTCGGGCGCCAAGCCCGGCACGCCTGAGTTCCGTGCCGCGATGCGCGATGCGCTGGAAGGCGTGAAGGACCTGGCCGTGTCGCAAGGCGTGTTCAACATGTCGCCTACGGACCACGCCGGCTTTGACGAGCGCTCGCGCGTCATCGTCAAGGTGGAAAACGGCAAGTGGGTCTACCAGCCCGATCTGTAAATCCCCTGGATCGCCCGAGCGCGGGCCGCCCGATGACGGGCGCCCGATCGCGCGGGGGGCGGCTCTCCGCCCGCCGCGCCGCGCCCGGCAGGACTTCGCACCGGCCTTTCCGGCCGGTGTGTCGTATCAGTGTTCCGGATGGGGTCGGGACACCAAGAAACCACAAGGTAGTTGTTAGATGGATTCCTCAATTGCGCTGATCCTGCTGCAAGACGGTGTCGTCAACGGCGCCATCTATGCCCTCCTGGGCATGGCTCTGGTGCTGGTTTTCGCCGTCACGCGCGTCATTTTCATTCCCCAGGGCGAGTTTGTGGCGTTCGGCGCCCTGACCCTGGCCATGCTGGTGGACGGCAAAGTGCCGGGCACCGCCTATCTGCTGCCGTTGCTGGGCCTGGTGTGCCTGGCGCTTGAGCTGGTGCGCGCCGTGCGCACGCGCAGCGCCGCGGCCCTGCCCAAGACCATCGCCGCGTGCGTCGTGCTGCCGCTGGCGCTGTTCTGGCTGACCAAGAGCTACACCGGTCCCGAGAACTCGCTGTGGCTGAACATGCTGCTGACGCTGTTCCTGGTGATTCCGATGGGTCCGATGGTCTATCGCATCGTCTACCAGCCGCTCGCCGAAGCCACCGTGCTGGTGCTGCTGATCGTATCGGTCGCCGTGCACTTTGCGCTCATGGGCCTGGCGCTCGTGTTCTTTGGCGCCGAAGGCTGGCGCACCCCGGCATTCGTGAGCGGGCAGGTCGACCTGGGCTTCATGACGTGGTCCGCGCAGAGCTTGTTCGTGGTCGCCACGTGCGCGCTGCTCATCATTGCCTTGTGGGTTTTCTTCGGCAAGACGCTGTATGGCCGCGCGCTGCGCGCCACCGCCGTTAACCGCCGTGGCGCGCGCCTGGTGGGCATCAGCACCAACATGTCGGGCTCGCTGACGTTCACGCTGGCCGTGGGCATCGGCGCCATGTCCGGCATGCTGATCGCGCCCATCACCACGGTCTATTACGACACCGGCTTTTTGATCGGCCTGAAGGGCTTCGTCGGCGCCATCATCGGCGGCCTGGCCAGCTATCCCATCGCCGCGGCCGGCTCGCTGCTGGTCGGCGTGCTGGAATCCTTCTCGTCGTTCTGGGCCAGCGCATACAAGGAAGTGATCGTCTTCACCCTGATCATCCCGGTTCTGGTCTGGCGTTCGTTCAGCACCCATCACGCGGACGAAGAGGAATAAGCCATGAACCGCATTCTGCTTGCCGTTTTTCTCGTCCTCCTGGCGGGCCTGCCGATGGTGTCGGCCACGCCCGAGTTCTGGGTGACGCAACTGAACTACATCGGCCTGGCCAGCCTGGTCGTGCTGGGCCTCGTGCTGCTGACCGGTGTCGGCGGCCTGACGTCCTTCGGCCAGGCGGCGTTCGTCGGCCTGGGCGCCTACACCACCGCCTACCTGACGACGCAGTACGACGTGTCGCCCTGGCTGGCGCTGCCTGCGGGGCTGATCCTGACCGCCGTCGTGGCCTATCTGCTGGGCGCGATCACGCTGCGCCTGTCGGGCCACTACCTGCCGCTGGGCACCATCGCCTGGGGCCTGTCGCTGTATTACCTGTTCGGCAATATCGACTGGCTGGGCAAGCATGACGGCATCGCCGGCATCGAGCCCATCAGCATCTTCGGTATCTCGCTGGCCAACGGCCGCCACATCTATTACCTGATCTGGGTCTGCGTCCTGTTGGCGCTGTGGGCCACGCGCAACCTGCTCAACTCGCGTCCCGGCCGCGCCATCCGCGCGCTCAAGAGCGGGGCGGGCATGGCCGAGTCCATGGGCGTCAACACCGCTGCCTACAAGATCGTGATCTTCGTGTGGGCGGCCCTGCTGGCCTGCGTGTCGGGCTGGCTGTATGCGCACATGCAGCGCGCCGTCAGCCCCAGCCCGTTCGGCCTGAACTACGGCATCGAGTACCTGTTCATGGCGGTGGTCGGCGGCGCGGGTTACGTGTGGGGCGCCTTGCTGGGCTCCAGCGTCATCCTGGTGCTGAAGGATCAGTTGCAGAACCTCCTGCCCAAGCTGCTGGACACCAACGCCAACTTCGAGATGATCGTCTTCGGCGTGCTGCTGATCCTGATGCTGCAATACGCGCGTAACGGCCTGTGGCCGATCCTGGCGGGCTGGTGGGGCAACATCACG
Organism: Achromobacter sp. UBA4530; assembly: GCF_002388205.1. Taxonomy (NCBI): domain Bacteria; kingdom Pseudomonadati; phylum Pseudomonadota; class Betaproteobacteria; order Burkholderiales; family Alcaligenaceae; genus Achromobacter; species Achromobacter sp. UBA4530. Next base: position 59,883 of record NZ_DGMA01000002.1, on the reverse strand, counting down.
GGCGCCAATGGTTCGCGCCGCAACCTGGCGCCGCCTGCCGCGGCCCCGGCCCTGCCGACGCGCGAGCGTCCGCAGCCTGGTCAGGTCGTGCTGGAAGTGGATGCCATCCGCAAGGAATTCGGCGGCCTGGTCGCCGTGAACGACATCACCTTCAAGGTCAGCTCCGGCGAAATCATGGGCCTCATCGGCCCCAACGGCGCCGGCAAGAGCACGACCTTCAACCTGATCAGCGGCGTGCTGCCAGTGACGCGCGGCCAGGTCACGTTCATGGGTCAGCGCATCGACAACCGCTCGGCGCGCGAGATTGCCAAGATGGGCGTGGGCCGCACGTTCCAGCACGTGCAACTGCTGCCGGGCATGACGGTGCTGGAAAACGTGGCGCTGGGCGCGCACCTGCGTTCGGACGTGGGCGTGCTGTCGGGCGCGCTGCATTCGGACCGCGCCCGCGAAGCGCAGCTCCTGCATGAAGCGGCCGAGCAGCTCAAGCGCGTGGGCCTTGGCGAATACCTGTACGAACAGGCAGGCAACCTGGCCCTGGGCCAGCAGCGCATCCTGGAAATCGCCCGCGCGCTGGCGTGCGATCCCGTGCTGCTGCTGCTGGACGAACCGGCCGCCGGCCTGCGCTACAAGGAAAAGCAGGACCTGGCGCGCGTACTGGAACAGCTGCGCGCGGAAGGCATGAGCATTCTGCTCGTTGAACACGACATGGATTTTGTGATGCGCCTGACCAACCACCTCGTGGTGATGGATTTCGGCACGAAGCTGGCCGAAGGCGTGCCGGCCGACGTGCAAAAGAACCCGGCGGTGCTCGAAGCCTACCTGGGCGGCATCGACGACGACCTGCCCGAAGCGGACCAGGCCAAGCCCGTGTCGGCGGGGCGCGTGTGATGAGCACAACGAATTCCCCCGTTCTTGAAGTCAGCAACCTGTCGGCCCACTACGGCAAGGTCGGCGCACTGGCCGGCGCCACGCTCAGCGTGCCGGCCGGCAGCATCGTCACTGTGATCGGCGCCAACGGCGCCGGCAAGTCCACGATGCTCAACGCCATCATGGGGTCGCTGCCGCAGACCGGCCACGCCGCCGGCACCGTGCATTACGCCGGGTCGGACGTGTCGGGCTGGATGGTCGAACGCCGCGTGGCGGCGGGCATGTCACTGGTGCCCGAGCGCCGCGAGCTGTTCGGCACCATGTCCGTCGAAGACAACCTGCTGCTGGGCGGCTTCCGGCGGTATCGTGCCCGCGAAAGCGGCTGGCGCGACACACTGAATGAAGTGTTCGATCTGTTCCCGCGGCTGCGCGAGCGCCGCGCCCAGCAGGCCGGCACCTTGTCCGGCGGCGAGCGCCAGATGCTGGCCGTGGGCCGCGCGCTCATGGCCAAACCGACGCTGCTGATGCTGGACGAGCCCAGCCTGGGTCTGGCGCCGCGCATCGTGCGCGAGATCTTCCACATCATTGCGCGCCTGCGCGAGACCGGCGTGGCGATCCTGCTGGTCGAGCAGAACGCCCGCGCGGCCTTGCAGGTGGCCGATTACGGCTATGTGCTGGAAACCGGCGAGGTCATCCTGCACGGCCCGGCGCGCGAATTGGCTGGCGATCCGAAGGTGATTGAGAGCTATCTGGGTCTGGGCAAGGGCGCCGAGGCGGCCTGAATTACCCACCCGATGGGACAAAAAAACGCCGGCGGCCGATAAGGCCCCGGCGTTTTGCGTTGGCGCGGCTGCTGACGCAAGCTGGCCAGTTCCGGCAAATCAACGACGCGTACTTTCCGCGTATTCCATGTACAGCTGATGCGCACGGCGCGCGATCGGGCCGTATTCCAGCGGGCGGTCTTCAACGCGGTTCACGTGCACCACCTTGCCGTAGTTGCCCGACGAAAACACTTCGTCGGCCGCTTCGACGTCGGCTCGGGTCAGGCTGCGTTCCTGCACTTCAATGCCGTCGGCCTTCAGCAGCGCCAGCACGCGGCGGCGCGTGATGCCGTTCAGGAAGGTGCCGTTGTCCACGGGCGTGGAGACGACGCCGTCCTTGGCCAGCCACAGGTTGCTGGTGGCGAACTCGGCCAGGTTGCCTGCGCCGTCCAGCATGATGGCGTTGTCAAAGCCCTTTTCGGCGGCTTCGCGGATGGCGCGTTGGCCGTTGGGGTACAGGCACGAGGCCTTGGCGTCGGTGGGCGCCATGTTCGGCCACGAGCGCGCAAAGCTGGAGAAGCAGGCGGAAAAGCCCTGGTCGCCCGGCATCGGCACCTTGAACACGTGCAGTACGAATTGCGTCTTTTCGGCGTCGGGCAGCAGGAAGCCATCGGCGCAGAAGAACATCGGCTTGATGTAGAGCTCGGAGCCCTCGGGGAAGCGCGCCACGGCCTGCAGGCACAGGTCCTGGATTTCTTCCCAGGCCAGTTGCGGCTTCATCAGCATCTTTTCCGCCGAGCGCACGACGCGCTGGCAATGCAGGTCCAGGTCGGGCGTCAGACCGCGGAACGCGCGTGCGCCGTCGAAGACCATGCTGGCCATCCAGAAGGCGTGGTCGGCCGGGCCGAGCAGTTTGGGGTTTTCAGTGGTCCAGTGACCGTTGTGCCAGAACAAGGCATCCATGATTGTTTTCCTTGGCTTGAATCGGGTTGGCGATCGGGCGCGGAGCGGGTCCGGAACGCCGAATCGCCAGAATACATGAGCGGGGCTGTTATTCCTTGGCCAGCGCTGCCTGCACGCGGTCGGCGACATCCGCAGGCACCCACTGCCGCCACACAGACGCGTACTGCTTGAGGAAGTATCGCGCGGCGTCCTCGGGTTCCTTGCCCTCGTTTTCCAGCCAGCCCAGCGTGGCATCGATGGCGTCGTCCGGCACCGTCAGCTTGGTCAGGAACTCGGTCACGCGCGGCGCCTGTTTGGCGAATTCAGCATTCATGCCGGTGACGACCGGGTTGGGCTTGAACTGCGTGGCCACGGGATTGGCGCACTTGGGGTCGGTCATGCACGTGTAGGCAGCCTGGTCGAACGCAGGCAGTTCCAGCTTGACCAGGTCCAGCGCGCCAACCAGCGACGTGGGCGTCCAGTAGTAGAAGACGATATCGCGCTTGCGCTTGTAGGCCGACACGATCGCCGCCTTTTGCGCGGCGCCGGAGCCGGGGGCGAACAGGGAGTAATCCTTGTCCAGCTTCAGGGCGCGCAGCAGGTTGTCGTTCAGCGTGCCGCAGGCCCAGCCCGCCGGGCAGCCATAGATGCGGCCGCGGCCCGGGTCTTCGGGGTCGGCAAACACTTCCTTGAAGCGCGCCAGGTCGGCGGCGGACTTGAGCTCGGGATGCCGTTCCACGGTGTAGCGGGGCACATACCAGCCTTCGCCTGCGTCATAGACGTGACCCACGCCCAGCACCTTGCCGCTGGCCAGCGCCTTCTTCCAGGCGCCTTCGATCTGACCGGGCCAGACTTCGGGCGTGATGTCGACGTCGCCGCGCTGCAAGGCGGCCAGCATGGGCAGGGTTTCGCCGATTTCGACAGATGTTTTGCAGCCGTAGCCGTGTTCGAGCACGTAGCGCTCGATGCCGGCAAGCACCAGGTTGGATTCCCAGTTCAGGCCGCTGAAACGGATAGGCCGGTCGACTTCGCAAGCCGGGGCGGCGGGGGCGGCCTGGGCCGCGGCGGGGGACAGCAGGGCGGCGGCCAGCGCGAGCGCGCCGAGGCCGGGAACGAGATGCGTGATGCGCATGGTCGGCACCTGTGTAGTGGGGTGCCTGCCATTGTACGAGGCGATGGCGCGTCCCAATGCAACGGGGCCGCGATGCGCGGCCCCGAGGGTCAATCCACCGAAGCGTCAGCTCACGCGCGGGCGGTGCGGCGGCGGTTGAAGAGGGCGCCCAGCTCGCCCACGATGCCGCGCCGGAAGGCCAGCACGCAGATCACGAAGATCAGGCCGCTGACGATCGTGACCGATTCGCCCAGACGCAGGAACCATTCGACGCCGGTCAGGTTGGCCATCATCTGGCCGAAGTCGCCCACCTTGTTTTCCAGCAGCACCACGATGAACGCGCCCAGCACGGGGCCGGTCAGGGTGCCCAGGCCGCCGATCAGCGTCATCAGGATCACCAGCCCGGACATCTGCCAGGTGGCGTCCGACAGCGTGGCCGACACGAACACCAGCGTCTTGGTGGCGCCCGCCAGGCCGGCCAGCGCGGCCGACAGCACGAAGGCCACCAGCTTGAAGCGGTCCACGTCGTAACCCAGCGAGATCGCGCGCGGCTCGTTCTCGCGCAGCGCCTGCAGCACCTGGCCGAAGGGCGAGTTCACCGTGCGCCAGATGATGAAGTAGCCAATGATGAAGATGGCCATCACCAGGTAGTACAGGTTGATGTCCTTGGACAGGTCGACCAGTCCCAGCAAGGTGCCGCGCGGCACGCTCTGCAGGCCGTCTTCGCCGCCCGTGAACTTGGCCTGCAGGAAGAAGAAGAACACCATCTGCGACAGCGCCAGCGTAATCATCGAGAAGTAGATGCCGCTGCGACGGATGGCAAGCGCGCCCATGGCCAGCCCCAGCAGCGCCGCCACGGCCACGCCGAACAGCAGCCCCAGTTCGGTGGGCAGGCCCCAGACCTTCATGCTGTGTCCGGCCGCGTAGGCCGCGCTGCCCAGAAACGCGGCATGGCCGAAGGACAGCAGCCCCGTGAAGCCCAGAAGCAGGTTGAAGGCGCACGCGAAGAGGGCGTAGCACATGACCTTCATGGCGAAGATCGGATACACGCCGGCGAAGGGAAGCAAGGCCACCACGATGGCCAGGACCGCATAGCCCAGGAATTGACGATTCATTTTTCTTTTCCGAACAGCCCGGCCGGGCGGATCAACAGAACAATGGCCATGATGATGAAGACGACCGTGCTGGACGCTTCGGGCCAGAACACCTTGGTCAGGCCCTCGATTACGCCCAGGCCCAGCCCGGTGACGATGGCGCCAAAAATGGACCCCATGCCCCCGATCACGACCACCGCGAATACGACGATGATGAGGTTCGAGCCCATCAGCGGCGAAATCTGCAGCACCGGCGCGGCCAGCACGCCGGCAAAGCCCGCCAGCGCCACGCCGAAGCCGTAGGTCAGCGTGATCATGCGCGGCACGTTCACGCCGAAGGATTCCACGAGGCGCGGGTTCTCGGTGCCGGCGCGCAGCAGGGCGCCCAGGCGGGTGCGTTCAATGACGTACCACGTGGCGAAGCAGACGATGATGGACGCCGCCACGACCCAGCCGCGATAGTTGGGCAGGATCATGAAGCCCAGGTTGGTGGCGCCGCGCAGGGCCTCGGGCGTGGGATAGGGCTGGCCCGACACGCCGTAGAAGCTGCGGAACAGCCCCTCGATCAGCAGCGTCAGCCCGAAGGTCAGCAGCAGCCCGTACAGGTGGTCGAGCTTGTAGAGATGCTTGAGCAGCAGTTTTTCAATGATGATGCCGAACAGCCCCACGATCAGCGGCGCCAGGATCAGCATGATCCAGTAGTTCAGGCCAAAGTACGAAAGCCCCATCCATGCGACGAAGGCGCCCAGCATGTAGAGAGCGCCGTGGGCGAAGTTGATGACGTTCAGCAGCCCGAAGATGACGGCAAGTCCGAGCGACAGCATTGCATAGAAGGAACCGTTGACCAGGCCCAGTAACAGCTGGCCGAACAAGGCCTGTATGGGGATGCCGAAAATGTCAGTCATCTTGTGAAAGTCCTGCGCGGTACGGAAGGAAGCGAGCTAGTCAGGAGGAATGCGGCCGGGCCATCGGCCCGGACCGCATCCGGGATCACAGTGGCCGGTTTATTTCTTGACCAGCTTGCAGGTGGACTCGGACAACTTGGTGTAGACCTCGTCGCCAGGCAGCGTCGCCACCACCTTGTAGTAGTCCCACGGGCCCTTGGATTCGGCCGGGGTCTTCACTTGCATCAGGTACATGTCGTGGACCATGCGGCCGTCTTCGCGCACGACGCCGCCTTGGGCAAAGAAGTCGTTCACCTTGTTCGACTTCATCCACTTCATCACGTCGTCGCCGTTATCCGAGCCGGTGGCCTTGACGGCGTTCAGGTAGAACATCGCCGACGAGTAATCGCCCGCCTGCAGCATGGACGGCTTGCGGCCGACCTTGGACTCGAACTTCTTGGACCAGGCGCGCGAGGCGTCGGATTGATCCCAGTACCAGCCGTCGGTCAGGTACATGCCCTTGGTGGCATCCAGGCCGAGCGAGTGCACGTCGTTGATGAACACCAGCAGGCCGGCCAGCTTCATGGTCTGCGTGACGCCGAATTCGTTGGCGGCCTTGACCGTGTTGATGGTGTCGCCGCCGGCGTTGGCCATGCCCAGGATCTGCGCCTTGGACGATTGCGCCTGCAGCAGGAAGGACGAGAAGTCCGAGGCGCCCAGCGGTGCGCGCACCTGGCCCTTCACTTCGCCGCCCGCGGCCTTGACGACCGCCATCGTGTCGCGCTCGAGCGCGTGGCCGAAGGCGTAGTCGGCAGTCAGGAAGAACCAGCTCTTGCCGCCGTCCTTCACCACTGCCGAACCCGTGCCGCGCGCCAGCGCCACGGTGTCGTAGGCGTAATGCACGGTGTAGGGCGAACATTGCGCGTTGGTCAGGTCGGACGAGCCGGCGCCCACCGCGATGAAGGGCTTCTTCTTTTCAGCGGCAACCGCTGCCATGGCCAGGCTGGTGGCCGAGTTGGTGCCGGCGATGATGACGTCGACCTTCTGCTGGTCGAACCATTCGCGGGCGCGTGCCGAGGCGACGTCGGCCTTGTTCTGGTGGTCCGCGGAGACGATTTCGATCTTCTTGCCGTTGACCGTGCCGCCGAAGTCCTCGACAGCCATGCGCACGGCTTCCAGGCCTGCCTTGCCGTCGATGTCGGAGTACACGCCCGACATGTCGGTGATGAAGCCGATGCGGATGACATCGTCGGAGATACCTTGAGCGTGGGCGGTTGCCCCCGCGAATCCCAGGCCCGCCATGGCCAGTGCAGCAGTGATGGTGTGCAGCTTCATGGGATGACTCCTCTTCCCTACAGTGTGGTGTTTGCCGGGGTTCCGGCGGATGACACAGGTTGCTTTAGACGCCCAGCAGTTCGTTGAGCGTGTCCTGTTTTTCTGAAAGTTCGGCGGCTTCGAAGTGCTCGACGATCTGGCCGTGCTCCATGACGTAGAAGCGGTCGGCCAGCGGCGCGGCGAAGCGGAAATTCTGTTCTACCATGACGATGGTGTAGCCCCGCTGCTTGAGCGCGGTGATCATGCGGGCCAGCGCCTGCACGATGACGGGCGCGAGGCCTTCGGAGATTTCGTCCAGCAGCAGCAGGTTGGCGCCGGTGCGCAGGATGCGCGCGACGGCAAGCATCTGCTGTTCGCCGCCCGACAGGCGCGTGCCGGGGGAATTGCGGCGCTCCTGCAGGTTGGGGAACATGTCGTAGATTTCGGCAAGCGACATGCCGCCGCCCAGCGAGCCGACGACGGGCGGAAGCAGCAGGTTCTCTTCGCAGGACAGGCTGGCGAAGATGCCGCGTTCCTCGGGGCAATAGCCGACGCCCAGGTGGGCGATCTTGTAGGTAGGCAGGTCGATGGCTTCGGTGCCATGGATGCGCACCGAACCCTTGCGCGAGCCGGTCAGGCCCAGGATGGCGCGCAGCGTCGTGGTGCGGCCGGCGCCGTTGCGGCCCAGCAGCGTGACGACTTCGCCCTGTCCCACGCGCATGTCCACGCCGTGCAGGATATGCGATTCCCCGTACCAGGCGTTGAGGCCCGAAATTTCGAGTGCGGGGGTGCTCATGCGTGCGCTCCTTGAAGTTCGCCGTCGGTCGTGCCCATGTAAGCCTGCATCACGGCCGGATGGCGGGAGACTTCGGCGTAGGAACCTTCGGCCAGCACCGAGCCGCGCGCCAGCACGGTGATGGTGTTGGCGATGGAGGACACGACATTCATGTTGTGTTCCACCATGAGGATGGTGCGCCCGGCGCTCACGCGCTTGATCAGTTGCGTGACGCGGTCCACGTCTTCGTGGCCCATGCCCTGGGTGGGTTCGTCCAGCAGCATCAGCTCGGGCTCCATCGCCAGCGTGGTGGCGATCTCGAGCGCGCGCTTGCGGCCGTACGGCAGGTTGACCGTGGTTTCGTCGGCAAAGCCGCCCAGGTCCACCTGTTCAAGCAGCGCACGCGCGGGCTCGTTCAGGGCGGCCAGGCGCTTGTCGCTTTGCCAGAAGTGATAGGACAGGCCGGTCTTGCGCTGCAGGCCGATCCGCACGTTCTCGAGCACGGTCAGGTGCGGGAACACCGCCGAGATCTGGAACGATCGGATGATGCCGCGCCGTGCAATCTGCGCGGGGCGCTCGCCGGTGATGTCGATGCCATTGAACTTGATGCTGCCCGACGTGGGCGCCAGGAATTTGGTCAGCAGGTTGAAGCATGTGGTCTTGCCCGCGCCGTTAGGCCCGATCAAGGCATGAATCTCGCCCCGCTTGATACGCAAATCGACCCCGTTGACCGCGACGAAGCCGCGGAACTCCTTGGTGAGGCCTTTTGTCTCCAGGATTGTGTCATCCATGTTCGCTGCACCAGCGTTGTATTTATATGGTCTCTGCCTGGCGTCATTGCGTCAGGCCCCCGCAGGGTTCGAAAACTGTTTTCGTGCGTAGTTTTCTTATGAGTTGCCGGCGAGTATGCGGACGTCGCAATCAAAATTCCATGAGGGTTTGTCATAGGTTTTGCACTGCGGAAAGGGCAATTGTCGGCATGCCGACAATGCTGTCTGCATAGGGGGAGAAAGGGAGCCCGATATGCAAATGCATTGCAGCAATTACGCGTTGATCGTCATCAAGATGTCATGCGGGAATAGGCGAGGGAAAACCCGGTTTTCCACTCGCATGATTCGCGGCCGCGTGCGCGCGCCGGATGCTTTATGCAGGGGTTTTCTGCTTGAATTCGCAGAGATCGGAAATGCCGCATTGGGGGCATTTCGGTTTGCGCGCCACACAGACGTAGCGGCCGTGCAGAATCAGCCAGTGATGCGCGTCCAGCAGATATTCCTGCGGCACGAACTTCATCAGTTTCAGCTCGACTTCCAGCACGTTTTTTCCGGGTGCAATACCGGTGCGATTCGAGACACGGAATATGTGCGTGTCCACTGCCATCGCCGCTTGCCCGAACGCGGTGTTGAGCACCACGTTGGCGGTCTTGCGGCCCACGCCGGGCAGGGCTTCAAGCGCCTCTCGCGTCTGCGGCACCTGGCCGCCATGCTGCTCGATCAGGATCTTGCAGGTGGCGATCGCGTTCTTTGCCTTCGTGCGGAAAAGGCCAATGGTCTTGATGTAGTCGGCCAGTCCTTCCTCGCCCAGCGCCGCGAGTGCCTCAGGGGTGCCGTATTGCGGAAAGAACTTGCGCGTGGCGATGTTGACCGACTTGTCCGTGGCCTGCGCCGACAGCAGCACGGCAATCAGCAACTGGAACGGCGTGTCGTATTCCAGTTCGGTGGTGGGGCTGGGGTTGGCCGCATGCAGGCGGGCAAAGATCTCTCGGCGTTTGGCGGCGTTCATGACTGCGTGGGATTGCGGCGGGCCCGGGCGCGGGCCAGTGCGGATTCGATGGCGGAGCGCTTGCGGTCTTCTTTTTGCGCGTCCTCGGAAGCGGGCGCGGCGGGGGAGGGCGCTTCCGGGATGTCGGGCGCCATCAGGCGCGCGTTGTCGGCCGCCAGGCGCTCGGCGCGCGCCAGGTGGTTGCGATGGCGCTGGCGGCTGATTGCGGCGTCTTCGCTGGTCCATGCGCGCCCGGCCGGCACCATCTCGATGCAGTCCACCGGACAGGGCGCCACGCACAGGTCACAGCCCGTGCACCAGTCGTCCAGCACGGTGTGCATGTGCTTGTTCGCGCCGACGATGGCGTCGACCGGACAGGCCTGGATGCACAGCGTACAGCCGATGCAATGCGATTCGTCGATGCGCGCGACCAGCAGCGGGCCGGGTTCGCCGCGTGACGGATCCAGCGGCAGGAGAGGCGTGCCGAGCAGCGCGGCCAGTGCGGCGACGCCGTCGTCGCCGCCGGGCGGGCAGCGGTTGATCGGCGCGGCGCCCTCGGCGATGGCGTCGGCATACGGCCGGCAGCCGTCGTAACCGCATTTGGTGCATTGCGTCTGAGGCAGCAAGGCGTCAACGCGGTCGGCTAATGAGCGACAGGACATGTAATGCCAGTAATGAAAAGGGGCCGCTCGGGCCCCGGGGTACGGATCAGGTTGCCGGCGGCCGGCGCGGGGCCGTCGTCAAGCCGATTGCCGGATGAACTCGGCAATTTTAGGACAGATCATTTCGCGCCACCGGCGGCCCGAGAAAATGCCGTAGTGGCCGCAGTTCGGCGCGGTGTAGTGCGACTTGCGGTCGGCCGGGATGTTCTTGCACAGCTTGATCGCGGCGCGCGTCTGGCCCTGGCCGGAAATGTCGTCCAGTTCGCCTTCGATGGTGAACAGCGCGACGCTCTTGATGTCGGCCGGGCGCACCAGCTTGCCGTCGACTTCCCAGGTGCCGTTGGGCAGGTCGAAGTCCTGGAACACCATGCGGATCGTGTCCAGGTAGAACTCGGCCGGCATGTCCAGCACGGCGTTGTATTCGTCGTAGAAGCGGCGGTGCGCTTCGGCGTCGCTGTCGTCGCCACGCAGCAGGTCCAGGTAGAAGTCGTAATGCGACTTCATGTGGCGGTCCGGATTCATGGCCATGAATCCCGCGTGCTGCAGGAACCCCGGATACACGCGGCGGCCGGCGCCCGGATAGCGGGGCGGCACGGGGTGGATCACCTGGTTCTCGAACCACGAATAGGGTTTGGTGGTGGCCAGGCGATTGACCTGCGTGGGCGACTGGCGCGGGTCGATGGGGCCACCCATCATCACCATGCTGCGCGGCTGGCAGGGATCGTTGGCGGACGCCATCAGGGACACGGCGGCCAGCACCGGCACCGTGGGCTGACAGACGGAAATGACGTGCACGTCCGGGCCCAGATGGCGGATGAAGTCCTGCACGTAGCGCACGTAGTCGTTCAGATGGAACGGACCAGCTGCCAGCGGCACCATGCGCGCGTCGACCCAGTCGGTCACATAGACGTCGTGGTGGGGCAGCAGGGCGCGCACGGTGTCGCGCAGCAGGGTGGCGTGGTGCCCGGAGAGCGGGGCGACCAGCAGGACCTTCGGATCGTTCTTGCCGGCCAGGCGTACGTCGCGCTGGAAGTGCACCAGGCGGCAGAAGGGCTTGTCCAGGGCAACGGCTTCGATCACGCGGGCGGACTTGCCGCCAATCTGGGTGGTGGGCAGATTCCAGGCGGGCTTCTGGTATTCCTTGCCGATACGGGTCATCAGCTCGTACCCGGCAGCCATCTGGCGGGAGATCGGGGTATAGGCGAGCGGGCTGTAGGGGCTGGAGAACAGCTGAGAACCGGCGTCCGTGAATGCAGCGAACGGAGTCAGGAAAGCGCGCTGCATTTCGTGCAATTGGTACAGCATTTCGGGGAAGTCCTTCTGGGTCGAGCGTGTGCCCCGATTATTGCTCCGGGGCGTAACGATATTTCCAATCAGCCTGAAGAATGTCCGGCAAACTGCCCTGTTTTGTTGCTAAAAAGCGACCCGTCATGTGTTACGCACCAGTTTAGGGCCGCGTTAATGCCTTGCGGTGATACCAAATGGTGGATTTACGGACTACGCCACGCGGTGGCGGATCACCAGTAATTTTCAACTGCCAGGTTGCCCGGAATGCCGCGGCGCCCGGGCTTGAACCCACGATCACCCAGCAATTTGCGTGCCTCCGCCAGCATCGCGGGGTTGCCGCACAGCATGACCTTGGCGGTCTCGGGATCCAGCGGCTGGCCGGCCAGCTGCTCCAGGCGGCCGTCGGCGATCAGCGTGGTGATGCGCGCTTGCGGCATGCCGGGCACGGGTTCGCGCGTGGCGATAGGCAGGTAGACGAGCTTGCCGGGGTCGGCGGCAAAGACGTCGGCCAGGGCCGGATCGCGGCGCCAGCCGTCGATTTCGTCGCGGTAGGCGAGTTCGGCGGCGGTGCGCACGCCGTGCACCACGATGATGCGGTTGAAGGCGCGCCAGACGGCGGGGTCGCGCAGGATGGACAGGTAGGCCGACAGGCCGGTGCCCGAGGCAAGCAGCCACAGGTCGCCGCCGGGCGCAAAGCGCTCCAGCGTCAGGAAGCCGTAGGGGGCCTTTTCGACGTAGAGCGCGTCGCCGGGCTTCAGACGCGCCATGCGCGGGCTGAACAGGCCTTCGGGGACGACGATGGAATAGAACTCCAGGCCCGGCTCATGTGGGGCCGACACCATGGAGTAGGCGCGCCAGATCGTGGGCGGACCATCGGGGTCTTCAGCGCCGGGCAGGCCGACCCGGGCGAACTGGCCCGGCAGGAACGTGAAGGCTTCGTCCCGCGTCACGCGCACGGAGAACAGTTTGTCCGGCACCCAGGTGTGGACGCTGGTGATGGTCTGGCGCGTGTATTTGGAGTCGTCGGTCATCGGGACATCGCACGAAAGCGCCGGCCTGGCCGGCGCCCGTGGATTACTTTTCCAGGTATTGCAGCTTGTCCTGCTTGCCGTTCCAGTCGTCGGCGTCGGGCAGGGGCTTCTTGGCACGGCTGATGCTGGCGAATTCCGGAGAGAGTTCGGCATTCAGCGCGATGAAATTGAGTTGGTCCTGCGGCACGTCTTCTTCGGCGTAGATCGCGTTGGCGGGGCATTCGGGGATGCAGACCGCACAGTCGATGCATTCGTCCGGGTCGATCACGAGGAAGTTCGGACCCTCACGAAAACAGTCCACCGGGCACACGTCGACGCAATCGGTGTACTTGCACTTGATACAGTTTTCGGTGACTACGTGGGTCATTCAGGAACTCCGGGGCTCGGCGGCAGATGTGTCTTAATGGGCGAATTTTACCCAATGCCGCGCGGATGTGTCGGCAATACCCGTATTGACAGCGTGGCACTTCGTGCCGAAGGCCCTGTTCTTCATGCTATGGTGTCGCGAAACGAAACGCGCAATCATGATTATTACTTCGCTGCTCGACACCGACCTGTATAAATTCAGCATGATGCAAGTGGTGCTGCATCATTTCCCCGCTGCCCAGGTCGAGTACCGGTACAAATGCCGTACAAAGGGCGTGGATTTGCGCCCCTATATGGACGAAATCCGCCAGGAAGTGCATCAGCTTTGCCAATTGCGCTTCACGGACGACGAACTTAAATATCTGGGCAACTTGCGCTTTATCAAAAGCGACTTCGTTGATTTCCTTCGTCTGTTCCACATGCCCGAGCGCTGCATCCACATCAGCGAAGGCGAGGGACCCGGTGAAATCAGCATCGAGGTCAAGGGCCCGTGGCTGCACACGATCCTGTTCGAGATCCCTGTGCTGGCCATCGTCAACGAGGTCTATTTCCGCAACACGCGCAAGCATCCGGACTGGGAAGAAGGCCGCAAGCGCCTGCAGTCCAAGATGCACCTCGTGCTGGACGATCCCGCGCTGGCCGACTTCCGCGTGGCCGAATACGGCACGCGTCGCCGCTTCTCCAAGGCCTGGCACGAAGAGATCGTCACCACCCTGAAAGCCGAGATGGGGCCGCATTTCGCGGGTTCCAGCAACGTGCTGCTCGCCAAAGAGCACGACGTGCTGCCGCTGGGCACCATGGGCCACGAATACCTGCAGGCTTGCCAGGCGCTCGGTCCGCGCCTGCGCGATTCGCAGGTGTTCGCGCTGGAAGTGTGGGCCAAGGAATACCGCGGCGACCTCGGCATCGCGTTGTCCGACGTCTACGGCATGGATGCGTTCCTGCGCGACTTCGACATGTATTTCTGCAAGCTCTTTGACGGCGCGCGCCATGATTCCGGCGATCCCTTCATCTGGGGCGAGCGTCTGCTCGAGCACTACCGCAAGAACCGCGTGGATCCGCGCGCCAAGACCCTGGTGTTCTCGGATTCGCTGACCTTCCCGCGCGCCATCGAGCTGGCGCGCCAGTTCTCGGGGCGCTGCAAGGTGTCCTTCGGCATTGGCACCAACCTCACCAACGACCTCGGCCACGAACCGCTGCAGATCGTCATGAAGATGGTCCGCTGCAACGGCCAGCCGGTGGCCAAGGTGTCGGATGCGCCCGAGAAGACGATGTGCGACGATCCCGCCTACCTGGCCTATCTGCGCCAGGTTTTCCAATTGCCGCCCGCCTGACGACGCCTACGCGCCGCACGCGGGCATCTTTGCCCAGTTCCATCCAAACCACTCGACTCTAGGGGAATTCTCATGAGCAGCATCAAGCGCTTTCACGTGACCAAGCGCCTGTCGGACATGGCCGTGTACAACGGCGTGGCCTACCTGGCAGGCCAGGTGCCGGACGATGCCACGCTGGACATCACCGGTCAGACCGAGCAAGTGCTCGCCACGATCGACCGCCTGCTGGCCGAAGCCGGCACCGACAAGACCAAGATCCTGATGGCCCAGATCTACGTGGCCAACATGAAGGAATTCGACGGCATGAACAAGGCCTGGGACGCATGGGTCGCCGACGGCAACTCGCCCCCCCGCGCCACCGTTGAAGCCCGCCTTGCCAACCCCGACTACAAGGTCGAGATCGTGGTGACGGCCGCGCTTTGATGAACGGTCAGGGCCGGCTGCGGCTGGTCTTGTGAAAAAGCCCTCTGGCGTGAGCCGAGGGCTTTTTTTGCTCTGATGTCAGACACCGGTGGTGCAGAACGCCGCCTCACGCGCCCATCAGCATCATCCCCGCCAGCAGGCCGCCCAGTTCCTCGCAGCGCACCAGATCCGCGGTCGGCACCGTCTTGGCCGCCAGGATCTGCGCCGCCGTCTGCGCGCCCATGTTCACGATGACGGCCGGCGCCACCGCCGTCAGCCGCCAGCCGGTGCAGATGCGTTCGACCTGCCGGGCCGCGCCCGAGCCGTCGCTGCCCGCGCTGATCAGGGCGGCATAGGGCAGTCCCTGGATGCGGTCCAGCACCGCGTAGTAATTGCGGTCGAAGAACTCCTTCATCTCGCCGCTCAGGCTGGCAAGATTTTCGGGGGCGCAGAAGACAAACCCCTGGCTGGCCAGCAAGGCATCGGCATCGGCATCCTGCGCGCGCCGCAGTTCGATGCGCAGATCGTCAGGCTGCTCCAGGGCAGCGGCCGCCGACGCCGCACCGCGCGCCGCGGCCTGCGCCATCTGCTGGGCCGCGCCGGTGCGCGAATGCCAGACGATCAGCAACTGCTTCACGTGTATCGCTCCAGCGGATCCTGCCGGTAATAGGCCCGCAGCATGGCATACCACTCGGGCAGCGCTTGCTGCATGGGAAGGGGATCCACGAAAAAGTGTTCCGAACTGACCGCGAAGAACTCGCCCTCGTCCGTGGCGGCGTAGGGATCCATCGGCAATTGGCCGTACCAGGCGTCCGCTTCCTCGCTCTCCGGGTCCACGTCATGCGGAATCGCCGCTTCCACGGCGTCGACCGCCGCGATGAAGCGGTCAAGGCTGTCGTCCAGCACCTGTCGCCACGCGCGCGGCTTGATGTCGGGATGCGCCGACAACGACGGCATGCCGTCCGCAAAGCCCGAGCGCAGGTCCAGCTTGTGGGCGAACTCGTGGATCACCACGTTGAAGCCGCCCTCGGACAGCTGCGTGTCTTCCCACGACAGGACCAGCGGTCCGCCTTCCCAGGCTTCGCCCGCGGCGTCCTCGATGTACTCGTGGACCACCCCGTCCTCGTCCTCGCGCGTCCGGGGGATGCGAAAGCTCGCGGGATAAACGATGATCTCGTCCCAGCCCTCGTACAGTTCGGGCGTGAGATTCAGGATGGGCAGGCAGGCCTGCGCGGCGATGGACAGCCGCATGAAGTCCGAGACCTCCAGCCCCTGCGCGCCATTGATCGTCTTGCTGGCAAGCAGCCAGGCGGCGCGCGCCTGCAATTGGGCGGCTTCGCTTTCGGTCAGCGCCGCCAGGAATGGGTAGGTGTCCAGCACCTGCCGCCAGAGTTCGGGCGGGATGCGGGCCTGCATCTCGGCGACCTCGGACGGGCGGGCGCCGCGGCCCTTCAGCCAGCGCAACATAAGCTTTGGTTCCTTCCATATGCCGGGATGCGGCAGTGTGTTCAGGGTGACTGAACCCTAGTGTAGAGTGTCGAAATATTCAACCCGATACCTGCGCTACGCCCCGTCATGTCCGCCCCGCCCGTTCCCGATGCGCCTTCGCCATTTGACGCTTCCTGGCGGCAGGAGGCCGGAGCGGGCCTGGATGCCGAGGGCCTGGCATTACTGGACCGGGTCGCCTGCTGGGCCGAGCCTCGCTTCCACGGCCAGAACGCCCTGACGGGTGAGCCGCTGGCCGGGCATGCCGCCGGCGTCGTCCGTATCCTGGCGGCCTTGCACACCGATGCCGCCACGCGCGCCGCCGCCCTCCTGGCCGCGCTGCCCACCGATCTGATGGCGCCCGCGCCCTCGTTGCGCAACGACCCTATCGCCGTCGCCTTCGGCGCGGAAATCGCGCGGCTGGTGCAGGGCGCCTACGCGTTGCTGCGCCTGGGCGTGGTGGCCCGGCAGGCCAGCGATGCGTCGGCCGAAAGCGGTTCGCAGAAGGAAATGCAGCGCAAGATGCTGCTGGCCATGGCCGCCGACCTGCGCATCGTGCTGATGCGCCTGGCGTCACGGCTGCGCACGCTGCGCTGGCACGCCGAGAGCAAGGCGCCGTGCTCGCCCAGCTTCGCCCGCGAAACGCTGGACCTGTACGCGCCGCTCGCCAACCGGTTGGGCATCTGGCAGATCAAGTGGGAAATGGAAGACCTGTCCTTCCGCTTCCTCGAACCCGAAAAATACAAGCACATTGCCCGCCTGCTCGAAGAAAAGCGGGTCGAGCGCGAGGCCTTCATCGCGGGCGCCATCACGCGCCTGCAGCAGGCGCTGGCCAAGACCGGCATCGACGCCGAGGTCAGCGGCCGGCCCAAGCACATCTACAGCATCTGGAACAAGATGCGCGTCAAGCGTCTGGATTTTTCCCAGATGTACGACCTGCGGGCGCTGCGCGTCATCGTCGACGACGTGCGCGCCTGCTACACGGCGCTGGGCATGGTGCACGAGATGTGGACGCCGCTGTCCGACGAGTTCGACGACTACATCTCGCGGCCCAAGCCCAACGGCTACCGGTCGCTGCATACGGTGGTGGCCGACGACGACGGCCGTCCCTTCGAAGTGCAGATCCGCACGCGCGAGATGCACCAGTTCGCCGAATACGGGATGGCCGCGCATTGGCGCTACAAGGAAGCGGGCGCCAAGGGCGGGCAGGTCGCGGCTTCCAGCGAATACGACCGGCAGCTTGCCTGGATGCGCCAGCTGCTGGCCTGGAACACGGATGTCGAGGGTGGCGAAAACACGCCGCCCGAGCCCGCCAAGCCCGCCACGGGCCGGGCCGCCGCGGGCAAAAGCCGCGGCGCGGTGACGGCGCCGGCGCATACCGACGAACGCATCTACGTGCTGACGCCCCAGGCGCGCGTGATCGAACTGCCCGCCGGCGCCACGCCGGTGGACTTCGCCTATCACCTGCATACCGACCTGGGCCACCGCTGCCGCGGCGCGCGCGTCGATGGGCAGATGGTGCCGCTGCAGACGCACCTGTCCACCGGCCAGACCGTGGAGATCATCTCCGCCAAGTCCGGCGGCCCGTCGCGCGACTGGCTCAATCCCCAGCTTGGCTTTCTGGCCAGCGCGCGCGCCCGCGCCAAGGTGCGGATGTGGTTCAACGCGATTGAACTGCAGCAGCGCATCACGCAGGGGCAGGCGCTTGTCGAAAAGGAATTGCAGCGCCTGGGCAAGACGGCCATCAATCTGGAACAGCTGGCCCAGAACCTGGGTTTTGCGCGGGCCGACGACCTTTACGTCGCCGCCGCCAAGGAAGAATTCAGCCTGCGCCAGATCGACGCGGTATTCCAGCAGCCGGCGCCCGCAGTCGAACCCACGCCGGCGGCCTTGCGGCACGCCAGCGCCGGCAGCGCCGAGAAAAGCGGCAAGAGCGGCGTGCTGGTGGTGGGGGTGGGGTCGCTGCTGACGCAGTTGGCCCGATGCTGCCGCCCGGCGCCGCCGGATGCGATCTCCGGCTTCGTGACGCGGGGGCGCGGCGTGTCCATCCATCGCCGCGACTGCCACAGCTATCTGGCGCTGGCTGCGCGCGAGCCCGAGCGCGTCATCGAAGTGGCGTGGGGCGAAACGGCCGACACCTTCTATCCGGTGGACATCAGCGTGCGCGCGCATGACCGCTCGGGCCTGTTGCGCGACCTGTCCGAAGTGTTTGCGCGCCTGCGTCTGAACGTCGTGGGCGTGAACACGCAGAGCAAGCAGTCGCTTGCCCATATGGTGTTCACGGTGGAGGTGCGCGGCGGCGAATCGCTGTCCCGCGCGCTGGATGCGCTGGCCGAAGTGCCAGGCGTGTCGTCGGCGATGCGCCGCTAGGCGCAGTTTCCGGCAGCGAGAACCGCTGCCGGATCATTTCCCGCCGTGCCCGCCGCTGGCGTGAAGGCCAGGCGGCAGCACGCGGCGGTTCAGGCCTCAGTGTTCCAGTTCTTCATGCGCGCGGTCGCGCATGTAGAACGCGGCGACCAGACCCAGCGCCACGCCAAACATCACGTAGTAGGCCGGCGCCATGGGCGAGCCGGTGGTCTTGATCAGCCAGGTCACGATGAACTGTGCGAAGCCGCCGAAGATCATCACGGCCACGTTATAGGCCAGCGACAGGCCAACTGAACGCACGCGCGCCGGGAACAGCTCGGCCATCACCGTGCTGAACACGCCGAAGAACGCCGACACGAAAATGCAGACCACGACCTGCACGGTCAGCAGGCGGCCGATCGACGGCGCGTCCGACAGCCAGAAGTACAGCGGGTACAGCACGATCAGGTAGCCGATCAGCGAGCCGATCACGAGCGGACGGCGGCCGATGCGGTCGGACCAGGCGCCCATGAACGGGGTCAGCACCACCATCAGGGCCGCGCCAGCCATCTGCACCAGGAAGGTCTGGTTCAGCGGCAGCATCAGCACCTTGGTCGAATAGGTGACCAGGTACGTGAACGTGATGTAGATCGACACCGTAGCCGTCACCACCAGGCCCACGCCGATCAGCGTCTCGCGGGTGTGGGTGCGCAGCATCTGGCCCAGCGACAGGCGCTTGACTTCACCGCGTTCGGCGGCCTGGCGGTCGGCTTCCTTCATCTGCTTGAAGGCGTCGGTTTCGTCGACGTTGCGGCGGATATAGATGGCGATCGGCACAATCACCAGGCCGAAGGCGAAGGGCAGGCGCCATGCCCAGTCGGCAATCTGCTGCTCGGTGAAGAACTCGGTGATGAGCGTGCCGCAAGCCGCGCCGATCAACAGGGCCAGCATCTGGCCCGCCATCTGCCACGAGCCATAGAAGCCGCGCTTGCCGTTGGGGGCCATTTCGATTAGCAGCGCCGTCGACGTGCCGAATTCGCCGCCGGCCGAGAAGCCTTGCAGGAGGCGCGCGATCAGGATGAAGATCGGGGCCAGGATGCCCGCCGCGTGGTAGGTCGGGGCCACCGTGATCAGCGCGATGGACACGGCCATCAGCGAGGTCACCAGCACCATGGCGGCCTTGCGGCCCTTGCGGTCGCCGTACAGGCCCAGGATGATGCCGCCCACCGGGCGCATGAAGAAGCCCACGCCGAAGATGGCGGTGGTCATCAGGATGGCGTTCAGTTCGCTGCCGGGGACGCTGGGGTCGGTGGGAAAGAACAATTTGGCGATGATCGGCGTCATGAACGCGAACACCAGGAAGTCATACCATTCGAGCGCGTTGCCTATTACCGCTGCCACGATGTTGCGTGTGGGGACTGCTTTGTGCTGCACGGGATCTCCTTGGGGGCTTTAATTTCCGGGCGACATTCTAGGCGGTGCCGCCCCGGCCGTCTTGCGCGTCGTCCGAAAAGCGGCCGATCGGAAGCATGCCCCTCGGAAACCGGCCATCCAGACGGCGCTCGTCCGGGACGCGGCCGCCGCCTGGCTTTACACTGCGTCTTTTCCCCACGAGAGTAGTGACATGAACGCGCGCACCTGGCTGGAAACGCTGGTTGGCTTTGACACCACCAGCCGCAATTCCAATCTTGCCCTGATCGAAACCGTCCGTGACTGGCTCAAGGGCCAGGGCGTCGAGGCATGGCTGGCGCACAACCCCGAGCGCACCAAGGCCAACCTCTTTGCCACGCTGCCGGCGCAAGACGGCAACCAGCAGGGCGGCATCGTCCTGTCGGGCCACACCGACGTGGTGCCCGTGGATGGTCAGGACTGGAGCACGGACCCGTTCAAGCTCGTCGAAAAAGACGGCCTGCTCTATGGCCGTGGCGCCTGCGACATGAAGGGCTTCATCGCCGGGTCGCTGGCCCTGGTGCCCGAATTTCTGGCCATGCCGCGCAAGAAGCCGATCCACCTGGCGTTCTCCTACGACGAGGAAGTCGGCTGCGCCGGCGCGCCGTACATGCTGGCAGACCTGCACGAGCGCGGCATCCGTCCCGAGGGCTGCGTGGTGGGTGAGCCCACCGGCATGCAGGTCGTGGTGGCCCACAAGGGGATCAACCTCTTTCGCTGCAAGGTGCACGGCAAGGCGGCCCACTCGTCGCTCACGCCGCGCGGCTGCAACGCCATCGAATACGCCGCCCGCCTGATCTGCCGCATCCGCGACCTGGCTGACAGCTTCAAGGCCAACGGCCCCTACGACCAGTTCTACGACGTGCCGTTCTCCACGATGACCACCAACCAGATCCGGGGCGGCATCGCGGTCAACACCATCCCCGAGCTGTGCGAATTCACCTACGAATTCCGCAATCTGCCGGGCATGCGTCCGGACGACATCCAGGCGGAAGTCGAAAAATACGTGCGCGAAGAGCTGCTGCCGAAGATGAAGGCCGAATTCGACGGCGCCACCATCGAGATCGAGACCGGCGCCGCCGCGCCCGCGCTGGAGGCCTCGGAAGAAGCCGCCATCACCCAGCTGGTGCGCGCCCTGACCGAAGACCGCGCCACGCGCAAGGTCGCCTACGGCACCGAAGCCGGCCTGTTCCAGGGCATCGGCATCCCCACGGTGGTCTGCGGCCCCGGCCATATCGAACAGGCCCACAAGCCCAACGAATACGTGGCCCTGGACCAGATGGCCGCGTGCGAAACCTTCCTGCGCCGCATGGGCCAGTCCCTCTGACGCGCGGGGCGCCCGGGAGCGGGCGGCACGCCGGTGCCGTCCGCGTCAGGTAAAATGCCGGGTTGCAAACCGGATTTGCGGCTGGCATTGGCCTGCCGCGATCCCGGGGGAGATGCTGTGGTGAAACCTTACGACTTTCCGGATGCCAAGGGCCATTTCGGGCCTTATGGCGGTGTTTTCGTGGCGGAAACGCTGATGCACGCGCTTGACGACCTGCGCGCGTCCTATGACCGTTACCGGGTCGATCCCGCCTTCCTCGAAGAGTTCAACTACGAGCTCAAGCATTTCGTGGGCCGGCCCAGCCCGGTCTACCATGCCCGGCGCTGGTCCGAACTCGTGGGCGGCGCCCAGATCTGGTTCAAGCGCGAAGACCTGAACCACACCGGCGCGCACAAGGTCAACAACTGCATCGGCCAGGCTCTCCTGGCCAAGCGCATGGGCAAGCCGCGTGTCATCGCCGAAACCGGCGCCGGCCAGCACGGCGTGGCCACCGCCACGGTCGCGGCCCGCTACGGCATGGAATGCGTGGTGTACATGGGCAGCGAAGACGTGCGCCGCCAGGCCTCCAACGTCTACCGCATGAAGCTTCTGGGCGCCACGGTGGTGCCCGTGAACTCCGGTTCGCGCACCCTGAAGGACGCGCTGAACGAAGCCATGCGCGACTGGGTCACCAACATCGAAAACACGTTCTACATCATCGGCACGGTGGCGGGTCCCGACCCCTATCCCCGCATGGTGCGCGACTTCCAGACCGTCATCGGCAACGAATGCCTGACGCAGATGCCCGAGGCCATCGGCCGCCAGCCCGACTACGTCGTGGCGGCGGTGGGCGGCGGCTCCAATGCCATGGGCATCTTCCATCCCTACATCCCCTACGAAAACGTGCGCCTGATCGGCGTCGAGGCGGCGGGCGAGGGCATGGACAGCGGCAAGCACGCCGCATCGCTGGCCGCGGGCCAGGTGGGCGTGCTGCACGGCAACCGCACCTACGTCATGCAGAACGCCGACGGCCAGGTTCAAGAAACGCATTCGGTCTCGGCCGGCCTGGACTACCCCGGCGTCGGTCCGGAACACGCCTGGCTCAAGGATTCGGCCCGTGCCGAGTACGTCGGCATCACCGACGACGAAGCCCTGAAGGCCTTCCACGACTGCTGCCGCATCGAAGGCATCATGCCCGCGCTGGAGTCGTCGCACGCCATCGCCCAGGCCGTCAAGATGGCCGCCACGCTGCCGCGCGACGCCGTCATCCTGGTCAATCTGTCTGGCCGCGGCGACAAGGACATGCACACCGTCGCCGAACGCGCCGGCATCGAGCTCTGAACATGACAACCCGCACCGATCGCATTGCCGCGGCTTTCGCGCGCACCGCAGAATCCGGCCGCGCAGCGGCCCTGATTCCCTACATCGCCGCCGGCGATCCTTCCCCCGCCGCCACGGTGCCGCTGATGCACGCGCTGGTTGACGCCGGCGCCGACGTCATCGAACTGGGTGTGCCGTTCTCGGATCCCATGGCCGACGGCCCGGTCATCCAGCGCGCCGCAGACCGCGCCATTGCGCAAGGCGTGGGCCTGGCCCGCGTACTGGAGCTGGTGGCCGACTTCCGCCAGCGCGACACCGAGACGCCCGTGGTCCTGATGGGCTACGCCAATCCCATCGAACGCATGGGCCAGGCCGAATTCGCCAGCCGTGCCGCGCAGGCCGGCGTGGACGGCGTGCTGGTCGTGGACTACCCGCCCGAAGAAGTCATCGAGTTCGCCGCCACCCTGGGCGAACACGGCATTGCGCCCATCTTCCTCTTGGCGCCCACCTCCACTGAAGACCGCATCAAGGCCGTCGCGGCCGTGGCACGCGGCTATGTGTACTACGTGTCGCTCAAGGGCGTGACGGGCGCTGGCTCGCTGAACACCGACGACGTCGCCGATCGCGTGGCCGTGATTCGCCGCCACGTGCGCGACATCCCGGTGGGCGTGGGCTTCGGCATCCGCGACGCCGAAAGCGCCCAGCGCGTGGCGCGCGCCGCCGATGCGGTCGTCATCGGCAGCAAACTGATTGAAACCATGGAGCAGGCGGTCGCCAACGCACCGGCTGCCCAGCAAACCGACGCCGCAGTCGCCGCCGCCAGCGGCTGGCTGCGCACCATCCGGCAGGCGCTGGATCAAGTAAAACGAGAGAACGCGTCGGCCTGAGCGGCCGGGTCGCGATCTCAAACGGGATGAATACTCAATGAGCTGGATCGATAAACTCCTGCCGCCTCGCATCAACAAAACCAGCGACAGCGGCGCCCGCCGCGTGCCCGAAGGCCTTTGGGTGAAATGCCCGTCGTGCGAATCGGTGCTGTATAGCGAAGACCTGGCAGCCAACCTCCACGTCTGCCCCAAGTGCGACCACCACATGCGGATCGGGGCTCGCGCCCGCATCGATTCGCTGCTGGACATGGAAGGCCGCGTTGAAATCGGCCAGAACACGCGTTCGGTCGACACCCTGAAGTTCAAGGACACGCGCAAGTACCCCGAGCGTCTGCAAGAGGCCGTCAAGGCAACGGGCGAGAGCGACGCGCTGGTCGTCATGAGCGGCTCGATCCGCGGCGTGCCCGCCACGCTGGCCTGCTTCGAATTCGAATTCATGGGTGGCTCGATGGGCTCGGTGGTGGGCGAGCGCTTTGCGCGCGGCGCCCAAGCGGCCCTCGACAACAAGACCCCGTTCATCTGCGTGGCCGCCTCGGGCGGCGCGCGCATGCAGGAAAGCCTGCTGTCGCTCATGCAGATGGCCAAGACCAACGCCATGCTGACCCGCCTGTCGGCCGCCGGCCTGCCGTTCATCAGCGTCCTCACCGATCCCACCATGGGCGGCGTGTCGGCCAGCTTTGCCTTCATGGGCGACGTGGTCATCGCCGAACCCAAGGCCCTGATCGGCTTTGCCGGTCCGCGCGTGATCGAACAGACCGTGCGTGAAAAGCTGCCCGAAGGCTTCCAGCGCGCCGAGTTCCTGCTGCAGAAGGGCGCCATCGACATGGTTGTCGACCGCCGCCAATTGCGCGAGGAAATCGCCCGCCTGCTGGCGCTGCTGACCAACCAGCCGGCGGACGTGGTCACCGCCTGATCGGGCCGACATTGCCGGGCTGCCGCTTGCGGCTGCATCGGCATCAATAGACATGCCGCCGGTCGCTTCTCGCGCCTGGCGGCATTTTGTTTTTCCGCAGCAGGGTGAACCCCTGGGCACGAGACTTGCTCCAGCCGCCTAGCGCAATTTCACCTGCGTGAATCCCGCGATTTTCGGAACAGTCTTTTTCACGGCGCTTTGTTGCCATATTGCGACATGCGCGCAGCGTGTTGGTCCGGATTTTGCTAATGTTCCCCGTTAGTCCAGAAATAGATGGAGTTGATCCCATGCAGTCGACGAAGAAGAAAATGCTGACGCGCCTTGCCGGCCTTGCCCTGGCAGGGGTTGCCACCTTTGCTAGCGCCCAATCGTCCGAGGGCACCCAAGGTGGCGTCAGCCTGCACTATGGCATTGGCGACCACTACAAGCGCCTGACCCTGAACTACGAGACTGCCTCGCTCTGGACCTATCAATTCGGCGGCAACTGGGGTCGTCTGGACCTGACGCCCGAATTCGGCGCGTCGTATTGGCAAGCCGACGGCTCGCGTTCGCCGGGCCACGTCTGGCAGTTCAGCGCCATCCCGATGTTCCGCTGGTGGACCGGCGAACGCTTCTACATCGAAGCGGGTATCGGCGCCACGCTGTTCTCCAGCACGCGCTTTGCCGACGAAAACATCAGCACGGCCTTCCAGTTCGGCGACCACGTTGGCGTGGGCTTCCTGGTCACGCCGAACAACCGTATCGGCGTGCGCTATTCGCACTTCTCGAACGCCAGCATCAAGCGCCCGAACCCGGGCCTGGACGTGGTGCAGCTCACCTACACGTACCAGTTCTGATCGCATGGCGCCGGTGCGGCGCGTGCTCGCGTGATTGCGCGCCCCGCTCGCAGATCTTGAAGACCACCCATCTGGGTGGTTTTTTTTTGCCTTGCCCGTGTGCGTGTCCCGCGTGTGCATCAGCGCAGAAACGACAAAAAAATTATGTTTTGACTGCCTGTCCACGTACTTGTTGGTGTTGAGTGCAATGGCCAGAATGCCCTGGCAGCACCCAAAACCACAACGAGCCGTCGCTCGGGCTTCCGATCCGCCGCTGCGCGCGCGGTCACGGCCAGATCCGGCAGGCGGCACACGGAGACTCAGATGAAACACCCCTGTACGCAGGCGCGCCGCTTGGCGCGCATGGCCGGCGCCGCTGGCCTGGCCCTTGCCCTGGCCACCGCCTCGTCCGCCGTCCTGGCCGACGACTTCCCAAACAAGCCTTTGCGCATGGTCGTCGGCTTCGCGCCGGGCGGCGGCGCGGATATCGTGGCCAGGCTGGTCGGCGCCAAGATGGCCGAGAGCCTGGGCCAGCAGGTCGTGGTGGAAAACCGCGCGGGCGCCACGGGCACGATTGCGGCCGACAATGTGGCGCGCTCCCCCGCGGACGGCTATTCGCTGTTCCTGGGATCGCAATCCACCATGGTGGTGGCGCCGTCGCTGTTCCCCACGCTGCCGTTCAAGCCCGAGACCGATTTCGAGCCGGTATCGCAGGTCGTGACCATGCCGCTGATCCTTGTGGTCAATCCGGCGCTGATCGACGTCAAGAGCGTCGGTGAACTCACCGAGCACATCCGGAAGGCCGGCAACGGTGCGCTGAGCTACGCGTCCTCCGGGCAAGGCGGCCCGCAGCACATCGCGGGCGAGCTGTACGCGCACCGGGTCGGCACGAAGGTCACGCACGTGCCGTACAAGGGCGAGTCCGCGGCCATTGCCGACGTGTTGGGCGGTCATGTGCCCTACATGTTCGCGAACCTGCCGGTGGCGCTGCCGCACATCGCGTCAGGCAAGGTCCGCCCGCTGGCCATCACCAGCCTCAAACGCGATCCGAAGGCGCCCGAGATTCCGACGCTGGCCGAATCGGGCTTCAAGGACTTCGAGGTGTCGACCTGGTACGGCGTCTTTGCGCCGGCCAAGACGCCCAAGCCCGTGGTCGACAAGCTCTCCGCATCGATCCGCACCGCGCTCGAGCAGCGCGACATGCAGGCCAAGCTGAGCGAACAGGGCTTCACCGTGGTCGGCAGCGACTCGGCCGACTTCAGCCGCTTCGTCGGCGCCGAACTGCCGCGCTGGTCGGTGCTGATCCGCGATATCGGCATCAAGCCGGAATAGCCTGGACGCTTCGCCTGGGCGCCGCTCAGCCGGGCGCCCCTAAGCCGGGCGCCCCTTCATCCATCCGAGACAACGACATGATCGACTTCACCGAAAAACGCGCCGCCGGCCCCGTCATCCGGCTGCATTCCGCCGATAACGTCGTGGTGGCGCGCGTGCCTATCGGCATCGGCACCGCCGTGCCTGCCGAGGACCTGGTCAGCCGCAGCCAGGTGCCCGCCGGGCACAAGATCGCGGCGCGCGACCTGCGCGCGGGCGAACCCATCCTGAAATACAACGTGTGCATCGGCTTTGCCGCGACGGACATTCCCGCCGGCACCTACGTGCATTCGCACAACATGGACTTCCAGGAGTTCGACCGCGACTACGCACATGCTCGTGACTATGTGCCGACGCCTGTGCTGCCTGAATCGGAGCAGGCGCAATTTCAAGGCATCGTGCGGGCGAACGGTCAGGTGGGCACGCGCAACTACATCGGCATCCTTGCCACGGTAAATTGTTCGGCCACGGTGGTGCATCGCATTGCGTCCGCCTTCACGGACGAGGTGATGGCCGCCTATCCCAACGTGGATGGCGTCGTCGCGCTAAGCCACGGCATGGGCTGCGGCATGGAAATGTCCGGCGAGCCCATGGACCTCCTGCGGCGCACGATGGGCGGGTACGCCTGTCATGCGAACTTCGCGGGCGTGCTGATCGTTGGCCTGGGCTGTGAACGCAATCAGCTCGATGCGCTGCTCAAGGACCAGGGCCTGGAAGCGGGCGCGCGGCTGCAGACGTTCATCATGCAGGAGACCGGCGGCACCCGCAAAACGATCGAAGCCGGCGTCGCCGCAGTGAAGACAATGCTGCCCGCCGCCAACGACGTGCGCCGCGAGCCGGTGTCCGCGCGTCACCTGAAGATCGGCCTGCAGTGCGGCGGCTCGGACGGCTTCTCGTCGATCACCGCCAATCCTGCGCTGGGCGCAGCCATGGACATCCTGGTGCGTCACGGCGGCACGGCCATCCTGTCCGAGACGCCGGAAATCTACGGCGTCGAACATACGCTGACGTCACGCGCGCGCAGCCGGGAAGTGGGCGAGAAGCTGGTCCAGCGCATCCGCTGGTGGAAGGAAGAGTATTCCCCGGGCCGCGACGTGCAGATCAACGGCAAGGTCAGTCCCGGCAACCAGATGGGCGGTCTGGCCAACATCTTCGAGAAGTCGCTGGGCTCGTCGATGAAGGGCGGCACTACAGCGCTGATGGAGGTCTATCGCTACGCGGAGCCGGTCCGGCAGCCCGGCATGGTGTTCATGGACACGCCGGGGTTTGATCCCGTGTCGGCAACGGGGCAGATCGCCGGCGGCGCCAACATGATCTGCTTCACGACAGGCCGCGGGTCGATGTTCGGCGCCAAGCCGGTGCCGTCGATCAAGCTTGCCACCAACACGCCGATGTACGAGCGGCTGACCGAAGACATGGACGTCAATTGCGGCGACATTCTGGACGGCACCGCCACGCTGCAGGAGGTGGCGCAGCGCATCTTCGAAGAGATTCTGCGCGTGGCCTCGGGCGCGCGCAGCAAGAGCGAGTTGCTGGGGTTGGGCGATCACGAGTTCCTGCCCTGGAACATCGGCGTCGTGAGCTGACCGCTTCCGCAACGCGTGAAGATCAGCGGACGGTCATGCGTGACCGCCCGCGCAGCGGATCGGACGCTCAGGCGTCCGACAACGAGTCGGCGCCCGGCATGTCGAAGCCGTTGGCCTGCAATGCGGTCTTCAGTGCGTCCGTCTGCGCGGCATTCAGCTCGACCAGGGGCGGACGCACCGTGGCCCACGCCGCATCGCCCGACTTCCAGGCAATTGCGGCCTTCATCGCGGGAATCATCGGGAACTGCTGGAACACGTTGCGCGTGGCGTTCAGCCCGGCCTGGCGCTCGTCGGCGTCCGCCTCCTGCCAGCGCTGCTGCAGCGCCACGATGGGACCCGGATTGACGTTGCCCGTGGCCGTGATGCAGCCCACGCCGCCTGCGCGCAGGGTCTGCAGCAGGAATGCCTCGCTGCCCGCATACACCTGGAATCCGCGCGGCGTGAAACGCTCGATCATCGCCGCCGTGTTGGCCCAGTCGCCGCCACTGTCCTTCACGCCGGCCACGATGCCGGGATAGCGGGTCAGCAGGCGGTCGATCAGATCCAGGCTGAGCGGCACCTGGCTGACGGGCGGGATGTGATACAGGTACAGGCGCAGCTTGTCGTCGCCCACGCCTTCGATCAGCTCGGCAAAGTAGCGGAACAGGCCTTCGTCGCTGACGCCCTTGTAGTAGAAGGGCGGCAGCACCAGCACGCCCATGCTCCCGCTGCGCACGGCATGCTGCGTCAACGCAATGGCGTCGGGCAGCGCGCACGCGCCCGTGCCGGGCATCAGCGCAGACGGCTCCACGCCGGCTTCCAGCAGCGCATCGAGCAGCGTGTGCTTTTCCGAGAGCGACAGCGAATTCGCCTCGGAGTTGGTGCCGAAAATGGCCAGTCCGACGGACTGTTCGCGCAGCCAGCGGCAGTGCTTCACGTAGCGCCCCAAGGCCGGGCGGTAGCGTTCATCGAACGGCGTCAGGACCGGCGAAAAGACGCCAGGAATGCGGGCAGGGGTCGTCATGTCTCTACTCGTTATTGGATGGGTGAAAAGGACGCGCCGCGGCCGCGCGGCTGCGATTTCCGATTCTGGCACCGATCCGCCCACCGAACATCTGCTGTTTAATGGGTTCAATCCATAAAATTGTTGTGGTTTGCCGCAGAGCGCGCCACACGTCCAAAAGAAGGGGAGACCGTGGATACGCGATATGTGCAGAGCTTTGTGTCGGTCATTGAAAGCGGATCGCTGGCCGAGGCGGCGCGACGGCTGGACCTGACGCCCGCCGCCATCGCCGCGCGCGTGCGCACGCTGGAAGAAGAACTGGGCGCCACGCTGGTCAAGCGCGTCGGCCGCAGCGTCAAGGCGACCGAAGCCGGCTTGAAGGTGCTGGAGCGCGCCCGCAGCGTGCTGCGCGAGGTGCGCGATCTGCGCGCCAGCGCCACGGACGATGCGCCGCTGGGCGAGCTGCGCCTGGGCGTCTCGGCCTCGGCACTGACTGGCATCATGCCCATCGTGCTGGCCCGCCTGTATCGGCGGATGCCCAAGCTGGCGGTCTTCATGGAACCCGGCACCTCCAACCATCTGTACCACCGCGTCATCAACGGCGACCTGGACGCGGCGTTCATCGTCAAGCCGCAGTTCAACCTGTCCAAGGGCTATGCGTGGAAGCTGGTGACCGAGGAGCCACTGGTGGTGCTCGCGCCGCCCGATACGCCGGGCAACGATGCGCACGAACTGATGCGCACCCAGCCCTTCATCCGCTACGACCGCAACGTCTGGGGCGGGCGCCTGGCCGACCAGTACCTGCGCCAGCACGGCATCGCGCCCCGCGAGCGGCTGGAGGTCGATGGGCTGATGGGCATTGCCTGCATGGTCTCCGAAGGCTTGGGCGTGTCGCTGGTGCCCGACTGGGCGCCGGACTCGCTCGACAGCCGCCGCGTCAGGCGGGTGCTTCTGCCCGGGCGTGCGCCGCTGCGCCGGATGGGCATCCTGTGGGCGCGCCACATGCCGCATTCGGCGCTGGCGGAAGCCTTTGTGGAAGAGGCGGGCCGGGCGCTGGATCCGCAATCGCGCCGCTCCGTGGGCGACTGAGGCATCGGTTGCGGCACGCCGCCCGCACATACTGTGGCCACAAAAAAACACCCCGCAAACCGTTTCCGGTGTGCGGGGTGTTTTGCCTGTCAGGGCCAGGCCCTGACGGCCGTGCGGCTTAGTGGCGCGTTTCGACCTGAACCAGCGGCTCGTTCGAGACGGGCGTCACCGGCTTGCGTTCGCGGCCCAGGCGGACCGGCGCGTACGAGGCGGCAATGCGCTGCTGCGTTTGCGCGTGGCGTTCCGGATCGGTTTCCACCCACTTCAGGCCGGCGGCATTGACCACGTCGTGCAAGGCTTGCGCCTTGGCGGCCGGGGCAACGGCAGGGACCACGATGGGCTGTTGCGCGCTGGCCGGCGCGACTGGCGCGGGGGCCGGTGCGACGGGAGCAGCGGCCACTGCCGGCGTCTGGACCACGGGTTCAGCGGCGGGCGCTTCCACCGGCGTCTGCACCGGCGCAGCGGGGACCGAAGCCTCGCTGGCAGGTTGCACGGCGACAGGCGGGGTCGCTTGCGGCGCGGTCTGCACGGGTTGAGCGGCAGGCTCAGCCGTGGGCTGGGCTACGGACTCAACCGCGGGCTTCACCGCGGGTTCGACGGCGGGCGCAACCACGGGCTCGGCGGCGGCCTGGACGGGCTCAGCCTTGGGGGCTTGAACCGGTTCGACCGGCGCTTGCTCGGGCTGGGCGGCGGTCTGCACGGGCTGGGCCGGGGCTTGAACCTGCTGCGCGGCGGCAGGAGCAGTTTGCTCGGCGGCCGATTGAACCGGCTCAGCAGCCTGGGCGGCGACGCCTTCGGCTTGCTGTTCGCCGGCGTCTTCGGCGCCGTCTTCCTGCAGCTCGTCGCTACCGGCCAGACCGGCTTCGTCCTGGCTGCGGCGGCCACGGCGGCTGCGGCGGCGGCGGCGTTTGCGCTCGGGGTCCGCGGCGCCTTCGGCACCTTCAGCGCCCGGGAACGCGTCGGCGGACTGTTCGTCGGCGTCAGCATTGTCCAGGGCTTCGGCAGCGGGCTTGGTATCCGACTTGGCGTCAGGCAGCGCGGTGGCGACCGTCTGGGCCAGCGCGGCGACCATGCTTTCCTGTTCGCTCATCGGCGCGTCGGATTGGCCTTCCTCGCGGCGGTTACGGCCACGGCCACGGCGGCGATTGCGGCCTGCGCCGGTGTCTTCACCGTTGAGCTCGGGCGTCTGTTCCGGACGGGCGGATGCCAGGGCTGCCTGGGTGGCGGCCTGGGTGTCGCGCTCGCCGCGGCCTTCGCCACGATTGTTGCGTTCGCCGCGTTCACCGTCCGAGCGGCGGTTGCCGCGGACGTGGTGACGGCCGCCTTCGGTGGCCTCGGCGCCTTCGCCACGGCCTTCGCCGCGGCGGTTGCGGTTGCGGTCGGAGCCGTGGCGTTCGCCGCGGCGTTCCTGGCCGTCATGGCCGCTGCGGCCCTTGCCACGCGACGAGCCTGCGCGCTTGGCGGTTTCTTCGGCGGCTACGGGGGCGGGCTTGGCGGGTTCGGAGCCGCCGGTCAGCCAGCTGACCAGACGCTTGAACAGGCCGCCCAGACCGGCGCCTGCCGCGGGCGCGGCGGGTGCGGCGGCCGGCGCTGCGGGCGTTGACACGGGGGCGGGCTGCGACGGCGTGATGCCCTTGACCAGGGCTTCCGGACGCGACTTGATTTCGCTTTCGCGCGGCTGCCAGGGCGCATCCGTGGCCGGCGCTTCCACCAGTTCGAAACTGGTCTTCAGCTCTTCCAGGCGGGGATCGTCGTGGCGCAGGCGCTCGATGTGATGGTGCGGCGTTTCCAGATGCTTGTTGGGGATCAGCATCAGGTTGACCTTCAGGCGGGCTTCCATCTTGGTGATGTCGGCACGCTTTTCATTCAACAGGTACGTGGCCACGTCGACGGGCACCTGGGCGTGGACTGCCGCAGTGTTTTCCTTCATGGCTTCTTCCTGCAGCAGGCGCAGGACGTGCAGGGCGCTGGATTCGGCGTCGCGGATCACGCCGGTGCCGTTGCAGCGCGGGCAGGTGATGTGCGAGCCTTCGTTCAGGGCCGGACGCAGGCGCTGGCGCGACAGTTCCATCAGGCCGAAACGCGAAATCTTGCCCATCTGCACGCGGGCACGGTCGAAATGGAGGGCATCACGCAGGCGCTGTTCGACGGCGCGCTGGTTCTTGCTGTCTTCCATGTCGATGAAGTCGATGACGATCAGGCCACCCAGGTCGCGCAGGCGCAACTGGCGGGCCACTTCGTCGGCCGCTTCCGAGTTGGTGCGCAGCGCGGTTTCCTCGATGTCGGCGCCGCGGGTCGAGCGGGCCGAGTTCACGTCCACGGAAACCAGGGCTTCGGTGTGGTCGATCACGATGGCGCCGCCCGAGGGCAGTTGCACCGTGCGCGAGTAGGCCGTTTCGATCTGGTGTTCGATCTGGAAGCGCGAAAAGAGGGGGATGTCGTCACGGTAGCGTTTGACGCGCTGGACGTTGTCCGGCATCACGACGCTCATGAAAGCAGTTGCCTGGTCGGCGATCTCGTCGGTGTCGATCAGGATCTCGCCGATTTCGGGCGAGAAGTAATCGCGGATCGCGCGGATGACCAGGCTGGATTCGAGATAGATCAGGATAGGCGCGGAGTTGTCGCGCGCGGCGCCGTCGATGGCGGTCCAGAGCTGCAGCAGATAGGACAGGTCCCATTGCAGTTCTTCGACGTTGCGGCCGATGCCTGCGGTGCGGGCGATGATGCTCATGCCCTGGGGCAGGTCGAGCTGTTCCATCGTGTCGCGCAGTTCCTGGCGATCCTCGCCCTCGACGCGGCGCGAAACACCACCGCCGCGGGGGTTGTTGGGCATCAGGACCAGGTAGCGGCCAGCCAGCGAGATGAACGTGGTCAGGGCTGCGCCCTTGTTGCCGCGTTCTTCCTTTTCGACCTGGACGATCAGTTCCTGGCCTTCGCGCAGGGCGTCCTGGATGCGGGCGGTACGGACATCGACGCCTTCCTTGAAGAAGCTGCGCGCAACTTCCTTGAAGGGCAGAAAGCCGTGACGGTCTTCGCCGTAGTTGACGAAGCAAGCTTCGAGGCCGGGTTCGATCCGGGTGATGACACCTTTGTAGATATTGCCTTTGCGCTGTTCGCGGCCGGCAGTCTCGATGTCAAGGTCGATGAGTTTTTGCCCATCGACGATAGCGACGCGTAATTCTTCCTGATGCGTCGCATTGAACAGCATGCGCTTCATGAGAGGGTTTCTCCGTTGTCATGACGCGCCGATATCGGCGCGTGACCTCGGGCCACTCGGGCTGCGGCTGAAGCGGGCAAGAAGGTGCGGACCGTACCTGGGCGGCGCCCAGGCGTATCCGCCGCGGGTCAGGCGGGCACGTCGTGCCGTGGGGCACGGGGTTCTGTCAGCAGGAGGGTCAGCTTCACTGAATGTGGTTTGACGGAAAAAATGCTGTGAACGGCAGCTGCGGTCGGATTGGTTGCCCACACGCAGCTGGTGCTTTAAATATGCGACGATTCTTGCAGTGCTTCAGAGCCGCTTGCGGCATGCAACGGACCTGCCGGAACAGCGGGCAAGATGAATGCCACACCACTATTCCGCAGGGCTCGGTTGCGCCGGCGACCAAGAGACCCAGGGGTTGAATGAGCAGGCAGTACAATGGCGGCCCGCGCGCTCGACGGAGTTGCGTGTTGGTTGCATCTCTACGCCAGGCGGCTAGTTCAGCCCCTTAAGGCTGTCCCGATTATATGTCGCTTTCCGCAATGCGCAAAGAAACTTCCTCCCCCGTATCCGCCTCTAAAGCAGCCCCCGCCGTCCGTATGGTTGAAGTGGGCGCCGAGCATGCCGGCCAGCGTCTGGACAACTT
The DNA here is from genome assembly GCF_002388205.1 of Achromobacter sp. UBA4530. Taxonomy (NCBI): domain Bacteria; kingdom Pseudomonadati; phylum Pseudomonadota; class Betaproteobacteria; order Burkholderiales; family Alcaligenaceae; genus Achromobacter; species Achromobacter sp. UBA4530. Next base: position 25,901 of record NZ_DGMA01000002.1, on the reverse strand, counting down.
CCTCATGCGGCTGTGCAAGGGGGTGCCCAAGACGCACATCTACAAGGCGATCCGCGGCGGCGAAGTCCGCGTCAACAAGGGACGCATCCAGGTGGATTACCGGGTAGAGGAAGGCGACGTCGTCCGCATTCCGCCCCTGCGCCTGCCTGACCCCGGCAAGCCCCGACCCGTGCCCGCCGCCGAATTCCCGATCGTCTTCGAAGACGACGCCATGCTCGTGGTGGACAAGCCGGCCGGTGTTGCCGTTCACGGCGGCAGCGGGGTCTCGTTCGGCGTGATCGAACAACTGCGCGCCGCGCGCCCGCAGGCCAAGTTCCTGGAACTGGTGCACCGGCTGGACCGCGAGACCTCCGGCTTGTTGATGGTCGCCAAGAAGCGCAGCGCGCTGCTGGCGCTGCACGCCATGCTGCGCGAGGGCCGGAGCGACAAGCATTATTTCGCGCTGGTAGAGGGCGATTGGGTCAACGACCGCCAGCACATCAAGCTGTCCCTGACCAAATGGACCACGCAGTCCGGCGAGCGCCGCGTCAAGGTGGATCCGGACGGGCAGACGGCGCACACGATTGTCACGCTCAAACAGCGTTTTGGCGGTTACAGTCTGGTCGACGCCGAGCTGCGCACCGGACGCACCCACCAGATCCGGGTCCATCTGGCATCCAGCGGCTTTCCCATCGTTGGGGACGACAAATACGGCCACGACGACGTACGTGCGCAATTCGCGCGGCAGGGCTTCAACCGCATGTTCCTGCACGCTCACAGCCTCACCCTGCCTCACCCGCTGACGGGTGAGGTCATGACACTGACCGCCGAGCTGCCGCCAGCTTGCCGGAACATCCTGAAAACACTGGAGTCTGCCTGATATGTCGTATTCGCTGGTCGTCTTTGACTGGGATGGCACCCTGATGGATTCCACGCACAGCATCGTGGCCGCCATTCAGGGCGCTTGCCGCGATCTGGATCTGGCGGTGCCGTCCGCGTCCGAGGCAAGCTGGGTCATCGGCCTCTCGCTCGAAAGCGCGTTGCGCCGTGCCGTCCCCGAATTGACGCAGGCCATGCTGCCTCGCTTCCTTGAGCGCTACCGCACGCACTACCTGCTGCGCGATCCGGAATTGCGCCTGTTCGAGGGCATCAACGAGTTGCTGACCGACCTGGCTAGCCAGAACGTGCGGCTAGCTGTCGCCACGGGCAAGAGCCGCGTCGGCCTGACGCGCGCGCTGGCCGCGACCGGCCTGGGCCCTCTGTTCGACGCGACCCGCACCGCCGACGAGACCTTCAGCAAGCCGCACCCGGCCATGCTGCACGAACTGATGCAGGAACTGGACGTGGATCCGTCGCGGGTCATCATGGTGGGCGACACATCGCATGATCTGCAGATGGCCTGCAACGCGGGTGTGCACGGTCTGGGGGTCACCTACGGTGCGCACACCCTGAAGGAGCTTGAGGGGTGTGCCCCGCAAGCAGTGCTGGACACCGTGCCGCTCGTGCGCGAATGGCTTATGCCGCGCGTGAGTGCCGGCGCGTAGGCTCTGGCTGATGAAGGGCGGCAGGAACGTCCGCCGGTCCGCCGGGTCTATCCGGAAGGCGCTGCGCGTGCTTCGCGAGGGCGCCGCGGAATAAGATAGCCCCGTCCAGCGTCCATGGTTGACGCGGGCGCGCGCTCACGGAGCGCGGCGCCATACCGGAGATTACGATGCTGATACGCAAGCCCGACGACTTTTTGCCGTCCGAGATCACTTCCGAGGCCGTGTGGCGATCGCGCCGCGAACTCATGTTGCGCGCCGGCGCTGCCGCTGCTGCCGTCGGGCTGCCCGGCTGGGCTACGCGCGCCGCCCACGCGCAGGACGCCGACGCGCTGCCGGGCAAATCCAACCCTGCGTTCAGCATCATGGACAAGCAGACGTCACTGGCAGACATCACGTCCTACAACAATTACTACGAGTTCGGCGTAGATAAGGGCGAACCGGCCAAAAATGCTGGCAAGTTGCAGACCCGGCCGTGGACCGTGAGCGTCGAGGGCGAGGTCAACAAGCCGCGCACGTTCACCATCGAAGAGTTGCTCAAGCTCGCGCCCATGGAAGACCGCGTCTACCGCCTGCGCTGCGTCGAGGGCTGGTCCATGGTCATTCCGTGGGTTGGGTATTCGCTGTCCGAGGTGCTCAAGCAGGTGGAGCCGAATGGCAACGCCAAGTACGTCGAATTTGTCACTGCCGTTCAGCGGGAAAACATGCCGGGCGTGCGCGCTGCCATCCTGGAGTGGCCGTATGTGGAGGGGTTGCGCCTGGACGAAGCCATGCATCCGCTGGCGATGCTGGTCTTTGGCGTCTATGGGCGCGTGCTGCCCAACCAGAACGGAGCGCCCCTGCGGTTGGCCGTGCCGTGGAAGTATGGATTCAAGTCGGGCAAATCGCTGGTGAAGATCCGGCTGGTGGAAAAGCCGCCCGTCACGTCCTGGGTCAAGTCGGCCCCGCAAGAATACGGCTTCTACGCCAATGTGAACCCTAACGTCGCGCATCCTCGCTGGAGCCAGGCCACCGAGCGCCGCATCGGCGAGGACGGCCTGTTCACGCCCAAACGCAAGACGCTCATGTTCAACGGCTACGGCGATCAGGTGGCGTCGCTTTATCAGGGCATGGACCTGAAGGCCAATTACTGAGGCGCTGATCCGTGTCCGTTGCTCCTCGCGCTGCCTCGGCTGCGGCACCCAGGAAGGCGCAGCTTTCGGCCCGGACGATCGGGCGCTTCAAGCCGCTGCTCTTTCTGCTGGGCCTGGCGCCGTTCGCGCGCTGGATATGGCTGGGAATGCACGACGGCCTCACGGCAAATCCCGTTGAATTCCTGACGCGATCGTCTGGCACCTGGGCACTGGTATGCCTGCTGGTCACCCTGGCCATCACGCCGCTGCGCCGTCTGGCGGGGCAGCCCGCGCTGGTACGCGTTCGGCGCATGTGCGGATTGTTCGCGTTCTTCTACGCGGCGCTGCATTTCATGGCGTGGGTATGGTGGGACCGCGGGTTCGATCCCGCCGAAATGGTGCGTGACATCGTCGAACGTCCCTTCATCATGGTGGGATTTTCGGCCTTCGTGCTGATGACCGCTCTGGCGGCCACGTCGACGCAGTGGGCGATGCGGCGGTTGGGCAAGCGCTGGCAGACGCTGCACCGGGCCATCTATGCCATCGGCCTGCTGGCGATTCTGCACTACTGGTGGCACAAGGCGGGCAAGAATGACCTGTCCGAGCCCGCGATCTACGCCGCGGTGCTGGCCGTGCTGCTGGGTTGGCGCGTCGTTGCCTGGTGGCGCGCGCGGGCGTAGTCCGCTAGCGCGCTGGGGCGCCGTAGCTACTGCATGGCCAGCATGATGGCCGCGGTTTCCGCGTCGGGCTGGCCATCGTGCAGGGCAGGGCGGTAGTGCATCTGGAACGCGGCCAGCGTGTTGATCGTTGCGCGGTCCAAAGTGCCGTCCTGCGGACTGGCGTAGCCAAGCCGCTGCAGCTGCTTCTGAAACCATGCGACATCCGGCACGCCTTCGATCTGCAGGCGAGCCAGATGCTGGGCCGCGCCTGCCTCGTTGTACCAGCGCCCGATACCCGCGTCCGCCAGCGTCTTCCAGGGGAACAGCGGGCCCGGATCCACCTTGCGCTGCGGCGCGATGTCGCTGTGGCCCACGACGTTCTCCGGCACGATGTTGTGCCGGCGGATGATGTCGCGCAGCAGGATGGTCAGCGCCCGGACCTGGCGGTCGTCGTAGGGGTGCCAGACGCGCTCCCCGTCGCTGCCTTCGGTCCAGCCCGGATTGACGATCTCGATGCCGATCGAGGTGCTGTTCGTTGCGATGTTGCCGTACCAGGAACTGGCCCCGGCGTGCCATGCGGCGCGGTTTTCGTCGACCAGCCGATAGGCGCGGCCATCCAGGTCCAGCAGGTAATGCGCGCTGACCTTGCCCTTGGAAAGCAGGCGCAGCGACTCGGCGTCGTCGACGGTGGTGTAGTGCACGACCACGGATCGCACCCGGCTGCTCTGGCTGACGGCGGTGATCGAGGTGTCCAGATCCAGGCCGGCGGGCCCGCGCGCCGCGCAGCCGGCCAGGACCGCCGCGGCCAGCAGCGTGGAAAATAGGCGGATCATGATCAGCGCGCCAGGTACAGGAACAGCGTCGGCAGCTTGTCCAGCTGGGGCGCCGGCAACTTCTTCCAGTCGGCCACCGTATGGGTGACCACCCATTCGTCTGCCGTCGTCATCGAGCGCGCCACGCACAGCTTGGTGTCGCCCTTCAAGGTGGCGATCAGCGTGGCAAACATCGCGGCGTTGCGGTATGGGGTCTCGATCAACAACTGCGTCTGGTTGTGGCGGGCCGAGTGCTGCTCCCAGGCGCGCAGTTGCTTGGCACGTTCGCCGGGTTCCACCGGGGCATAACCATGAAAGGCGAAACGCTGCCCGTCCAGGCCGCTGGCCATCAAGCCCAGCAGAATCGAAGAGGGGCCTACCCAGGGTTTGACGGCGATCCCCATGCGGTGCGCTGCGTCCACGACCTTGGTGCCGGGGTCCGCGACGGCGGGGCAGCCTGCCTCGGAAACCAGGCCGATCTCCGCGCCGCGCTTTGCGGGGTCGAGCCATGCCTTGATCTGCGCGGCGTCGGCCTTGTCGGTGAGGGTGTGGATGGTGATTTCCTGCAGCGGCCGGGTGGTGCCGATGAGCTTCAGGAAGGCGCGAGCGGTCTTGGCGTTCTCGGCGATGTAGGTGTCCAGCCGGCCGGCCAGCGCGCGCACGTCGGCTGGCAGCCAGCGCTCGGGGGGCGCATCGCCCAGGCTGACCGGAATCAGGTGCAGGGCGCCGGTCATGCGGATGCTCCCGGGGCGTCGAGCGGATCCAGTCCGAAAGTTGCCAGCATGCGTGTCAACTCGATCAGCGGCAGGCCTATGATGGCGGTTGGATCGTCGCTTTGAATGCTTTCCATCAGGGCAATGCCCAGGCTTTCCGCCTTGGCGCTGCCTGCGGTATCGTAAGGCTCTTCGGCGCGCAGGTAGGTGTCGATGGCATGGTCGGACAGTTGGCGGAACCGGCAGCGCGTCACAATGTCGGCCTTTTCCACGCGTTGGCCGTCGGTCACGGCCAGCGCGCTGTGAAACTCCACCAGTCTGCCCGACAGCGCGCGCAGTTGCGCCTGGGCCCGCGTGAAGTCGCCCGGCTTGCCGATGGGGGCGCCGTCCACGGTGGCAACCTGGTCAGAGCCGATCACGATGCTGCCCGGATGTTTTTCCGCCACCACCATCGCCTTCGCGACGGACAGGCGCAGCGCCAGCACCTCCGGGGTTTCGCCAGGTTGTGGCGTTTCGTCTACATCGGGGGAAATCGCGGAAAAGGGCAGCCGCAGGCGGGACAACAGTTCTTTGCGGTATCGCGAGCTGGACGCGAGGATCAAGCTAGGTTTGTGGGGCATGCGGCATTTGACGGTAATACGTAAGTCACAGTATTATCTAACGTTTTGCGGCATTTTTGCAGGAACATCAACATGACACCGAAGGGAAAGCCTGGCGATGCGAGTCGCCGCGCGGACGGATCGGCCGGTGCTGGTGTGAATGCGGCGGACTCTGACGTCAAGCGCATCGACGCCTTCGCCTTTGCCCGTCTGGGTAAAAGCGCGCAGGGCAGCATCGCCTTGGTGCGTCTTGCCCGCGTGGTCGATGGCCTGCCCGAGCAACCGCTGGGCGAAGCCGGACTTGTGACCTGGTCCGTGCAAGGCGAAGAAGGCAAAACCGGCTTGCTGATGGGCCAATCGCTTTTGCGCCTGCATGTGAAGGCGAATCCGGTGGTTGTGTGCCAGCGGTGCAATGCGCCGTTTGCGTATCCGGTCGACAGCGAAGTCGTGCTGCAACTGGTCAAATCCGAAGACGACCTCGACGATGATCATTCCTTTGCCGATCAAGGCGACGATGACGACGACGAGGACGACGAAGGCGTAGGAAGGGATTCTGTGGCCCAGCAACCTGAAAAGGTGGTGGGTTCGCATCATTTTGATCTGTTGGCCCAGATCGAAGATGAGCTCATTCTGAGCATTCCGTATGTGCCCAAGCATGATGTATGCCCGGGCGCGCAGGCCAAGGCCAGCGAAGCTTCTGAAGAGGAGCCCGCTGTCAAGCGTCCGTCGCCGTTTGCGGTGCTGGAACAACTGAAGCACAAAGATTGAGATCAACATCGGGCCGCATCGCGTACAATGCGCCCCGTTTCTAGGAGTCATCATGGCCGTTCAACAAAACAAGAAGTCCCCCTCCAAGCGCGGTATGCACCGTTCGCACGATTTTCTGGTGGCCCCGTCGACCGCCATCGAACCGAACACCGGTGAAACGCACCTGCGTCACCACATCAGCCCCAACGGCTTCTACCGTGGCCGCAAGGTCCTGAAGACCAAGGCCGACGAATAAGGCCCCCGGGCCGAACTCGTACTCGGACCATTTCGGCTGAGCGCTGATACCTGGCACCCGTGATACGCATCGCCATAGACTGTATGGGCGGAGACTTCGGTCTGCCCGTCACGATTCCGGCTGCGATCGAGTTCGCCCGGCAATTTCCGGACACCCGGCTATTGCTGGTCGGGCTTCCCGACGCTATCGAAGCTGCGCTCTCCGAGCACCGCAACGTGGCGCGCGATCGCTTTGAGATCGTGGCGGCTTCCGAAGTCGTCACCATGGACGACCCGGTCGAGGTCGCCCTGCGCCGCAAAAAAGACTCCTCCATGCGCCTCGCTGCCCAGTCCGTCAAGGATGGGCGGGCGGACGCCTGCATTTCCGCGGGCAACACGGGCGCCTGGATGGCCATCTCACGTTATGTGCTCAAGACGCTGGACGGTATCGACCGCCCGGCGATCGCCACGTCCATTCCGAACCAGACGGGCCGCGCCACCACGGTGCTGGACCTGGGCGCGAATGTGGACTGCACGGCCGAGCACCTGCTGCAATTCGCCATCATGGGCGCCGCGCTGTCGCAGGCGGTGGACCATCGCGACAACCCCACCGTGGGTTTGCTGAACATTGGCGAAGAAGTCATCAAGGGCAACGAAGTCGTCAAGGAAGCCGCCGAGCTTCTGCGCGGCAGCCCGCTGAACTTCTACGGCAACGTCGAAGGCAATGACATCTTCAAGGGCACGGTCGACGTCGTCGTCTGCGACGGCTTTGTCGGCAACGTCGTGCTCAAGTCCGTGGAAGGACTGGCGAAGATGCTGTCCAGCATCATTCGCGAAGAGTTCAAGCGCAATCTGATCACGCTGATCGCCGGCGCGGTGGCCAAGCCTGTGCTGAACCGCCTGCGCAACCGCGTGGACAACCGCCGCTACAACGGCGCGGCTTTGCTCGGCTTGCGTGGCGTCGTCATCAAGAGCCACGGATCCGCGGACGTTTACGCCTTCGGTTTTGCCTTGCAACGCGCGCGCGAAGCCGTAGTGAGTAAACTGCTGGAGCGCACCGCGCAGACGGTCGCTCAAATTACCAAGCGCGTTCAATCCGGCGATCGCCCATCGGCGGCGTCGCCCAACGTGGCTGGGGATACCGCTTGATGGATACCGCAATGAAATACTCCGTGATCGCGGGCACCGGCAGCTTCCTGCCGGAACGCGTGGTTTCGAATGACGAACTGGCTGCGGAACTGGCGACGCGCGATATCGCCACCTCCGACGAATGGATTGTCGAGCGCACGGGCATCCGTCAGCGCCATCTGGCCGAGCGTGGCGTGACCACCAGCCAGCTGGCCACCGAGGCCTCGCGCCGCGCGCTGGCCGATGCGGGCGTTGATGCTTCCGAAATCGATCTCGTCATCGTGGCCACGTCCACGCCCGATTTCGTGTTTCCCAGCACGGCCTGCCTGGTGCAGGCCAACCTCGGCGCCAAGGGTTCGGCCGCGTTCGACGTGCAGGCCGTGTGCAGCGGCTTCGTCTACGCGCTCACCACCGCCGACAGCTTCATCCGCGCGGGCCGCGCGCGCTGCGCGCTGGTGATCGGCGCCGAAGTGTTCTCGCGCATCCTCGACTGGAACGACCGCAGCACCTGCGTGCTGTTCGGTGACGGCGCCGGCGCTGTTGTGCTGAAGGCCTCCGACACGCCCGGCATCCTGGCCGCGCAACTGCATGCCGACGGCAGCCAGATGAAGATCCTCAGCGCCGCGGGCAACGTGGCCTACGGCGACGTCACGGGCGATCCCTTCCTGCGCATGGACGGCCAGGCCGTCTTCAAGCAGGCCGTCACCGTCCTGGACCGCTCGGCGCGCGACACCTGCGCCGAAGCCGGCGTCACCGTTGCCGACGTCGATTGGCTGATCCCGCATCAGGCCAACGTGCGCATCCTGAATTTCCTGGCTCGCAAGCTGGACGTGCCCGTCGAGAAGGTCGTCATCACCGTCGACAGTCACGCCAACACGTCCGCGGCCAGCGTGCCGCTTGCGCTCGATGCCGCGCGCCGCGACGGCCGCGTCAAGCCGGGCCAGCTCATCCTGATGCAGGGCGTGGGCGGCGGATTCACCTGGGGCTCGGTACTGGCTCGCATGTAAGGGTGTGCCCTGGCCGCGGCGGCATGTGTGCCGCGGGCGGCCGGAGAGCACGCCTGGCATTCCACACAGACACTGAATCAATCCACACGCTCAATCATGAAAATCGCTTTTGTCTTTCCTGGCCAGGGTTCGCAAGCTGTCGGCATGCTGGACGCCTGGTCTGGCGTGGCGGCGGTCGCGGGCACCGTCGCACGGGCCTCGCAGGCGCTGGGTCAGGACCTGGGCGCGCTGATCGCGCAGGGTCCCGTCGAACAGCTCAACCTGACCACCAACACGCAGCCGGCCATGCTGACCGCCGGCGTTGCTTTTTACAACGCCTGGATCGCCGCGGGCGGCCGCAAGCCTGATGTCGTGGCCGGCCACAGCCTGGGCGAATACGCCGCGCTGACCGCCGCCGGTTCGCTGGCGCTGGAAGACGCCGTGCGCCTGGTGCGCGTGCGGGCTGACGCCATGCAGGCCGCCGTTCCGGTCGGCACCGGCGCCATGGCCGCCATCCTGGGCCTGGACGACGACGCCGTGCGCGCCGCGTGTGCGCAAGCCGCACAAGGTGAAGTGGTCGAAGCCGTCAACTTCAATGCGCCCGCGCAAGTCGTGATCGCCGGCCACAAGGCAGCAGTCGAACGCGCCTGCGAACTGGCCAAGGCTGCCGGCGCCAAGCGCGCCTTGCTGCTGCCCGTATCCGCGCCGTTCCACTCCAGCCTGCTCAAGCCCGCCGCCGACGTGCTGGCTGGCGCGCTCGCTGGCGCCGCTGTGTCCGCGCCGCAAGTGCAGGTCATCAACAACGTCGATGTGGCTTCGCCCACCGACCCCGACGCGATCCGCGATGCGCTGGTTCGTCAGGCGTGGCATCCTGTGCGCTGGGTCGAAACCCTGCGCGCCATGAAGGCGCAAGGCGTCACGCACGTCATCGAATGCGGTCCGGGCAAGGTGCTTGCTGGCCTGACCAAGCGCATCGACCCCGAACTCACCGGGCTGGCCATCACCGATCCTGCTTCGCTGGAAGCGGCGATGGCAGCCGTCAACGGAAACTGATCAATGGACAACACCTCGACCGAACTGCAGGGCAAGATCGCGCTCGTCACGGGCGCGACCCGCGGCATTGGCCGGGCGATCGCCCTGGAACTGGCCGGACGCGGCGCAACCGTCGTCGGCACCGCCACGTCCGAATCGGGCGCGGCTGGCATCACCGAAGCGCTGGCGCCGTTCGGCGGCCGCGGCGTGGTGCTGGACGTGACCGACGCCGCTGCCTGCGATGCGCTGATCGACGCGCTGGGCAAGGAAGGCGGCGGTCCGCACATCCTCGTCAATAACGCCGGCATCACCCGTGATACGCTGGCGATGCGCATGAAGGACGACGATTGGTCGGCCGTCATCGACACCAACCTGGCTTCCGTCTTCCGCCTGTCGCGCGCCGTGTTGCGCAGCATGATGAAGGCCCGCTGGGGACGCATCATCAACGTGACTTCCGTGGTGGGCTCCAGCGGTAACGCGGGCCAGGCCAATTACGCAGCCGCGAAGGCGGGTGTGGCGGGCATGGCGCGTGCTCTGGCACGTGAACTGGGCAGCCGCAACATCACCGTGAACTGCGTGGCGCCTGGCTTCATCGATACCGACATGACGCGTGCGCTGGGTGAAAACCAGACCGCGGCGCTGCTGCAACAGATTCCGCTGGGCCGTTTGGGCTCGCCGGCTGATATTGCGCATGCCGTGGCCTTTTTGTCCGGACCGCAGGCGGGTTACATTACCGGCACCACCCTGCACGTCAACGGCGGGATGTACATGCAATAAATCACGAATCACGCGCCGCCGCCGGGCAGCCGGCAAGGCGGCGCGCGATTCTCCGGAAACGCCGCACATGGTCAACCTGCGCCGGTCTCGGCGACAGAACAAATGCGCGGTGTTATTTTTGTCACGGTCAGGCGTTGCATCACTCCGCGCTTGGCTATAATTCGCGGGATTTTTCCCAATTGGAGATCTGCATGGAAAGCATCGAACAGCGCGTCAAGAAGATCGTCGCTGAACAACTTGGCGTCAACGAAGCCGAGATCAAGAACGAGTCCTCCTTCCTTGACGACCTCGGTGCCGATTCGCTCGACATGGTCGAACTGGTCATGGCCCTCGAAGACGAATTCGAGACCGAGATCCCCGACGAAGAGGCCGAAAAGATCACGACCGTGCAACAAGCGATTGACTACATCAATTCGCACGGTAAGCAGTAAGCTCAGCCTATATCGTCCTGGTTGCCCGATTTCGTCGGCCAACCTGGAATCAGGGCGGTTTCAGGAGTGCCGTGTGGTCCACCGGCAGGTCGGGCGTTGTAATGCCTCACCTGCCTTCATGTGGTCCACACGCGCAGCGCATCCCGAAAACCGCCTTTCTTTTGTCTGTTTGAGGAGTCATCCGTGAAGCGACGTGTCGTCATCACCGGCCTGGGTATCGTTTCCCCCGTAGGAAATGATCTGACCACCGCTTGGGACAATATCGTCAACGGACGTTCTGGCATCAGCCGCATCACCCGTTTCGATCCCTCGGCCATCACCACCCACATTGCTGGCGAAGTCAAAGACTTCGACATCAGTACCTATATTTCGGCCAAGGAAGCCCGCCAGATGGATACGTTCATCCATTACGGCCTGGCTGCCGGAATGCAGGCCTGGCGCGATTGCGGCCTGGAAGTCACCGAAGAAAACGCCGAGCGTATCGGCGTGATCGTGGGCTCCGGCATCGGCGGTCTGCCGCGCATCGAAGAAACCCAGGTCGATTACCTTGCCAAGGGACCTCGGCGCATTTCGCCGTTCTTCGTGCCGGGTTCGCTGATCAACCTGATTTCCGGGCATCTGTCGATCGCCTACGGCATGAAGGGCCCCAGCTACGCCGTAGTGTCGGCCTGCACGACCGGCCTGCATTGCATTGGCGATGCCGCACGCCTTATCGAATACGGCGATGCCGACGTCATGGTGGCTGGCGGCGCCGAATCCACCGTGTCGCCGCTGGGCATTGGCGGCTTTGCCGCCATGCGCGCGCTGTCGACCCGCAACGATGATCCTCAGACCGCATCGCGTCCCTGGGACCGCGACCGCGACGGCTTTGTGCTGGGCGAGGGCGCTGGCGTCCTGGTGCTGGAAGAGTACGAGCACGCCAAGAAGCGCGGCGCGCGTATCTACGGTGAACTGGCTGGCTACGGCATGAGCTCCGATGCCCACCACATCACCGCACCGGACAAGGACGGCCCGCGCCGCGGCGTGATCAACGCGCTGCGCAACGGCGGCCTGAATGCCGAAGACGTCCAGTACGTCAACGCGCATGGCACGTCCACGCCGCTGGGCGACAAGAACGAAACCGACGCGCTCAAGCTGGCGTTCGGCGACCACGCCAAGAAGCTGGTGGTCAACTCGACCAAGTCGATGACCGGCCACCTGCTGGGCGCGGCCGGCGGCATCGAAGCCGTGTTCACGACGCTCGCTGTGTACAACCAGGTCTCGCCTCCGACGATCAACATCTTCAATCAGGATCCGGAATGCGATCTGGATTACTGCGCGAACGAAGCGCGGCAGATGAAGATCGACGTGGGTCTGTCCAATTCGTTCGGCTTTGGCGGCACCAACGGCTCGATGGCCGTTCGCCGGGTCTGATTTGGACGACTTGGTCGGGGGGCGTTGGTCGTTCCGCCTACCTGTCTCGCAGCCCAGGGGAGCCGTCGCGCTCTTCGGGTTGGCGCTGGCCGCTGCGGCGGCCAGCGTGCTGACAGCGGCAGCCTGGCATGGTTATGCCTGGGCTGCGGCCGCGCTCCTGGCCCTTCTATTCCTCTTGGCCGGGCTGTTACACTCGGCTCGGAACGCCCCGTCCCCGGTAACGGCGCTACGTACCGCGACCGGGACTGGCCACTGGCAGCTATGCCGGCCGCAAGGCTGGCAGGACGCGCTGCTCCTGGACCAGCAACGGGGCCCAGCGTGGCTGACGCTTATCCTGCAGCCTTTGCCCACCGGGAGTACGGCCTTTACCACTAGCAAAATCACCCTCACCGTCTGGAAGCACACGCTGCGACCCGAATCCTGGCGCCGTCTGCGCCTCGTCGCGGGCACGGCGCGGCAGGCACGCCCGGCGCGTCCTTTGCGGGAGGCCTCATGAGCGAGCGCGAAGTCGACGCCGAGCTTGTCGCCCGCGTGCAGCGGGGCGACAAGAAGGCATTTGATCTTCTGGTGCTCAAGTACCAGCGCAAGATCCTCCGTCTGCTGGCCCGGATGATCCGCGATCCCGCCGAAATCGAGGATGTGGCGCAGGAGGCCTTCATCAAGGCTTACCGCGCCTTGCCCCAGTTCCGCGGCGAAAGCGCCTTCTACACCTGGCTGTATCGCATCGCCATCAATACGGCGCGCAACTGGCTTGCCTCGCAGGGGCGGCGCCCCAGCGCGCCCAACGCGATTGAAACGGAAGACGGTGAAACTTTTAACGAAACCGACAACCTAACGGATATAAGCACGCCGGAATCCATGGTTGCCAGCCGCGAAATCGCCGAGACGGTGAACGCGGCCATTGAGGAACTACCTGAAGAATTGCGCACCGCAATTGTCCTGCGTGAAATCGAAGGTATGAGTTACGAAGACATCGCCCAGAGCATGGATTGCCCGATCGGTACGGTGCGCTCCCGCATTTTTCGTGCGCGTGAAGCCATTGCGACCAAGTTGCGTCCGTTGCTCGACACCGATGTCGAGCGTCGCTGGTAAGGAGTGGCAGTCATGCAAACAGCAGCCAAATCCGTTGAGATCGCCGAGTCCTCCTGGGAGGAATCGGTTTCCGCCTGGATGGACGGAGAAGATTCCGACGATATTCTTCCCAGTCTGTTGTCCAAAGAGGGACGTCAGACCTGGGACACCTATCATTTGATTGGTGATTCCCTGCGCAATTCCGATCTGGCGCTGACGCCCAGCGCGGCCTTCTCGGCCCGCCTGGCGCGCGCGCTGGACGCGGAACTGCCCATCGTAGCGGCGCCTCGGCGCCGCTCGCCGTTGCGCATGGGCCTGTCCGGCCTGGCTGTCGCCGCCGCAGTGGCCACGGTCGCGTGGGTGGCGCAGCCGTACGTCACCGGCTCGCCGGCGACGGATGTGCGCGTGCTGGCCGACGCCAGCTCGCCGGCTTCGGCCTCCGACGACTCGGGCCTGCGCGACTACCTGGAGGCCCATCGCCAGATGGCTGGCCCCAGCGCGGTCCGGCAGGTGTCGTTCGATGTCGGAGCGGGACGTTGATGGCGCTTGTGCTTCCATCACGCTGGCCGGTGCTGGGACGAGCTGCCTCGTGGCAGGCTCATCGCGCCGGCTGGTTCGCCGCCACGCTCCTCACCGCTTTCCTTGCCGCGCACGGTCCCGCGGCCGCCGCTGGCGCCACGCCGGCCGGCCAGACCGAAGACGTCGTGCAGCTGCTCACGCGCATCCAGCAGGCGGCCCGCAAGCAGGACTACGCCGGCGTCTTCATGTATCAGCAGGGCGACGTCATCCAGTCCTCGCGCCTCGTGCACGTCCTCGATGGTACCGGCGAGCGCGAACGCCTCGAGATCCTTGACGGCCAGCCGCGAGAATACCTGCGTCACAACGACGACGTGCAGTGCCTGATCCCCGAACGCAAGACTGTGCTTGTCGAGCGCCGTCGCGGAGATCGCTTCCCGGGCCTGTTGCTGGGCGATCCGGCCAACCTGTCGGAACACTACAAGATCCGCACGGAACCCACGCCGCACCGCGTTGCTGGCCGCGAATGCCGGCTGATCACGATCGAACCGCTGGACAAGCTGCGTTACGGCTATCGCCTGTGCGCGGACGTCGAAACCAATCTGCTGCTGAAGGCCCAGACGCTCAATGCCGCGCGTGGCGTGGTCGAGCAGGTGTCGTTCACCTCGCTGCGATTGGGCTCCGAAGTCGATCCGCAATCGCTGTCCTCGCGCTGGAATACCCGCGACTGGAAGGTGCTCGAGGCCAACATGCAGCCCGTGGACCTGGCGGCGCAGGGTTGGCGCATTCCGGCGCCCAACGGCTTCAAGACGATCATGCAGGTCTCGCGTGCCATGAAGCGCGGATCGCCGGTCAGCCAGATGGTGCTGTCCGACGGCCTGGCGGCAATCTCGGTCTTCATCGAGCCCTATGACAGCCAGCGCAATCACCAGCCGGCGCACGGCGCGTCCCAGCGCGGCGCGATCAATGTATATGGCGCGCGCATTGCGGATTTCTGGCTGACCGCGGTGGGCGAAGTGCCCGCCGCCACGCTGGAACAACTTGCGCAGGCCACTGAGTACGTGCCTCCCGCACCCGCGGCAGCCGCACCCGCGGAGGGCGGGGCCAAATAATTCCCGCCGTTCCGCAAGCAGCAATTTCGGAGTGACATATGAAAGCAATGACGGTCTCGAACGCTTTTTTCCGGCGCTTTCTGGCGGCTGTCGCGGCGGGGGCCATGCTGTCCACCGCCTACGTGCCGGTGACGGTGGCGCAGACGGCGCCTGCCGCGGTCGGATTGCCCGACTTCACGGCCATCGTTGAAAAGGCCGATCCGGCCGTCGTCAACATCCGCACGACCGCCACGGTTCCGGTGCGCGGCGGCGGCAATGGTCCTGGCGGCAGCGATCCCTACGAACTGTTCCGCTGGTTCTTCGGTCCCGAATTCCAGCCGCCCGGACCGCAATCGCCCAGTCCGCGCCAGCGTCCGCAGCCGACGCCGCCCGAAGAGCGCACCGTGCCGCGCGGCGTGGGTTCCGGCTTCTTCGTGTCGGCCGACGGCTACATCCTGACCAACAACCACGTGGTCGTCGACGCGACGGACATCTACGTCACCCTGACCGACGGACGCGAGTTCAAGGCCAAGGTCATCGGCACGGACGAGCGCACGGACGTGGCGCTCATCAAGATCGAAGCCAAGGACATGACGCCGCTGGTGATCGGCGATCCCAAGAAGCTCAAGAAGGGGCAGTGGGTGCTCGCCATCGGCTCGCCGTTCGGCCTGGATTCCACCGTCACTTCCGGCATCGTCAGCGCCATCGGCCGCGATACCGGCGAATACCTGCCGTTCATCCAGACCGACGTGGCGGTCAACCCCGGCAATTCGGGCGGCCCGCTGATCAACCTGGACGGCGAGGTCGTGGGCATCAATTCCCAGATCATCTCGCGCAGCGGTGGATTCATGGGCATCTCGCTGGCCATTCCGATCGACGAGGCCATGCGCGTGGTGGACCAACTGCGCACGACCGGCAAGGTTACGCGTGGCCGGGTTGGCGTGCAGATCGGTGAAGTCGGCAAGGATGTGGCCGAGGCCATTGGCCTGCCCAAGGCAGAAGGCGCGCTGGTCAGCAGCGTTGAAGCCGAAGGCCCTGCCGAGCAGGCGGGTGTGCAGCCGGGCGACGTGATCCTGAAGTTCAACAAGGAACCGATCAAGCGCTGGTCCGACCTGCCGCGCATCGTCGGCGAGACCAAGCCGGGCACGCGCGCCGACATGGAAATCTGGCGCAAGGGCAAGAGCATGACGCTGTCGGTCAAGGTGGGCGAGATCCCCACCGAGAAGGCCGCTGCCGCCGGCAAGAAGCCTGCGCCGGAACCTGAGGTCACCAACGCGCTGGGCCTGGGCGTCATCGACGTCCCCGCCGATACCCAGAAGAAGCTGCGCATCAAGGGCGGCGTCCAGGTGAAGGTTGCCGATGGCGCGGCCGCGAAGGCGGGTCTGCAGGAAGGCGACATCGTGTTGGCGCTGAACGACACCGATGTCACCGGCGCAAAGCAGTTCGGCGAACTGGTCGCCAAGCTGGACAAGAGCCGCGCGACGGGCCTGCTGGTGCGCCGTGGCGACCAGACGCAATGGGTAGCGGTGCCTGCGTCCAAGTGATGACGGCCCGGACCGGCGGGCGCCTGCCCGGCGCCGCCACCGGGCAGCCAGCATGGCGGGAAACCGCCAGGTGTGGCCACCCCAGGGCGCTTTTTGTCCCGGGGCGCGCCCAGGGCAAAAAAAATGGCTCAAGACCGGCTAAAATGGCTGGTTGCCGCAAGAGGGGGCGCTTGGCGCCCCCTCAGTTTTGTCCGGGCCTAGCCCGTCAGCGCCTCACACGTCGGCCGTGCACATTCCGGCGGCGGTGTCTCCCGGCCGTGTGCCGTCTGTTCCGTCCCTTATAAATTCAAGCATGCAGCATATCCGCAACTTTTCCATCATTGCCCACATCGATCACGGCAAGTCGACCCTGGCCGATCGCCTGATCCAGCGCTGCGGCGGACTGGCGGATCGCGAGATGTCGGCGCAGGTCCTCGATTCCATGGAAATCGAGCGCGAGCGCGGCATCACCATCAAGGCCCAGACGGCCGCCCTGCATTACAAGGCGCAGGACGGCAAGATCTACAACCTGAACCTGATCGACACCCCAGGGCACGTGGACTTCTCGTATGAAGTCAGCCGGTCCCTGTCCGCCTGCGAAGGCGCACTGCTGGTGGTGGACGCATCGCAGGGCGTGGAAGCGCAGACGGTGGCCAACTGCTACACCGCTATCGAACTGGGCGTGGAAGTCGTGCCGGTGCTGAACAAGATGGACCTGCCGCAGGCTGATCCTGAAGGCGCCCGCCAGGAAGTCGAGGACGTGATCGGCATCGACGCCTCGGACGCCGTGCTGGCCAGCGCCAAGACCGGCATGGGCATCGACGAAATCCTCGAAACCATCGTGGCCCGCGTGCCCGCCCCGGAAGGCGATCCCGAAGCGCCGCTGCAGGCGCTGATCATTGATTCGTGGTTCGACAACTACGTCGGCGTGGTCATGCTGGTGCGCATCATCAATGGCGTGCTCAAGCCCAAGGACAAGATCCTGCTGATGGCGTCCGGCGCCACCCACCTGTGCGAGCAGACCGGCGTGTTCACGCCCAAGTCGCAGCAGCGTCCGCATCTATCGGCGGGCGAGGTGGGCTTCATCATCGCCGGCATCAAGCAGCTTGAAGACGCCAAGGTCGGCGACACCGTCACGCTGGCCAACAAGCCCGCCGCCAACCCGTTGCCGGGCTTCAAGGAAGTCAAGCCGCAGGTGTTCGCCGGGCTGTATCCGGTCGAAAGCTCCGAATACGACCAACTGCGCGATTCGCTCGAAAAGCTCAAGCTCAACGACGCCGCGCTGATGTTCGAACCCGAAGTGTCGCAAGCGCTGGGCTTCGGTTTCCGCTGCGGTTTCCTTGGCCTCTTGCACATGGAAATCGTGCAGGAGCGCCTGGAACGCGAATTCGACATGGACATCATCACCACCGCGCCGTCGGTGGTGTACGAAGTCGAGCAGCGCGATGGCTCCGTGATCACCGTGGAAAGCCCGTCGCGCATGCCCGAGATCGGCAAGATCCAGGACATCCGCGAGCCCATCGTGAAGGTCACGCTGTTCATGCCGCAGGACTACGTCGGTCCGGTCATGACGCTGTGCAACAACAAGCGCGGCGTGCAGGTCAACATGAGCTATCACGGCCGCCAGGTTCACCTGGTGTACGAGATTCCGCTGGCCGAGATCGTGCTGGACTTCTTCGACAAGCTGAAGTCCGTGTCGCGCGGCTATGCCTCGATGGACTACGAATTCCTGGAATACCGCTCCGCTGACGTGGTGCGTGTCGACCTGCTGATCAACAACGACCGCGTCGACGCGCTGGCCGTCATCGTCCACCGCAGCAACGCGCGGCACCGTGCGCGCGACGTGGTGACCCGCATGCGCGGCCTGATCCCGCGCCAGATGTTCGACGTAGTCATCCAGGCGGCCATCGGCGCCGAAATCATCGCGCGCGAGAACGTGAAGGCGCTGCGCAAGAACGTGCTGGCCAAGTGCTACGGCGGCGACATCTCGCGCAAGAAGAAGCTGCTGGAAAAGCAGAAGGCGGGCAAGAAGCGCATGAAGCAGGTGGGTAGCGTGGAAATTCCGCAGGAGGCGTTCCTTGCCATCCTGCAGGTGGAAGACAAATAGAACCCCAGAAGGCGATTAGCTGATGAGTTGGAACTTTGCCCTGATCCTTTTTATTCTGCTGGTGGTTACCGGCGTTATCTGGGTGCTCGATCTGGCCGTACTGCGCAAGGGGCGCGAGCGCCGCGCTCAGGCCGCGATGGCGCAATACGACGCGGCACTGGTGGGCGATGCGCAAGAGGCCGAGCGCCTGCGGCGCGAGGCCGGCGACGCCGCGCGGCGCGTGCCCTGGTGGGTCGAATACGCGGTCAGCTTCTTTCCCGTCATCCTGTTCGTGTTCATGCTGCGCTCGTTCGTGGTTGAGCCGTTCCGCATTCCGTCCGGCTCGATGCTGCCCACGCTACAGTCCGGCGACCTGATCCTGGTGAACAAGTTCAGCTATGGTCTGCGCCTGCCCGTGATCGACAAGAAGGTCATCCCCGTCGGCGAGCCCAAGCGTGGTGACGTATTTGTGTTCCGGTACCCCGTTGATCCGAACGTCGACTACATCAAGCGCGTCGTTGGCCTGCCGGGCGACGAAGTCGCATACATCGACAAGAAGCTTTATGTCAATGGCGAACTGGTCCCGCACGTGCGTGATGGTGACTATTTCGAGCCGGATCGTGTTTCGTACATCGCGCAATATAAAGAGAAGTTGGGCGACGTTGAACACAAGATCCTGCTAGAAGAGAAGGTTCCGCAGGTGTATTCCCCGGAAAGGTGGACTTTTCCGTTCCGTGAAAACTGCCAATACAGCCACAATGGGGTACGCTGCAAAGTACCCGAGGGCAATTATTTCGCCATGGGCGATAATCGGGACAACAGCGCGGACAGCCGGTATTGGGGCTTCGTTCCGGAAGCCAACATCGTCGGCCGCGCTTTCTTCATCTGGATGAACTTCAGCGATCTGAGCCGTATCGGCCGATTCAACTGATTATGTCGCTAGCCACGCTAGAAAACCGCCTGGATTACCACTTCGGTGATGCGGCCTTGCTTGAACAGGCGCTGACGCACCGTAGCCACGGCGCGCGCCATAACGAGCGGTTGGAATTCCTTGGGGATTCCGTGCTGAACTTCGTCGTGGCGGCGATGCTGTTCGAACGCTATTCAAAAATCGACGAAGGCGATCTGTCGCGTTTGCGGGCCAACCTGGTCAAGCAGGCGTCGCTGGCAGATATCGCCCAGCGGCTGGAACTGTCCCAGTACCTGCGACTGGGCGAAGGCGAACTCAAGAGCGGCGGATTCCGCCGCCCGTCCATTCTGGCCGACACGGTCGAAGCGATCTTCGGCGCTGTCTTCCTGGATGCGGGTTTCGAGGCAGCGCGCCGCGTGATCGTGCGCCAGTACCAGCCGGTGCTGGCATCGGTGGATCCCAAAACACTCGGCAAGGACGCCAAGACCTTGCTGCAGGAATTTTTGCAGGGCCGCAAGCTGGCCCTGCCGCTGTATACGGTGGTGGCCACGCACGGCGCGGCCCACAGCCAGCAGTTCGAAGTCGAGTGCGCCATTCCGGCGCTCGATATCAAGGTAATGGCGCCCGGCGCCAGCCGCCGCGCCGCTGAGCAGTCGGCCGCCAAGCTGGCGCTCGAGGCCGCGCTGGCCGTCAGCCCGGCCACCAAGGCTGCCCGCAAGTCGGGCAAGGCGCGCAAAACCGCGCAATTGTCGCTGCCCGTGGCAGTGGCTCAAGAGACTAAATGAGCGATACCCCTTTTCGTACCGGCTTCGTTGCCATCGTCGGCCGCCCCAACGTGGGCAAGTCCACGCTGACGAACGCCCTGATCGGTTCCAAGATTTCCATCGTGTCGCGCAAGGCGCAGACCACGCGCCACCGCATCCACGGTGTGCTGACGCGCGAGCACGAGCAGTTCGTGTTCGTCGATACCCCCGGTTTCCAGACGCGCCACGGTGGAGCGATGAACCGCATGATGAACCGCGTCGTCACGCAGGCCCTGGCCGACGTGGACGTGGTGGTGCATGTGGTTGAAGCCGGCAAGTGGTCCGAAGGCGACGCCAAGTTGCTGCCGCTGTTGCCCAACCCCGAACGCACGATCCTGGTCGTCTCCAAGATCGATGCGCTGAAGAACCGCGATGATCTGTTCGCGTTCGTGTCCAAGATCATGGCGCAGCATCCGTTCGGCGCCGTGGTGCCGGTCAGCGCCACCAAGAATCAGCAACTGGACCAACTGCTTGACGAAATCGCATCGCGCCTGCCGGAAGGCGAGCCGATGTTCGAGGAAGACACGCTGACCGACCGTCCCATGCGCTTCATCGCGGCCGAACTGGTGCGCGAGAAGATCTTCCGCCTGGTGGGCGACGAGCTGCCGTACGGCTGCACGGTCGTCATCGAGCAATGGGAAGAGACCGCCAAGGGCGCCACCATCAACGCCTGTGTCGTCGTCGAGCGCGACAGCCACAAGCCCATCCTGCTGGGCACGGGCGGCATGCACATGAAGCGGATCGCCACCGAGGCGCGGCAGGACATTGCCAAGCTGCTGGACAAACCCGTGCATCTGGAGGTCTACATCAAGGTGCGCAAGGGCTGGTCCGACCGCGAGGGTGCGCTGCGCGACTTGGGTTATGAGTAGACGGGCGCCACGCGTCCAGGATCGACCGGGGTTCATGCTTCACGCCACCGCGTGGCGTGAAACCTCCCTGATTGTCCAGACTTTTTCTCGCGATCATGGCTGCGTGGCCATGGTCGCCAAGGGCGCCAAGCGCCCTTATTCCGTTTTGCGCCCCGTGTTGTCGGCTTTCCAGCCGCTGCTGCTGTCCTGGACGGGCAATGGCGAGGTCAAGACGCTGACGCGCGCCGAGATCGCCGGCATCCGGCCGCTGGCCGGGGCCGCGCTCATGTCCGCCTGGTACATGAACGAACTGCTGCTGCGCCTGCTGCCGCGCGAGGACGCGCATCCCCTGTTGTTCGACGCATACGATATGGCCTTGCAGCAACTGTCTGCCGGCACCCGCGCGGCCGGGGCGCTGCGCCGCTTCGAATGGACCTTGCTGCGCGAAACGGGTTACGGCGTCGACGAGGCGCCGCCCGATTTCGACGACCCTGCCATCGAGCCCGCCTTGCGCACCGACTTGCGCGCGCGACTGGCCGAGATTCTGGCGGGCCGTCCGCTGTCCACGCGGCGCGTGCTGCTGGACCTGCAACGCATCTGATCTCCCCGCCGGCCTCATGACGTTCACGCTCAAACAGGTCGAAACCTTCCGCACCGTCTACGAGACGGA
Organism: Achromobacter sp. UBA4530; assembly: GCF_002388205.1. Taxonomy (NCBI): domain Bacteria; kingdom Pseudomonadati; phylum Pseudomonadota; class Betaproteobacteria; order Burkholderiales; family Alcaligenaceae; genus Achromobacter; species Achromobacter sp. UBA4530. The sequence continues at coordinate 4,220 of NZ_DGMA01000002.1, read as the reverse complement.
AAGCGTCACCGCCGCCGCACGGCGCCTGGACGTGTCGCCTGCGACCGTCAGCGCAACGCTGGCCGCACTGGAAGCCAGCATCGAGTTGCGCCTGTTCGAGCGCGTGCGCCAGCGCATGCAGCGCACGCCCGAGGCCACGCTACTGTATGAAGAGATCCGCCGCTTGAATGTGGGCCTGGAAAGCCTGGGACGCAAGATCCGAGCGATCCGCGGCGCGGCGCAGCCGCGGCTGCGCATCGGCTGCATCCACGCCTACAGCGGCGCGATCGTCAGCGATGCGATATCGCGTTTTCGCGTGCGCTATCCCGATACGCCGCTCTACCTGCAGATCCGCGATTCCAACACCCTGCGCGATATGGTGGTGTCCGGGGAATTGGATCTGGCGGCGGTGGCCGATGAATCCGAACTCGAAGGGCTGCGCGGGCATCGTCTGGCCAGCTTGCGCGCGGTGGCCGTGTTTCCCGCCAGCCATGCGCTGGTGCGCCTGGAATCGGTGAATTTCTCCCATCTGGCCGAAGTCGATGTGATTGCGCTGAACGCCGAAGACGGATCGCGCAAGCGGCTGGATGCGCTCTTGCGTCAGGCCGGTCAAAGCCTGCGCGTGGCGATCGAGACGCCGTATTCCAGCACCGTATGCCAGCTTGCGCTGGCCGGGCACGGGGTGGGTATCGCCAACCCGGCCACGGCGCTGGGGATGGAGGCCGTGGGCCTCACCTACCGGCCGCTCGAGGCGCCCGTGCATTTCGAATGCCACATGATCGTGCACGGCAGCCGCCCGTTGTCCGAAGCCGGCAAGTTCTGGGCGACGTGCCTGCGCGGCGCACTGGCGCCGCTGGTCGAACGGTTTGGTGTGTAGCCCGGGAATCAGCCCCGGCGGCCGTCGGACGTCAGCATCAGCACCACGTTGGATTCCGCATCCAGCTTGCCGGCCCGCCTGAGCCGCGCGACGGCCGCCAGCGCGGCGGCCGACGACAGTTCCGCGCCCAGTCCCATGCGCTCCAGGCGTTGCCGAGCCTGCCCGGCCTGCGCGTCGGAGGTCTCCACCGGCATGCCTTCCGACCGCGACAGGGCTTCCAATGCTTGCAGCGTGCACGTGCCGCCCGCAATGGAATACTGCTGCGTCGCGCTTTCCCATTGGCCGCGGGCATCGCCGGTTTCCAGCGCGCGCGACAGGCGGGGGTAGGGTTCCACGGCGTGCAGCCGGGGCAGTCGGGCAATGCGTCCGGTCTGAAGCAGGTGCTGCCAGCCCAGGAAGATGCCCCACAGCAGGTCGCCGCGCGCGGTCGGGACGACGATGTCCGTGGGCAGACCGCAGTCGTCCAGGATTTCCTGAGCGATCGGCTTGTAGCCCTCGACGCCGTACGGATGCGTGCCCACCGGCGGATTCAGGTAATTGGTGCCCGCGAACGCGCCGTGGTTGCGGCACAGGTCGGCCACGTACGGCCAGCGGCCCAGACTGTCTTCGAAGGCGCGCAGCCGTGCGCCGAAGCGCTCCATGGCCTCGCGCTGCAGCGGGGGGCAGTTGTGGGTGATGGCGATGTCGGCCTGCAAACCGGCCGCCGCGCAGTAGGCGGCCAGCGACACGCCCGCATTGCCGCTGGAGGCCGCCGCGACGCGCGTGGCGCCGGCCAGGCGCGCACGCGAGACCAGTTGCGCCGACATGCGGTCCTTGTGGCTGCCGGTGGGATTGGCGCTTTCGCACTTGAGCCATAGCGCGCCCACGCCTTCTTCGCGTGCCAAGTCGGGCGGGGACAGGCATGGAGTGCCGCCTTCGCCCAACGTCACGGCCGACAGCACAGGCAGGGGTATGGCGCCGTCCTGCGACGGCGCGTCGTATTGGCACTCCAGGGTGGCGGGGTGCCCAGCCGCCAGGCACGAAGGGCAGCCTTCGGGATAGTCGCCCGCGGGCCAGAGGGTTGCGCAGCGGATGCAGCGCAGGCCGGTCAATCTGGGGTTCATCTGCATGGGTCAGTATCTTGAAGCAAGAGATTCCAAGGGAAGAGCGGGCGCGACCTGCAGCAGGCAATCGCCGTCGTCACTGCGCGCGATGGGACGCAGGCAGACCACGGTGCCCGCCTGTCGGCTGAGCAATGGGCGCGGAGGGACGTCGGGCCGTGCCGGTTCGATCAGGCGGCCGATGGGCTGCTGCGCGGCCACGGATTGTCCCAGCTCCACGGCGGGAACGAACACGCCGGACTCGCGGGCACGCAGCGTCGCGGCGGGGGCGTCCAGGTCGTAGAGGCGGACCTGCGCGTCCTGGGCGGGGTGTGCAGTAGCGGGACGGGACAGCAATCCCAACTCTGCCAGGCAGCCCAGCAGTCCGTCGCGGCAGCGGTCCGCCAGCGATTGGCTGGTTTCCCGGCCGCCGCCGATCTCGGCCGAAAGCCGCAGCACGCCGTGACGGCTGGCCGCCGCCGGCATGGACCCGGCCTCGCCGCCGCGAAAGAACACGCAGTCGGGCAGTCCGAACGCCCGCGCAAGCGCCGGCAGACGCGCGTCATACGCGTCGTTGCCGTAGCGGGTGATGACCGATGACGGCAGGTAGCGCAGCGACGCGCCGCCGCTGTGCACGTCCACCATGGCCTGCACCTGGGGAAGCAGCCGAGCCTCCAAGGCCGCCGCGATGCTTTCGGTGTAGCCGCGCGCCGGTTCGCCCAAGAAGGCGCGGTTCAGGTTGCCGCCATCAGATGGCGACAGTCGCGTGCCGGCCAGCGACGCTTCCGCATTGACGGCGGGAAGCAGATAGACCGTGCCGCGTTGCAGAATCTCCGGCAACTGCTGCCACAGATCCAGAATCGCGGCCTGGCCTTCCCATTCGTCGCCGTGCACGCCTGCGATGAGCGCGACGGCAGGCCCCGGGCCCGCCTCGATCCGCAACACCGGGATCGTGACGCGCCGGTAAGCCGACGCATTGGTGGCGGCGGCCACGGAGAAATCCTCGCGGGTTACGTTGGCCATGCGCAGGCTCCGTTGGGTGTTTGGGCGCGGTTCAATCCAGCGTGGCGGCCTTGATGATGCTTTCCCACTTGGGCAGCTCCTTCTTGATTTGGGCCTGGACATCCTGCGGCGTGCCCCCCAGGGGTTCCTGCGAGCGGCTGCGCAACTCGCGGCTCACCGCGTCCGAGCGCAACGCCTGATTCATCGCGGCGTTCAACCGCGAGATCGCGGCAACGGGCGTGCCTGCGGGTGCAACCAGGGCGCTCCACGCGGACTGCTCGTACTCCGGATAGCCTTGTTCGGCCACCGTCGGCACGTCCGGGTTGGACGCGGCCCGCTTGCGGGTGGTGACGGCGAGCGCGCGCAGGCGGCCGTCCTTCAGGTTGCCGATCAAGGGCGGCAGGTTTTCCATCATGGAGTCCACGTGGCCGCCTAGCAGGTCCGAGAGCTGCGCGGCCGTGGCCTTGTAGGGGATCTGCCGAACCGCGGCGCCGGTCTGGGCGATGAACAGCTTGACGCCAACTTCGCTGGTCGTGCCCGGATCGGCCGAGGTCATGGTCAGGCGGTCCGGCTGCGCCCGGCTGGCTTCGATGAATCCTTTCAGATCGCGGTACGGCGACGCGGCATTCACGACGATCACATTCGGGGTCTCGGCAACGAGGCCGATGGGCTTGAGGTCACGGTCCAGGTCGTACAGCTGCTGCTTGAACAGGTACCGGTGCAGCACCAGCGTGCCGACGTGGGCATAACCGATGGTGTAGCCGTCCGCGGGGGCCCGGACCACGGCCTGCGTGCCGATGCGGCCGCCGGCGCCCACGCGGTTTTCGACGACGACTGGCTGGCCGAGCAGCCGGCTCATCTCCTGACCGATCAGGCGGGCGGTGATGTCGGCATTGCCGCCCGCGGCGGCCGGCACGATCAGCGTGATGGCGCGTTCGGGGTAATCGGCTTGCGCGTGCGGCGCGGCAAGGCAAAGCAACAGGGCGGCAAGGCAGGCAGAGCGTTTCATGACGATTCCCGAGGCGTTGAGGGCTGCGCCATTGTGCGTCCGGGAATCGGCGTTTCCGTTTGGATGAATAAGATGGTTATTCAGAAAAAGTTAAGGCAAGTCGCCGTTGCGCCGATCAGCCTGCTTGCCCAATCCATAGCCGACGGCGGCCGCACCCAACGCCACCACGGCGCCCAGCAGCGCGATCAACGCCGCGCCGTAGCCCAGCATGTCGATGCCCGCCTTCACCCAACCGCTGGCGGCATCGCCGCCGCGGTAGACCACGGTGTCGATG
>NZ_DGMA01000036.1:0-3853 GCF_002388205.1 Achromobacter sp. UBA4530 | reverse complement strand
CAGGTTGGGGCAGCGATCAGCTAGGCGGGCCAGGCTGTCGGCCGACAGACGCGACTGGGCGCGGTTGTAGACGATGACGCCGATGTTGACCGACTTGCAGACCTGCTCGACGTGGGCGGCGATGCCGTCCTGCGAGGCTTCGGTCAGGTAGTGGGGCAACAGCAGGACGCCCTTGGCGCCTTGGCGCTCGGCTTCTTGTGCGTAAGCGATGGCGGTGCGGGTGGGGCCGCCGGCGCCGGCCAGGATCGGCACCTTGCCCTTGCAGGTCTGCACGGCGGTGCGGATGACGTCGGAGTATTCATCAGGGGCCAGCGAGAAGAACTCACCGGTGCCGCCGGCTGCGAACAGGGCGGTGGCGCCGTAGGGGGCCAGCCATTCCAGACGAGCCGCATAGCTCTTGGCGTTGAAATCGCCGTTCTGGTCGAAGTCGGTCACGGGGAAGGAGAGCAATCCTTCCGAGACGATGGCTTTGAGTTCCTGGGGAGTCGTCATGGCTGTCTTCCAAATATAAGGAATGGGTATTGAAAAGGCGGTATGCCGTGGCCGCGGCGTTGTTCGATCCGCGATGTCAGTCATCGTACAACATATAAGTCGGGCATACAACGGCTTCCCGGGAGAAATGTTGTCGTACAACAAGCCGAATGTACCTTTTGAATCTAGGAATTTCCCTATATTGAACGGAGAAGTCGGCCGCGCTATCCTCAGCGCTCATTGTCATACGACAACGTACAAGAACGGCGACAATTCCAATCTCTAGGAGACAAGTTTGAAGGCATTCCCCCTGTTGAGCCGCCTGTCGGCCGTCCTGGCCGTCGCCACCGCTTTTGCCGCACCTGTCCACGCCGCTGATGACTGGCCGTCTGCGAAGGCCATCACGCTGGTGGTTCCGTTTGCGGCGGGCGGCACGTCCGACATTCTGGGGCGCTTGATCGCCCAGGAACTGGGCACGACGCTCAAGCAGACCGTCGTCGTTGAAAACAAGGGTGGCGCCGGTGGCGTACTGGGCGCGGACGCCGTGGCGCGCGCCAAGCCGGACGGCTACACGCTGCTGCTGGGCACGATCGCCACGCACGCGATCAACCCGTCGCTGCTGCCTAGCATCAACTACAACGCGGCCAAGGATTTCTCGCCCGTGATCCTGCTGGGCAGCATTTCCAATGTGCTGCTGGTAGGCGCGAACCAGCCCTATAAGAGCGTGCAGGATGTCGTTACCGCCGCCAAGGCCAATCCCGACACCATCGCCTTCGGCTCGGCCGGGCAGGGCACGTCGCAGCATTTGTCGGGCGAAGTGTTCAAGCAGCTGACGGGCGCGCACCTGACGCACGTGCCGTACCGCGGCAGCGCGCCGGCCATTTCGGACCTGATCGGCGGGCAGATCCCCAGCTCGTTCGAAACCGCCCTGGTCGCGTTGCCGTATGTGCAAAGCGGCAAGGTCCGCGCGCTGGCGGTCACGTCCGCCAAGCGCACCGCCGTGCTGCCGGACGTGCCCACCATGCAGGAAGCCGGCGTGCCGGGCTTTGACGTCAGCAGCTGGCAGGCCATCTACGCCCCGGCCAACACGCCGCCGGCTGTGGTCGAAAAGCTGAACAAGACGATCGCCGAGATCGTGGCCAAGCCGGAAGTCACCGCCAAGATGCAGGGCCTGGGTCTGGCCTACACGCCGAACACGCCGGCGGAATTCACGGCATTTCAGGCGGCCGAGCAGGCCAAGTGGGCCAAGATCATTGCCGATGGAAAGCTGAAGGCGCAGTGATTGCGTTGTTAAGTATGAAAGCCTGGCGCGGGGAGTCGATCCTCGCGCCAGGTTTTTTTATTGGGTTGGAGTTTTGACGGGGTGAATCGGGGTTTGCAATGGGCGTCTTAATAGGTGTCTGACACGGGCGCGAAATGGCGTAGGCCCCGGGCCGCGTGGGGCGGCGCCGGGGCCTATTTGTTGATGCGACGCCCGTAATCCAGGCGTCAACCCATTACGCCTTGACCAGCGTGCCGTCCACCATCCGCGTCAGACCCAACGGGTTACCGCGCTGGACGCCTTCCGGCAGCAGGCCGTCGGGCAGGTCCTGGTAGCAGACCGGACGCAGGAAGCGACGGATCGCCGTGGCGCCCACCGACGTCGAGGCCGGGTTCGACGTGGCCGGGAAGGGGCCGCCGTGGACCATGGCGTGGCTGACTTCCACGCCGGTCGGGTAGCCATTGGCCAGGATGCGGCCAGCCTTGCGTTCCAGCACGGGCAGCAGGGCGCGGGCGTCGTCCAGGTCGGCGTCGTCCACGAACAGCGTCGCGGTCAGTTGGCCTTCCAGGTGCTCGGCCACGGCGCGGACCTGCGCGGCGTCCTTGCACGCGACAACCAGCGAAGCGGGGCCGAACACTTCGGCTTCCAGCTCGTGCGAGGCCAGGAATTGGTCGGCGCTGGCGCCGAACACCACGGCGCCGGCGGCGTTGCATGCCGGGTTCGAGGGTTCGCCGCGGCCGACGGTGGACACGCTGGCGTGGCGCGCGAGGGCATCCGCGCCTTGCTCATAGGCCGAGAAAATGCCCGGCGTCAGCATGGTGGCGGCGCCCTTGGCCTTGACGGCCTCGGCGGCAGCCTGGCGGAAGCGGTCCAGCGCCGGACCTTCGATGCCGATCACCAGGCCAGGGTTCGTGCAGAACTGGCCCACGCCCATCGACAGCGAATCCACGAAGCCCTTGGCGATGGTCTCGGCGCGCGCTTCCAGCGCGGCGGGCAGCAGGAAGACGGGGTTGATGCTGGACATTTCCGCGTAGACGGGAATCGGCACGGGGCGGGCGTTGGCGGCAGCGACCAGCGCCAGGCCGCCGCGGCGCGAGCCGGTGAAGCCGATGGCCGTGATGGCCGGGTGCGTTGCCAGTGCCGTGCCGATTTCATTGCCGGCGCCAAACAGCAGCGAGAACGTGCCTTCCGGCAGACCGTGCTTGGCGACGGCTTGCTGGATGGCGCGGCCGACCAGCTCGGACGTGCCGGGGTGGGCGTTGTGCGCCTTGACGATCACCGGGCAACCGGCGGCCAATGCCGACGCGGTGTCGCCGCCCGCAACCGAGAAAGCGAGCGGGAAGTTGCTGGCGCCAAACACCACCACGGGGCCCAGGGGAACGTTGGCCAGGCGCAGGTCGGCGCGCGGCAACGGCTGGCGCTCGGGTTGGGCCGGGTCGATCGTGGCGTCCAGGAAGTAGCCGTCGCGCACGACGCGGGCAAACAGACGCAGCTGGCCGACGGTACGGCCGCGCTCGCCTTGCAGGCGGGCGACGGGCAGACCGGTTTCCTGGTGCGCGCGTTCGATCAGCGCGTCGCCGATGGCCACGATGTTCTCAGCGATGCTTTCCAGGAATTGGGCGCGCGTTTCCAGCGGCAGGGCGCGGTACGGGTCAAAGGCGGCGCGGGCCAGTTCGGCGGCGCGCGACACGTCGTCGGCGGAGCCGGCGGGGTAGGCGGGTTCCAGGCGTTCGCCGGTGGCGGGATTGATGGCGTGCTGGGCAGCGCCCGCGCCCAGGACGGCGGTCGAGCCGATCAACATCTGGCCGGTCAGGTTCATGGTCATCTCCAAAAATAGGCGCCGATCCGAAGGATGGGCGTTGTCGCCCCCGACGGGTCCGGGGAAAAAAATGCCCCCGGACCGGGGGCAGATAGCAGGTGTCAGTGCGGGCCGATTACTCGGCGCCGGACTTCTTGATCAGGGCGGCAAGCATTTCCATTTCTTCGCCGGTCAGGTCGGTCAGCGGTGCGCGCACCGAGCCCGCGTCGTGGCCGACCAGCTTGGCGCCGGCCTTGACGATGCTGACGGCATAGCCGGCCTTGCGGTTGCGGATTTCCAGATACGGCAGGAAGAAATCGTCC